>JAKFXK010000018.1 GCA_021731445.1 Nevskiaceae bacterium | reverse complement strand
ATGGCGGCGACGGTGAGCTGCTCCGCGCCCTCAAAGCTCGGTGCAGGCTGCGTGGCCGGGTCTTGCGCGATGGCGGCATAAAGCTCTGGTCGGCGCGCCGCGAACACATTGGTGCCATCCGGCCGCTGCTTGCTGCGCGCCTCGCTCACGTCGATATCGGCCCAGATCACCTCGGCCTTGTCCGGCGAGGCGAGTGCGAGCACGGTGCCATCGGGCGCGACGATCTGGCTATCGCCCGCGCCACTCAAAAAGCGGATCGGGATGCCGGTGGCAGCACTCACGGGTTCCAGAATCGCCTCCGGAATCAGCGGGCCGACCTTGTTGGCGGCGACCACAAACACGCGGCTTTCCGCAGCGCGCACCGGGATGTGCAGCGAGCCTTCGTCAGTGGCGAAAGAGTTGAGGCTGTTGCAGAGAATTTCCGCCCCGCGCAGCGCCAGGCAGCGCGGTGTTTCGCTCACCACGCCATCCATGCAGGCGTAAAGGCCGAGCTTGCCGAGTGGCGTTTCAATGATCGGCCCCGGCTGCTTCGCGCGCTGCAAAAAATCATTCTCGTGGCCGATCAGCACCTGCTTGTCGCTGCTGCCCAAGAGCTCGCCCGTGGGCGAAAACAGCAGGCTGGTGCCGGTGCAGATGCCGTCATCGCGCAGCACCGTGCAGTTGACCGCCACATAGGCGCTGATCTGGGCCGCACCGGCTGCGAGTGCCGCCACAAAAGGGCCATCCAGCGTTACCGAGACGCGGCGGCAGTGCTCGGCATCGTCGTACCAGGAGGCGTGGTTGACGAACTCCGGCAGCACCACCAGATCGGGCTTGCAGCGGCCCGCCTCGCGCAGCCAGTGCAGGCAGGTCGCGAGGTTGGTATCCAGATCAGTGCCGACCGCGAACTGCGCCGCCGCCACCCGCACCCGCTTGGTTTGAGGTTCTGCACCCATTGCTGACATACGCGCATCACCTTGAAGGAAAGGGGCTTCGATGTCGGCAAATGTATTATTGATATATCAATTATGTCAATGTGAGCTTGGGCCAAGGTTTGAAGCGTGGAGGCGTTGTTCTCCATGACTCACGGGCGCAGGCGCAACCTTGCTGCAATGGTGCAGATCAGAGATGCGGCCTGCTTCTGCGCTCGGCAGCTACTCAATCATTTCAGAGGTGAAATCAGCAAGCGGACGTTTAATGCGCAGCATCAGCCGTAAATTTGTCGCAGCGAAGGAAAATACGTCGACAGGAAGCGCCTGTTCAGCCTCACTGTGCTAGGCCAGCTGCAATTGCCGTAATAACGATCTGAGCGGCACCCGGCGCGCTCTCAGTAAAAGTGCCATCTTTTCTTTCGTACCATTCGGCACCGAGGCTGACTTTGAAGTCATCAACTCGCGTTAGATAACACCAGTAGACATTGGTAGCGGCAGTTCGAGGTTCATACACGAGGTTTGCAACCTTCATTGATACCTCCAGCCCTCGGAGCGGTGCCCCGATGATCGCGTCAAATTGAGTTACTTCGCCAGCCGCGTGGATAGTTTCGATCGTTTGGATGCCAGCGCTACGAATTTTTCGCACCCACGTGCGGGTAAAGCCAACAGCGCCTCCTCGCGTGTTTTTCTTTTCCGCTATGTGCTTCTTCGGTTCGCCTTGATATGCGTGAAGCAAAAAACGAGCGGCCTCGCTAGTCGGTCTGTTGTCCTCTGGCGGTAGAGCTACTAGGCGTATCAGGTCTTTCAGAATGAGTAGGACAACCTTGAGAGAATCAACCGTAGGCTTGTCTTCGTCGTTGAGTCGGAAGTACTTCGCCTCTAGCCAGTTATGCCTATAGATGCCGTATTGCTTCAGTTCCGGAGTCAGAATGTTCATTGACTCCAGATCAAGATGTATATCGGCCCTCTTTCCTGGGGCCGCAGGGTAGGTCACTTCTGAGCGAAGGCAGGATATTGGGTTGTTGATGTTCCGACCGTTCAGCTCCTGAAGAACCGCCATTGAGAAAGCAGACATCAAGGTTCCTTCGTAGTCGAAGTCTTTATATGGCAGGCCGGTCAAGAATTCCGGCAACGACATGAAAGCTTGTTCGTAGAGCATGTGATTTTTCTTTCTTAAGCCGAGCAGCAAATTGACGGAACGGGGTCAGGACATTCTTTAATTAGCCTGAGTGTCGAAATGCAACGATAACCCCGTTGCGCCGCCGCCATACCGACAAGCATCCTGTTCTGCCACCTTGCAAACCTTCAGCGGTAACGACTCGTTGCAATGGCGTGATCAAGGTCGAGGCGCAACGTGGCGTCTGCTCGCATGGGCAGTGCCTCAAAGCCATGATGGGTCAGGCGCTGGTAGTGCTGCATAAACCGCTCGCGCAAGCGCTCATCCAGCAAGGCTGAGTGGCCCTGATTGCTCGCCGCCGTTTCCTGCTCCTGCTGCGCGCGCCATTGCTGCACCTGCGCCCAGCCCGGCACTTGCAGATACACCAGCGCATCGAGCTGCGCGAACCATTCGGCATAGGGGCCGGCCAGTTGTGTGTTGACGAACTGCCGCCAGATGCCGTGCGGGTCTTCGTCGCGTTCCAGTGCGTTGATGGGTGCGGCCAGCGCGGCGGCATCCTGCGGCGGGGTGCCGACACACCAGCCCTCGAACAGCACTACGTCGGGCGCTTGCGTGATCAGGCGGTCGTGCGCTGGGGGCAGGGCTTCGTCGATGGCCTTGCTGAAAGTGGGTAGCGCGCAGACCTCGCCGGTTTGCAGATGCGGCAACGCGCGCAGGCAGGCGATACCACGCTGCACATCGTGGGTGCCGGGCACGCCACGCGTGATGAGCAGAGGGTGCACGGTCGCGGCCAGCTCGGCGCGCTGGGCACGGCTCAAATAGAAATCATCGAGCGAGACGGCGAGGGCCTTGAGGCCGTAGCGCTCCGCAAGGTGGCTGACCAGAAAGGCCGCGAGCGTGCTCTTGCCGCTGCCCTGCGCGCCGTTGATGCCGAGCACGCGCAGGCCGGTGCTGCGGTGGCGGGCTACCAGCCAGGCTGCCAGTTCCTGGTAGGCCTGCAAGGTGGCGGGGCTGAGAGGCGAGGGCATCAGCGGCGATACACCCAAGGCCGCGCGGCGCGGTCGCGGACGAGGTGGGCGTCGATCAGCGCCTGGCTTTTCTGCGTGAGGCCAATGCCGTCGAGGCCTTCCAGCAGCATCAGGTGGTGCGCGGGTTCGATGTTGAAGGGCAGCACGCGGCCATCGGCGGTGGTGATGCTGCGTGTGGCGAGATCAATGTGCAGCGGCGTGGCCGTGGCGAGTGACTTCACGGCCGCATCGTCGAGCACGATCGGCAGCAGGCCGTTGCGGATGCAGTTGTTGTGGAAGATCGCGCCGAAGCTGGGCGCGATGACGCAGCGGATGCCGTATTCCACCAGCGCCCATACCGCGTGCTCGCGTGATGACCCACAGCCAAAGTTGGCGCCGGAGAGCAGGATGCTCGCGCCCGCGTAGGCGGGCTGGTTGAGCACGAACTCCGGGTTGGGTTCGCGGCTGCCTTGCGCGACATAACGCCAGCCTGCGAACAGGCCTTCGGCAAGGCCGCGCTTGCCGACGGTTTTCATCTCGCGCGAGGGGATGATGGCGTCGGTATCGACGTTGATGCGCAGCAGGGGGGCTGCGATGCCGCTGTGCTGGGTGAAGGCTTGCATGGTCAGTTGAGCAGCTCGCTGGCTTCGCCGATGCGACCGAGCACGGCCGAGGCGGCGACAGTGGCGGGGCTGGCGAGATGGGTGCGCGTCTCCGGCCCCTGCCGTGACTCGAAGTTGCGGTTGGTGGAGCTGATCACGCGCTGGCGATAGCCCATGGCCTCGCCGCCCGCGTAGAAGCACATCGAGCAGCCGGACTCGCGCCACTCGAAGCCGGCATCGATAAACACCTGATGGAGTCCCTCGGCCTCGGCCGCGCGCTTCACCAGTGAGGAGCCGGGCACGCAGATCGCCTTCACGCCCGCGGCCACCTTGCGGCCGCGCAGCACGTCGGCAGCGAGCCTCAAATCCGAGAGGCGGCTGTTGGTGCAGCTGCCGATGAAGGCGGCGTCGATGGGCAGCGTGCGCAGCGGCTGTCCGGCTTGCAGGTTCATATAGACCAGCGCGCGCTGCATGGCGCTGCGGGTGTTGTCGTCAGCGACGGCGGCGGGGTCGGGCACGCAGCCCGCAACGGTGGTGCTGTGCTGTGGGCTGGTGCCCCAGGTGACGGCCGCCGAGAGTGCGCCGCAGTCGATCACCAGCTCGCGGTCGAACACCGCATCGGCATCGCTGTGCAGGGTGCGCCAGTGGGTGACGGCGGCATCCCAGTGCTCTGCTGCGGGCGCGTAGGGGCGGCCGCGCACATAGGCTTCGGTCTTGGCATCGGGTGCGACGATGCCGGTGAAGGCGGAGAACTCCACCGCCATGTTGCACAGGGTCAGGCGCGCCTCAACCTCCAGCGCTTCGATGGCCGGGCCCGCGAACTCGACCACGCAACCGGCACCGCCGCTGGCGCCGTAGCGGCCGATGAGATGCAGGATCAGATCCTTGGCGGTGACGCCTGCGGGCAGCAGGCCCTCACAGCGCACGCGCAGGTTGCGCGGCTTGTTGATGCGCAGTGTCTGCGTGGCCAGCGCGTGCTCGGATTCGGTTGAGCCAACACCCCAGGCCAGCGCGCCCAGCCCGCCGAGCGTGCAGGTGTGCGAGTCCGGGCACACGAGGGTGAGGCCGGGCAGGGCGATGCCTTGTTCCGGGCTCACCACATGGACGATGCCCTGACGCGGGTCATCGAGATCGAACAGCGTGATGCCGGCCGCGCGCGCGGCACGGCGGGTGCTGCGGATGAAGTCGGTGCCGCTGGGCATCAGGGTGATGTCGCTGCGGCCGGGCAAGGTGTCGACGATGTGATCCATGGTGCAGAAGACATTCTCGGCGTTGCGCACGGTGCGCCCTGCTTCAGCAAGGCTTTCCAGCGCCACCGCGCCGGTGCGCTCGTGCAGAAAGATGCGGTCGATCAGGATCAGCGTGTCGCCGTCGTCGAGCGGGGTGACGGTGTGGGCGTCCCAGATTTTGTCGAACAGGGTTTTCGGCATCACTGCTGCGCCGTGAACGCATCGAGGATGGTGCTGGCATGCGCACTCCACACCTGCGGCTGCGCGGTGATGTATTCCATCGCCTGCTCCAGATACTTGATGCGGTGCGGCTGGCCGAGTACCCAGGGATGCAGGCTCAAGCTGAGGATGCGCCCGCCCTCGGTCGCGGCCTCTTTCAGCAGCAGGTCGCAGGCATCAGAGACCTGCTCGGCCCAGCTCTGTGCGCTGTGCAGGTTGTCCATCAGCACGAAGCGGTCTTCGAGTTCGGTGGACAGCGGCATCGCCCACAGCGGGCCGTGATCGGTGCGAAAGCTGTAGGGCATGTCGTCGTTCACCCAGTCGCCGCACCAGTCGATCCCTTCGGTCTTGATCAGCTCCGGCGTTGCCGCACTCTGCAATTTGCCGGGGCTGATCCAGCCGCGAATCTCGCGCTTGGTGAGCGTGCGCAGGCCGCCGATGGAGCGCTTCACCAGCTCGGCTTCGGCGGCGGGATCAAGGCCGCCGGCGTGGGCGGTGTCCATGCTCCAGCTATGGCAGCTGATCTCGTCGCCGCGCTCAAGCACCTGCCGCAGCAGCGCCGGGGTGCGCTCCGCAAGGCGGGTGTTGAAGGCGAAGGTGGGCTTCACGCCGTAGCGGTCAAAAGCCTTGAGCAGGCGCTGGATGCCGACGCGGTTGCCATAGTCGCGCAGCGAGTAATGACGCAGGTCCGGGTAGGGCATGGTCATGTTGCCGGCCACCGACAGCGGCTTTTTCTGCGGGTTCATGGGGAAGAACTGCATGCCGACGTTCACCCACAGCGCCAGCGTCTTGCCGCCCGGCCAGTGCACGGGCTTGCGGGTGCTGAGCATCGACCAAGCGTAGCGGTCGTGGTCCATGCCGTGGCGGCGCACGGGGTAGTGCAGGGGATCGAGTTCGTTCATGCCGCCGCTCCAGCAATGGAGGCAGTTGCTGCAGCGTAGTGATGCTGCAAATAGTGCTCGGCAATCTCGCGGCCCGTCGTCACCCACACATCGCTGTGGCCGGTGATGTATTCCAGCGCCTCTTCAAACGCCTTGAGGCGATGCGGGCAGCTCACCTGATAGTTGTGGGTGGGGATGCACATCACCGTGCCGCTCTCGGCCCCTTCGGCGTAGAGGCGGTCGAAGTTGTCCTTCAGCATCTGGCCATACAGGCGCGGCTCCACCTTGTTCACCACGTAGGCGATGGTGTCGTTCATCTCCAGCGAGTAGGGCACCGAGACGAAGGGCTTGCCGCTGCGCACTTTCAAGGGTGTCGGCTGATCGTCGTGGAACAGATCGCAGGTGTAGAGGCCGCCGAGTTCGGCGAACAGATCAATGGTGACCTCAGAGTGCGACAGCGCCGGGGCCAGATAGCCTGCGGGCTTCTTGCCGGTGTGGCGTTCGATGGTCTCGATGGAGTCCAAGATCATCGCCCGCTCCTCGGCCTCGCTCAGGCCATAGGTGTAGCGGGTGTTGTAGATGCCGTGGCTGAAGAACTCCCAGTTGCGCTCGCGGCACATCGCGATGATTTCCGGATGGTGTTCGCACAAGGCAGCCGATAGCGAGATCGAGCCGCGAATGCCGTACTTGTCGAGCAGCTGCATCTGCCGCACATGGCCGACGCGGTTGCCGTAGTCGCGGATCGAATAGCCGGGGATCGAGGGTGAGGGCGTGGGCCAGGCCGCGCGAAACTTGTTGGCGGGTGGATTGAGTTCATAGAACTCGATGTTGGGGGCCACCCAGAAAGCCAGGCGGGCGCCGCCGGGCCAGCGGATCTTCGGCCGGTTTTGGTAGGGCCAGTAGTCGTAATAGCCGGTGTCTTCGCGCATGGCTTAAGCCTTCTGCTGCGCGAGCCAGGCCAGCGTCTCGCTGACATCGACAATGTCGGCGTACTTGAGCATCAGGTCGGTTAGATTGGCGAAGTGATAGGACTCGTGCTTGTCGGCCACGCACTGCTCGGGGACGATGGTGCGATAGCCTCGGCTGAGCGAGTCCACCGCTGCCGCGCGCACGCAGCCGCTGGTCGAACCACCGGTGATGATGACGGTATCGACCTGGTGCCAGACCAGCAGCGATTGCAAAGGTGTTTCGAAAAACGGCGAGGGCATGCGCTTGCAGTAGACGAGGTCGCGGCTGCGGTCGATGACGCAGCGGTCGTCGAACTCGCTGCGGCGCGAGCCGTGCTTGATGTTCTGCAGCGAGTCCGGCGTATCGGTACGCGTGCCCCACACGCCCGCGTCTTCGGCGGAGTCCGCATAGGCGACGTGCGTCCACACCACCGGCCAGTTCAGCGCACGAAAACCCACGGCGAGCTGGTTCACGTAGTCGATCTGCCGTGGGTCGGTTTCGTAGGCGGTCTTGAACTCATCGACCTTGGTATAGGCCTTCTGGAAGTCGATGTTCACCAGCACCGCCTTGCGGCCATAGCCGAAGCGTGCACGGTTGGGATTGGCCTTCACGTCCTGCCAGATCTGGCGCGCGGTTTTGTCAGAGAGTTCCATGTATTTCTCCTAGGGCTGCGCCAGTTCCTTTTGCAGGGTGGCCTTGTCCGCCACGGTGCGAATCGCCTTGATGCGCAGGCCATCGAGTTCGATCACCGTCACCTTGTCGGCGCTGTATGCCAGCGCCTTGCGGCTGCTGCCCTTGGTGTCCACCCAGGTGGTGTAGCGGCGGTCTTTCAAGCTGCCGGTGATGATGCGCTTGACGAAGCCCGGCGCCTCGCTGATGTCGGCAATGACGATGGCTTTCTGCTGGTCGAGTGTGGCTTGGGCAAGCTCGGCTGACTTCATCAGCGCATCGCCCTTGCGGTCGGCATTGGCATAGATGCGGCGCACGCCGGCATCGAGCGTATGCGGGTTGCCGAGCTGATCTTTCAGGGTCAGCGCCGGCAGCACATCACCAACCTTGGCAGCGCTGACGAGTGCCGGCAGCAGCAGGCCAGCGGCAAGGCAGATGCGGGCGAGGGTGTTGCTGTTCATGGTCTCTCCATCATGCGGCGGCTGAGCCGCCAGGCCCCCAGCGCCATCGCGGCCTGGGCTGAAAAATTCACGGCTTCCTGTATCCACGCCGTGGCCTCGCCCGGTGGCAGGCGGGACAGGCCACTGAGTGCCAGCGTGGCGACAAAGTTATAGATGAAGCAGGCCTGCGGCCAGCCGAGGCCACCCCAGCGGCAGGCCGCGATGGCGTGGCCGATGAGTGCCGTATTGGCAATGGTGGTGGTGCCCAAGAGGCAGAAGAACCACAGACGCGATTCGGGGCGCAGCACGGCGGCAGCTGCCGCGAGCAGCAGAGGCAGCGCCAGCCACAGCAGCAGGCGGGTGGATGAGTGGCGCAGCAGCGGCGCACGCCATGCGCGACGGGCATGGAACAGCGCAAAGCTGATGGCGACGAAGCCCGGCGCCATGGCGATGAACAGCATGTTCTCCAGCCAGTCGATGTGCACACCCTGCGTGGCGACGATCAGTTTCCAGCTCGCCTTGCAAAAGCCGCCGAAAGGGATCAGCAGCGCGGCAGCCCAGGCGATGGCCGCCAGTGGCGGGTGGCGAAAGGCGATGGCGCGCGCCAGAAAGTGCAGCCCCAGCGCAGAGAGCAGCACGGGCAGAAAATCAAAAAGGGCTACGCCGACAGAGTAGTTCTGCATGCTTTTTGGGGTGCGTGTTGTGCAAATGACATATTGATAGTAGTTTATATCAAGTCGCTCTGGAGAGAGCGCTTGTTGATGACAAATTGCTGCAGTCGGGCACGGAGCCTCACGCAGACAGACAGTGAATGAACTGATCGTTGTAAGAGCTTACTGAGGATCGCTCGATGCTTATTTCTTACGGTAAAAAAACCACTCTCTCCGTTGCTGTGTTGTTGCTGGCGGCCACTGGTTTTTCGCGCGTTGCAGCGGCGCAAGAGACGGTTGAACAGCCGCCGGCAGAAACTGCCAGCAGCACTGAGCCTGCAACGACAGATGGCACTGCGATCGATGCCGCGCCGCAGGACGCTGCAGCGGAGCAGCCCGCACAACCGGTTGAGACCATCCCTGTCGCAGAGCTTGCACCCGCACCCACCGAGACCAAGACAGAAAAATCGGTGGAACTCGACGGCGTCGTCGTCACCGCGCGCAAGCGCAAGGAATCATTGCAGAACGTGCCGTTGTCAGTCACCGCCTTCAGCGCCAAGCAGATGGAGCAGCGCGGCTACAACAGCCTGGAAGACATCGCTTCTGCCACGCCCGGCTTCACTTTTGAAGGCTTTGCCACCGGCGGCGCACACGGCAACCCGGTGATCCGCGGCCTGGCCCAGCAGTTCACCACCACCCGCGTGCAGAACGTCTCGTTCTTCATAGACGGTGTCTACCTGCAACGCCAGAGCATGCTGAACTTAGGCCTAATCGACATGGAGCGTGTCGAAGTGGTCAAGGGTCCGCAGAACGCGCTGTATGGCCGCAGCGCCTTTGCCGGCGCGGTCAACTACATCACCCTGAAACCCAGCGCAGTGCCGGATGGCTATCTCTCGCTGACGCTCGGCGACAACGGCCGCAAGGAATATCGCGGCAGTTATGCCGGCCCCCTGAACAAGGCGGCCACCCTGATGGGCAAGGTGACGCTGGGCAAGGGTTACTACGACGGCCACACCAAGAACAACCATCCGGTGGCCGATGCCGATCCGCCGGGCCTGAATCTGCGTGGCAAGCTGGGCGGCAGCTCCGACGAGATCTACAGCCTCGCACTGGCCTATGTCCCCAACGACAAGCTCACCATGCGCAGCAGTTTCTATAGCGGCAAGCAGCTGCATGAAGCCGCACCCAGCTACAGCATTTCCGGCGTCAATGCCGCGCGCTTCGGCATCCGCTTTGATGACCAGAACGATCTCAACTGCAACACCGCCTCGGTGAGGGACATCCAGCCACAGCCGCCGCGCACGCACACCGGCTTCACGCTGTGGTGCGGTGAGCTGCCACGCTATGCCTCCGATGTCGCGCCGCGTACCGTCGACGGCATCGTGGTCGACCCGCGTGCGCTGGGCACCGTGGCCAGCACTTCGGTTGCGACCTTCACCACCGATTACGAGTTTCTGGATGGCTTCAGCGTGCACTATCTGTTTGGCTACGCAGATCACGACTCGTTCACCGATGGCGGCTCCAGCGACGAAGACCCGCTGATGGGACGCGGCATCAACGTCGATGCCATCAAGACCCAGGCCAACAACCAGGATCGCAGCGCTTACGAGTTCGTCAACACCGCCAGCTCGCGCCCGAACTCGATACTTGAAACCACCTCCCACGAACTGCGCTTTGACTGGAAAGCGGCCGAGAATCTGAACACCAGCTTTGGCGCGTATTACTCCAAGGTCAATGACCGCGAGTGGACGGAGCTGTACCTCAACGACCTCTGCAATGCCGACACGCCAGAGAACATCCAGAATTGCAGCGAGCCCCTGTCTGCGCCCAACACGCTGGCGGAACGCACCGTGATGACTGCCGCCGCCGCCTACGACCAGTACACGCGTCAGCACGGCGGCCAGATTCGTGGCGAAGACACCGCTTTCAAGGACGGCATCTCGGCAGTCTTCGGTTCGCTGCGTTATGACTTCACCGACAATCTCGAAGGCACGCTGGAAGCGCGCTATACCGTCGAGAGCAAGTTGGTGGATCGCTTCACCGATTCCTTCGCGATCGCGCCGGGTGAGGGGATCTGCTACGGCCCCAACTGTCCGGCGAGCGTCCCCCCAGCGGGCTGCACGCCAACCACCAACGTCAATACGGCGCCGGTGTTGCCGGTGGCGAACACGCTGTGCAGTGGCATCGCGGTGCCGCATGACACGGCCAAGTTCCGCAACATCACGCCGCGCGCGATCATCAACTGGAACTACGCCAAGAACAAGATGATCTACGGCTCGGCCGCCAAGGGCGTCAAGGCGGGTGGTTTCAACAATGCCAACACCGTCGAAGAGCTGACGTTTGAAGAGGAGGAAAACTGGACCTACGAACTGGGCTCCAAGAACATGTTCTTCGGCCGCCTGCTCATGCTCAACGGTGCGATCTATTACATCAACCAGACCACCCTGCAAGGCGGCGTGCCGCCCTCTGTCGGCGGACTGTCCACCTCCGACATCATCACCAACATCGGCGGCGCCACGAGTATGGGTATCGAAATCGAATCCACCCTCAACATCACCCGGGAGCTATCGATTGATGCGGGTTTGACGTTCAGCGATCCCCAGTACAAAAAGGGCACCAAGTACGCCGCAGGCCGCCAGGACACGGGCGCCTACCATTGCGATGGCGTCACCTGCCCTGCGGATGGCGACATCAGCGGCAACCAGTTGTCGCGCACCTCGCGCAACCAGCTTTCAGGCGGCCTCAATTACGGAACCAAGTTGGGGGGCTGGCGCATCAATGCACGCATCGACACCAACTACCAGTCCAAGCAGTACGTGGAGCCGCTGAATCTGGGTTGGGTGCCTGCGCGTCAGATCACCAATGCCTCGCTGAGACTGGCCAGCGACGACGCCACGCTGGAGTTCACCGGCTGGGTGAAAAACCTCACTGACGAGGACTATGCCGCCAACGCCTTCTTCATCGGCGTGTTCAACCAGTACCTGGTGGGCAAGGGCACGCGCCGTACCTTTGGCACCAACATCAAGTTCAATTTCTGATCGCATGTCCGGTCCCGCAATCATGCTGCCCTCACAGGGTGTGCTGATCGCCGGGCTGCTGTTGCTGGCCTTTGCGCTGGCGCTGCTGCACCGGCAGCAGCGACCAGCGGTGCCAGCTGGCCGCTACAGCCCGCGGCTTGCCTGGGCCAGGGCCGGCATCTATTTCTGCGCCTGCCTGATCGTCGCCACGCTCTCCGGCGTGTTGCCGCAAGTGCTCGCCACGCCGCTGGCGACGGCGGCGCAACTCGCCGAGCCGCGCTGGTGGCTGCTCACGGGCGCGGCCACGGCGGTGATCGTAATCGGCTACGGTCTGATCTGGCCGAAGGGCACCTTCACCGATGGTCGTGCATCGCACCCTCTGCTCGCACCCAGCTATGGACTGGTCTGGGGGCTGTGCCAGGGCCTGTGGTTTCTGACCATCTGGACGCTCATTGCGGGGACTGGTCTCGGCCAGCCCTGGGTGGCGGTACTAAGTTATCTGGCGATCGGCGGCTACAACGGCGTCTGGCACCGCTACTACTGGGATATCCAGGTCTCGCCGCCGCATAACTACAGCGAGTGGAACAGCCGCAAGGTGCTGCTCTGCCACACGCCCAACCTGCTGGTCTGCCTCAGCCACCTGGCACTGCACGGCAACGCCGGGCTGTTCGTGCTCTGGCAGGGGGTCGCACTCGCATTCTCGGCCTGGGCCATGCGGTTTCCCCCCTGGTGGGACGACTACCAGGCCGAAGCCGGCCGCGAACGCGCGCGCACCTGACGCCAACTGCAAACCAACACCTCGCCTGGCACGAGGCGCAGCAGGCCGACATCGACGGCGATGGCCGCAACGAGATCATCGCTGCCAAGCACAACAGCAACGATGGCGGTGCCACGCTGCCGCCGGGCTTTCTCAAGGTGTATCGCTTCCAGCGCGACTGACGCTACAGGCCCAGCGCACCCGGGTTGATGCGCCGCGCCGGGTCGACCAGCTGCTTGAGGCCGCGCACCAGCGCCAGTGCTTCGGGCCGCAGCGCGCTGGCATAGGGGTAGCACTTGCCGAGCTGCAAATGCGCCGCGCCTTCGGCGCTGAACAGCGCAATCAGCTCGCGCCGCAGCTGGCCGACAAAGGCGCGGGCCTCCAGGTTTTCGGCATGGCGTGGCAGCTGCTGCAGGTAGGCGGCTTGCACGCTCTGCTCGTGCAGGGTCGCCAGCGCATCCGGCCAGAAATACAGCGGCTCGATGGCCATGGTGCCGTGGCCGACGGTGGTGAACAGATACCCGGTGAGTACCCCGTGGCGCTCGATGGCCTCGCGGTGGCGCGCATAGATCGCCTCCACTGCCGCGTGCAGCGCCACCGCCTTGGAGTGCGGCACCAGCGCGTGCACCGGCACCCAGCGTTCGCCGCCCGGCCCGACCATGTTGTTGACGGGCGGAAAAGGGTTGGCACGGATCACCAGCGGGATGGTGTTGGGCAGCTCGCGGCCGCCGTGGCGGCGGGCGATGGCGCGGGCCTCGGCGAGCAGCGCACGCACGGCCGGCTCGTTGCGATCTTCAACCTGCACATGCAGCGGCCATTGCACGCCGCGCAGAAAACGCCGACCCCCGAACGCCAACCGCAGTGCCGCCAGCAGCGCCTGCCAGGGGTTGCGGCTGGCACGCAGCACGCCGGCCAGCGCCTTCACGTCGTTGAGCAGCCGCTCGCGCTGCGCGCGCTGGGCGCTGAGTGTCGGGTCGGTGGCCCAGCACTCCATGGCCAGACCCCGGCGGGCGATGGCGGCCATTGCCGCCAGCAGCGCCTGCGGAGTTTGAAAGTCGAACGACAGGCCACCGCGCGCCGGCAACGCCGGCAGCAGCCGCAGGGTGATGCTGGCCTTGATGCCGAGCGCGCCACTGTCGCAGCTGAACAGGCCGGTGAGATCGGGGCCGAAGTGCCGGAAGAACGGCGCCGCCTGCGCCTGTGCGGCACTGCCGGTGTGCAGACGGCTGCCATCGGCCAGCACCACCTCCAGCCCCAGCAGCGAGTCCGCAGCGCTGCCGTGCTGACCGCTGCCCCAGAAAATGCTGTTCTGGCTGATGCTGCCGCCCACCGTGGCCACCGCGCCCGACAGCGTGCCCCAGTAGGGCGTGCGCAGGCCGAGTGGTTCGAGGGCGGCGTGCAGGGTCTGCCAGCGGCAGCCGGCTTCGACGGTGACGTACATGTCCTCGGCGTGGATGCCCAGCACCCGGTTCATGCGCGCGGTATCGACCACCACGGTGCGGGCATCCTGCGGCAGCGTGCCGCCGGTGTAGGACATGCCACCGCCCCGGGCGATGAGGCTGAAGCCGGCACCGGTGATCGCCGCCACACCGCGCGCCAGCGTGTCGCCATTGTCAGGGCGCAGCACCAGCGCGCAGAGGCTGCCTTGCTGCCAGATGTCCTGCGAATAGAGCGTGCGCGAGGCCTTGTCGTGCAGCACTGCTTCGGGGCCGGCGAGCGTCTCCAGCGTCTGCCGCAGTGCGGCGATGGCAGCGGCCTCGCTCATCCGGCAAAGCCCCGGAAGGTTTCGGCGCAGTGCAGCTCCTCCAGCCGCACATCCCACACGCCCTGTGGCGAGTGCCAGTGATAGCGCTGCAACAGGCCGTGGCTGTCGAGCCAGCAGTCGCAGCCCTCAGCCCCGTATTCACCGCCGTGGTAGCGCAGCGTCGGCGGCTGATCACCAGCCTGCACCGGCGTGCTCACGTGGCGTGATGAGTGGATGGGGTGCAGGAAACTCGCCGCATCAGCGGCATTGCGGATGCAGGGCAGCACCACGCTGCGCGCAGCGGCGCCGAGCGCGCCGAGCAGCGGGCCGGTGGCCGCGCGCAGCAGCGGGAACAGCAGGGCATCGGCAGCCAGGGCCTGCTCGCGGAAGTGCGTCTCCTGCTCGAAGCGCCAGCGCAGCAGGCCGTCGTCGCGCAACTGGTATTCCACACTGCGGAGCGCCTCCGGCGCCGGTGGCTGCCAGTGCAGGCGCAGGCCGGTGCAGCGCGCGCCCTGGTAGTCGGCTTCGATATCGAGAAACGGCAGGCCATCCACCAGCCGCTTGCCGCGCAGCAGCAGGCCAGCGGGCGCGGCCAGCAGCCGCCAGGGTTCGGTGATGGCCTGCAACTGGCCATCGCGCCAGTAGCGGTAGACCCCGCGCGCCAGCTCGCTCATCGGCGTGGCTCGACGAACTCGATCAGCAGGCCGGCAGTGTCCTGCGGGTTGAAATAGGCCATGCGCGCATGCGGCAGGGTGATCATGCCGTCCGGCGTCACATGGCCCAGCCGCACGCCAGCGGCCTGCATGGCGGCGATGGCAGCCGGCAGATCGTCGACGTTGTAGCAGAGGTGGTTCACGCCGCGGCCACTGCCGAGCAGGATGTGTTTGAACTGCTCCGACACCGGCTCAATCACCTCCAGCGGCACGCCGCCAATGCTGAAAAACGCGAAGCGCGTTTCAATGGACGGATCGGCCGGTTCGTCGCCTGCAGGGATGCGCACGATGTCGGCCTCGGCAATGCCGAAGATCGCCTGCATGCGGGCAATCAGCGCCTCGCGGTCTTCAGTCACCACGCCCGCATGGCGCAGGCCGCGCAGGTGCCGGCTGACGGTGCCGGGCAGGGTCATGAATAAACCTCGGGGTTCGCGCAATGCGGCATGGGCCGGCCCTGCAAGCCTGCGAGAAGGTTATCGACTGCCAGCTGCGCCATGCGCGAGCGGGTGCCGAGAGTGGCGCTGCCGATGTGCGGCGCAATCACCACATTGGGCAGCGCCAGCAGCGGGTGGTCGGCGGCGAGAGGTTCCTGCTCGAACACATCGAGCGCTGCGGCACCGAGCTGTTTCGTGCGCAGGGCGGCAAGCAGTGCGGCCTCATCCACCAGCCCGCCGCGTGCGGTGTTGATGAGAATGGCATCGCCCCGCATCTGCGCCAGTGCTGCGGCATTGATGAGCCGGGTCGTCTGCGCACTCAGGGCGAGATGCAGGCTGATGAAATCGGATTGCGCCAGCACCTTCTCGAAGCTTGCCGCCGTCACACCGGGCACGCTGCGGCCTGAAGGGGTCCAGCCGATCACGCGCAGGCCAAAGCCCTGCGCGCGGCGCGCCACGGCCTGGCCGATGGCACCGAGGCCGATCAGCCCCAGTGTGGCACCGTGCAGGTCTTTGCCCAGCAACAGCTCCGGCTCCCAGCGGCGCGATGGCGTCCACTGGTTCTCGCGCACGAAGCGTTCAGCCTCGGTGATGCGTCGCGCCGCAGCCAGCAGCAGGGCAAAAGTGAGATCGGCGGTGGCCTCCACCAGCACGCCCGGTGTGTGGCCGAGCGGAATGCGGCGGCGGGTGAGTGCGGCGACCTCGACGTGATCCACCCCCACCGAGCAGCTCGACACCACGCGCAGCGCCGGTGCGGCGGCGAGCAAGGGCTCGTCGATGCAATCCGTGAGCAGGCAGAGCAGGCCCTCGGCGTCGCGCAGCTCTGTGCGCAGCTGTGCGGCGGTGATGGGCAGAGGGCCGGGCCAGCAGCGCAGCGAGGTCGCGGCGGCGAGCTGCGCCAGGGCAGTGCCCGGCAGGGCGCGGGTGACGAAAACTTTGGGCGGCATTACCAAGGGTAGGCCGCCTCGTCGCGAAAGAAGCCGCCGCTCGGCCCGCCCGCCGGCAGCGTTGCCAGCCACACCGGCGTGTGCGCGCCTTCTTCGGTGCTGCGCGGTGCGTCGTCGCCACCCAGTTCGGTTTTCACCCAGCCGGGGGCGGCGGCGTTGACGAGAATGTCCGGGCTGTCCTTCAGCTCCAGCGCCAGCAGGCGCGTCAGCATGTTGAGCGCGGTCTTGCTCATGCGATACGCCGCACTGCCGCCCATGTTGCTCGCGGAGAGCGAGCCGAGTTCGCTGGAGAGATTGACGATGCGGCCACGGCCCTGTGCGCGCATTGCCGGCAGCAGCAGCTGGCAGAGGTGCAGCGGGCCGTAGAGATTGGTTTCCATCGTCGCGCGCAGCACGTCGAGATCGAGCTGCTGCGTCGGCACCCATTTGTCGAGTGCGACGCCGGCGTTGTTGACGAGAATGTCGATGCGGCCGTGGGCTTGCAGCAGCTGTGCGACGGCCTGCTGGCGGCTCGCCGCATCGGCGACATCGAGTTGCAGGCAGTGCGCATCCGCGCCTGCGGCCTGCAATGCGGCCACTGCGGCCTCACCCTGGGCCGCATTGCGGGCGGTGATCACCACCCGGATGCCGCGCGCACCGAGCTGCTGCGCAATGGCAAAACCAATGCCGCGATTGCCGCCGGTGACGAGTGCGACCTGTGCTGCAGCCATGCGCAAAAAATCCTTAAAAATCCCACGTCAAACATATTGGTATATTAATAATACATTTACTCGCCCCGGAGCATCGCGTGCTGGACGCCTACGGTTACGGAACCGACTACTACGGCTACCGCAAAAAATTTGCGGTGCTGGTGCCCTCCACCAACACGGCGGTGGAAACCGAATACCACCGCATGTGCCCGACCGGGGTGGTGCTGGCCACGCGCGCCTGCGTGATCCCGCCGTTCAAGGTGGTCACCGAAGACGACTTCGTTAACATGGTGAAGGCCATTGGTGCCGCCACCGAGCAGGGCCTGCGCGATGCGCTGACGATGCGGCCCGACCATGTGATCTTTGGCTACTCCGCCGAGACTTTCTGGGACGGCAAGGAGCGCAGTGACCGTGAGTTCAAGCGCTACAACGACATTGCCATGGAGGCCGGCGGCTGCGGCATCACCTTTGGCGCGCAGGCCATTCAGGATGCGCTCGCCTGTTTCCCCGGTGTGAAGCGCATCGGCGTGATCACGCCCTACATGGCGGTGGGCGACGGCATGGTGGTAAAGTTTCTGAGCGACATCGGCTACGAGGTGGTGCAAATCCGCGGCCACCGCTCGCCGGGGCCGGTGGAGATCGCACACGAGCCCTTCGCCAAGACCCGCGCGATGGTGCGCGAGGTGGATGGCGACGATGTGGACCTGATTCTGCAAGCCGGCACCAACCTCTATTTCGTCGAGTTGGCCGCCCAGCTCGAACGCGAGTTGAACAAGCCGGTGCTCGCCATCAATGCGCTGACCTTTTGGCATGCGCTGCGCAGTCAGGGCATCCGCGACCGCATCAGCGGTTATGGGCGGCTGCTGGAAGAACATTGATCCCTCCATCCACCGTCATTCCGGCGAAAGCCGGAATCCAGTCCCAGCCAGCATTCCTCCGTCTCAACCACTGGATACCGGCTTTCGCCGGTATGACGAACCCAGGAGCGCCGCTCTCACATGGAAAGGCCACCCATGCCCCACGCCCGCCAACTCCGTGACGCCCTCGCACGAGGCCACTGCCTGCGCGCGCCCGGCGTCTACGACGGCCTCACCGCCCTGCTCGCCGAGCAGGCGGGCTTCGAGCTGGGCTTTGTCTCTGGTGCCTGCATCGCCTTCGCCCGACACGGCCGGCCCGACATGGGGCTGGTGTCGATGAGCGAGGTGGCCGATAGCGTCGCGCTGATGCGCGAGCGGGTGGCGCTGCCGCTGATCGCCGATATGGACACCGGCTTCGGCAACGCCCTCAACGTGCAGCGCACGGTGCGCGTGTTCGAGCGCGCCGGTGCCTCTGCCTTGCAGATGGAAGACCAAGTGATGCCGAAACGCTGCGGCCACATGGCGGGCAAGCAGGTGATCAGCGCCAGTGAGATGGTGGGCAAGATCAAGGCCGCACTCGATGCCCGCCACGATGCCGACACGCTCATCATCGCCCGCACCGATGCGCTCGGCGTCTCTGGCTTCGATGACGCGCTCGACCGCGCCGAGCAATATCTGCAAGCCGGTGCCGATGCCCTGTTCATCGAAGCGCCGAAAAGCCTCGAGCAAATGCACGAGATCACGCGCCGCTTTGCTGCGCGCATCCCGCTCGTCCACAACCTGGTCGAAGGCGGCGGCTCACCGGTGGGAGATGCCGCGACACTGGAACAACTCGGCTACCGCATCGCGCTCTACCCGGCGGCGCTGCTGCACCTGTTCGTGCCGCAGGCGCAGGCGCTGCTGGCGCACATCCGGCAGCACGGCAGCACCAAGGGCTATGCCGGGCTGATCGACTTGAACCGCATCAATGCGGTGCTGGGTGCGCCGGAGTTGCTGGCGATCTCTGAGCGGTATGGTGGCTAGCAGCACCAAGCAGCCGACCCCCTGAGGGTCGTCGACATGTTTCGGTCGATTTTCGCCCCCTTCGCGCAATGGCTACGATGGCGCGCGCTCAGAAGGCTAAACCCTAAAAAGGGCCGCCAGACTTAGAGGGCATGTTCTGATCTGGACAGTGCCAGTTTCATGCTGGGTGCCGAGCATGGACGGCATCTATTAGTGGCGATGATTCATAAGTCACCACTTATTCTCATAACTAAGGGAGAAACTCCATGACCAATAGTCAATTTGCGGAGAATCAAACCAGTCCGCACGCAGCCCAGTTGGCGAAGGGTTTCGCCAAGCTGCGTTTTGAACCAGACCTTGAAAGGGAATTTCTCCAACACTACTGGACCAACCACCGCCGCCGGATCCGAATCGGTCTGATCGTCGGAATCTTCATTTTTCTGATGTTCTCGCTCAAGGACATCATCGTTTATCCCCGAGAAACTTGGCTCTGGACGGTCTCGACCCGCTGCGGATTCATCATTCCAGTCATGTTGCTGGCCCTTTGGCCGACCTTCAGCGCCCGACTCCGGGATAGCTTTGCGTGGGCAAGCTGGGTCATTTTGACCCTGGTATGGGCAGGGTTCGTAGCAGTGCTGCTCGAAGCGAGAGCCATGGCTACCCCGCTACCCTACGAAAGCATGTTGCTGATGATGGCCTTCGTTTTCTTCATGACCGGCCTTCGTGCGTTTACTAGTTTTGTTTCCTGCCTGCCAGCCATCACGGCTTACCTGATCGGCTCGTTGATGCTGGGAGGAGATTCAAAGCTGATTGCGACCCAGGCATTTCACTTGGCCTGCATGGCCGTGATCGGAGTGATGGGGGCTTATTCGCGCGAACTGCTGCTGCGGAAATTGTTCCTGACCGAGTCGGTGGCCAATTTTCGCGCCGAGCACGATTCGTTGACACTGTTGCCCAATCGCCACGCCGCCATGCGCCATTTCGACACCGCTTGGCGGCAGGCGGCGCGGCAGCGCGATCCACTGGCGGTCTTCCTGCTCGATGTCGATCACTTCAAGGCCTACAACGATCGATACGGCCATATCGAAGGCGATCATTGCCTGCAGAGCGTCGGACAGGCCATCAAGAGTCTGTTGTGCCGGCCCATGGACATTGCAGCTCGTTACGGCGGAGAAGAGTTTGTCGCCCTGGCCTACGGGATCGGCAGGGAAGATGCTGCCAACATCGCCGACAGGATTCGGGCGGCGGTGGAGAGCTTGAGGGTTGGTCTGGCCGACGGTGGCGAGGCTCGGGTCACGATCAGTATCGGTGTTGCATGCATTCAACCGGAGTTCGAAAATGTCCCGGCCGCGATCAAAAATGCACTTCGTCAGGCTGATTTGGCTCTTTATTCAGCCAAGGGCAGTGGGCGGAATCGTTTCGTCATTGGTGAAACAGGTATTGCGGTCGGAACAAAAACGCAGTCACAGCAAGGTCTTTGAAAGCGCTGCTGCGGCCATCCGCTGCTGATCAAGAACCGCCACCCGAAAGCGCTGCGCTTACCCACTCAACCCCACCCCCATCCGCCTCAACATCGTTGCCACATCCGCCTCGGCGAGATAAGCGCTGCTTGAATCCGGTGACACCACCAGATGCCGGACGCCGGACTTGAGTGCCACCAGCACGTTTGCCAGCGCCATCGGCCCGGCGCCCAGGCGCAGCGCCACCGGCACGCGGCCGACGAGGCCGGCGATGGCCTGGATGGCGAGGCGCAGTTGCAGCGGGTCGGCGGCGGTGGCGGCATCGTCCAGCACCAACATCGGCGGATTGGGGCTCTCGGCCAGCGTGGCCTGCACGCGGCTGATGAGGGTCTCCACCGCAGCGGGGCTCGCGGCGGCAGCGCCAAAGGCGTTGGTCACCACGACGCTGCCGGTGGGTTCCGCACCAGCGCGCAGCAGGGTCGCCTCGCTCGCCAGCACATCCGCAAACTGCCCCCAGCTGCGCGAGTGGTAGAGCAGGGGGGCGGCGGTTTTGTCGATGCCGGCATCGAGCACCTCGCCGACGAAGATGGTGTGGTCGCCGCCGTCGTGGCGTGCCCACACCTTGCAGTCCACCCAGCCCAGCGTGTTCGCCAGCAGCGGCGAGCCGGTGACGGCGGTGGCGTAGTCAACGCCCTCGAACTTGTTGGTGACACCCGGCAGCATGCCGGCAAAGCGGCGGCCATCGTCGACGCTGTTCTTGCTGAGGATGTTCACCGCGAACACCCCGGCCTGGTCGATGCGCGTGTGCATGGCCAGATGCCTTGCGATGCACACCGACACCAGTGGCGGATTGAGTGAGACGCTGGAAAAACTCGACGCCGTCATGCCGCCGGGGCCGCTGTCATCGACGGTGGTGATGACAGTGACGCCGGAGGGCCACTGGCCCATCACGGCCTTGAAGGTTGTGGCATCGACGGTCATGGCGGCTCCTGTCGTCATTCCCGCGAAGGCGGGAATCCAGTTTTGGGGGCGGAGAACATCAACAGCCAACTGGATTCCCGCCTGCGCGGGAATGACAGATTGAGATGTTGTGAAGTGGACACAAGGCTAGCTGTAGTAAGGATTTTCCATCTTGCCCATCGAGCGCGAGCGTACCGGCTGCAGGGGCACGGGTGCGACGGTGTGCGGATAGCCAGGGCCCCAGTTCACCGGGTCGCCTTTCATCTCCATGCTGGCGTTGTCGGTGTACCAGTCCACCAGATCACCATCGCAGCGCACGATCCACACCGTGCCTTCATCGCCGGCCACGAAGTCGCCGTGGCGCACCAGTGCGGGGCGGAAGAAATAGGTGCCGGGCCACATCTTGCCGAAGTTGTAGTCGAAGCTGCCTTCCAGGCAATAGGCCTCTTCGTACACCGGGTGGTGCGCCAGCGGATGCTCGACCCAGTTCGGCTTGGCCTTGATCAGGCGCGTGTAGAAGCCGGTCTTCTCGTCGCGGAACAGCATCTTGATGTAGAGGCCGGGCACCGGTGTGCCGCCGAGGTCGAAGCGCATCGGGCTGCCGTCTTTCACGTCGATCCAGGGCATGGTGCTGGCGTGCTTGACCACGGTTTTCTGGTCAGGCCGCACGTCAGGCAGGTCGCCGCCGCCGACGGTGAAGCGCCAGTCGCCGAACTCGCGGAAGTAGAGAATCTCGGTGCCGGCTTTTACCTTGAGTGCCGGTGCCGCAACGCCGCCGGGCGTCATCCAGTAATCGTTGGCGACCAGGGTCTGATCGCCAAACTGCACCTCGCCCTTGAGGATGTACCACTCGATCTGCGCCTTCTGCACGCCTGCCGGGCGCGACCAGTCGGTCTCGAAGTGGATCTTCGCGCTCACCGAGCCGTCCTCCTCGTCGTAGGCCATGTTGCGTTGCAGGGCGGTGCCCATACCGCCTTCGAGTTCGGCGGGGTGGAAGATCAGGTCTTTCTCGTCAATCAGTTCGACGTGCGGGCGCATGGGGTCTCCTTACTCGTGAATGTTCAGATGCTGGATCAGATGTTGGATGGGGGTGCCGCAGGCAGCACGGGATCGGCAACGTTGGTCTGCAGGGCCCAGAGCAGTGTGGCGATGCCGGCGATGGCACCGAGTGCCCAGGCAGCCGTATAGCCAAACTGGCTCAGTGCCAGGCCTGCCAGCAGGGGCCCAAACACCCGGCCCCAGGACGAGGCAGCACCCGAGGTGCCCATCATCTGCCCGCGCAACTGCGGTGGGGTGCGTTGCGAAAGCAGGCTGTTGAGTACCGGCGGGCAGCAGGCCGCACCGGTGATGGAGATGAAGAATCCGGCCAGCAGCAGTGGCTGGGTGTGCGCGACGGTGGCAATCGAAAACCCGCCAATCATCAGGGTCAGCGCCACCTTCAGCAGCGCCAGTTCGCCAAACCGCTGCGCCAGCTTGCCCACCAGCCCGGCCTGCAAGGCCGCCATGCACAGGCCCTGGATGCCGAAGACGATGCCGACTTCCCGTGGCCCCCAGCCCAGGTAGTGGCCGGTGGCCAGCGGGAACAGATAGCTGACCGTGCTGATCGCGCCGGTGAGCACCACGAACTGCGTCATCAGCCCGCCATTGCCGGTGCGCGTCAGCAGGCGGCGCATGGACTCACGCGGGCCTTTGGCGGCAGCGGCCGCAATGGTTTCGGGCAGCAGCAGCACGCCGAACACGATGGCGGCAACGGTGAGGCCAGCCGCCACCAGCCCCGGCAGCAGCAGGCTGGCTTCCGGCCCGGCCAGCAAGCCGCCGAGCGAGGGGCCGACCACCATGCCTAAGCCAAACGCCGCACCGACGGTGCCCATGGCCCGCGCCCGGTTCTGCGGGGTGCTCAAGTCCGCCGCCATGGCGGTGGCCACGCCAAAGTTGCCGGAAAAACAGCCCGCCACCACACGCACCAAGTACAGGGCCGCCAGTGTGGTGACGAAGGCCAGCATCAGCGAACACACGGCACTGCCGGCCAGACAGGCGAGCAGGGTTTTCTTGCGGCCCCAGCGGTCTGACAGGCGTCCCCACAGCGGGCTGGTGAGGGCGCCGCACACCGAATAGACGACGATGATCAGGGCGATGTCGAGTTCGCTGGCGCCGAACTGGGGCGCGGCAAACGGCAGGATGGGAATGATGATGCCGAAGCCGATCAGGTCGATCAGCACGGTGAGAAACAGCACGAACATGGGGCTGCGGTTTGACATCAGCGGTGGCTCAGGCGGGCAAACCCGTCGGTGAGGTTTTCAAGCGTGGCGGCGTCGAGCCAGGCTCGCGCGCCCAGGTCGTCACGCAGATGGGCATTGAGGAAAGCGACCGCCGTGGCATTGACCATGCGCAGCGCGTCGGGCTGCGGCGGCTGCTCGCGTTCGGGCCGGCAGATGAGGTTGCCCAGGTAGTGATCCGCACCCTGCACCACCAGCAGCCAGTTGAGGCCCGGCTTGGCGGTGTTGAACGACAGCGTGTGCTCGCGCCAGTCGGGCCAGAACTGCTTGTTCACATCCCAGGTGCCGGTGGTGACCAGCATCGGCGCATCGACATTCAGCCAGGACTGCTCGTTGATGATCTTGAACATCGGCCCCGGCGGCGAGATCGCCATCACCGCGCGCACGCGGGCATCGCGGCCCTCGACTCGCGCGCCGGTTTCAGGATTCACGGCAGCAGCACCAATCATCTGCTGCGCGGTGAAAGCGCCGAAGGAGTGCCCGGCCACTGCGATGCGCGAGCGATCAATGCGCGCCGCGAGCCCGGCTTCGAGGGCATCGACCTCCGCGAGGTGATCGAGCAGGAGTTTTACATCGGCAACCCGTGCCGCGATCAGGCCCTCATTGCCTTTGCGCAGGCTGTTGAAGATGCCGCGCGCCATGCCGCCACCATCCGCGTGATAGGGCACGAGGATGAGATAGCCGTGGCTGGCCCAGTGTTCGAGCAGCGCATCGTATTTGGTGATGTCCGACCAGTTGCCGTGCGAGAAGATCACCAGCGGGAAGGGGCCGGTGCCTTCGGGCTGCACGATGCGCAGGCGCAGGTCTTGCCCGCCGATCTGCCATTGCACCGGCTCGCCCTTGAGCACCTTGTGGGGGCCGGGGGTGAGATTGGGGATGGTCGCCAGTTGCTCGGTGCTGGCCTTGAGAGGTTGGGCCGGTTCGAGGGGGACATCCTTGCTGCAGGCGACTAGCACCAGAGTGAGTGCGAGCAAAGCCAACTTCACTTGATTTGTCATTCCCGCGAAGGCGGGAATCCAGGTATGTGTTTGCGGTCGGTACGGACACCTGGATTCCCGCCTGCGCGGGAATGACAGTGTGTTGGTGGAGTGTCTGTTCATCACAAATCCTCGCGCTGCAAAAAGGCCAGCGTGTCGGCAGCTGTCTCTGCCGGCCGCTCCACCGGCAACAGGTGGCCCGCACCGGGGTAAGTCTTGCGCTGCACCGCGCGCGCAGCGGTGAGCTTGCGCTCGAACTGCTCTGCCAGTGCCACCGGCAGCTGCGGGTTGTGCTCGCCCCAGAGGATCAGCGTCGGTGCGGTGATGGCGGCGAGCAGCGCGTCCGGCTCGCCGGTCTCGAACTGGCGCAGGCGCGACAGCTCGGCCACGCGGTTGCCCTCACGCCGCCAGCCATCGACGAAGCGTGGCGTCAGTGCATCGGCCAGCGGCGCATTGTCAGCCGCCATCCAGCGCAGAAAACGGTTGAGTGCCACAGGCGGCACCAGCGGCATCAGCTGATCGGCCCAGGCCGGGATCTCGCCGCGGCTGCGGCTGTTGGCGCGCTTCAGGCCACCGGAGTTCACCAGCACCAGCGCGCGCACGCGCTCAGCTTGTTGTGCCGCAAAGGTGAAGGCGATGTTGCCGCCCAGGCTCGAACCCACCAGCGCCACATCGGTGATCTGCAATTGCTGCAGCAGGCCATCGAGCAGGGCGACATCGCGCGCGACGGTGTAGACGCCCGTCGCATCCGGCCCGGTGAGGCCGTGGCCGGCAAGGTCGTAGCGCAGCACTGTGAAGTGCGGCGTCAGCAGCGGCAGCCAGTCATCCCACAGACCCATGTCCATGTAGTGGGAGTGGATCAGCACCAGTGCTGGCCCGCTGCCTTGCAATTGGTAGCGAATGGCCAGGCCATCGACCACGGCCGTGCGCAGCGTGTCGCCGCCGTATTTCTGTTCGAGCTTGGCGACCGGAATATCGCGCCAGGCCCAGTGGGCGTAAGCCACGTAGAGCGCGATGCCGATGAGCAGCGCGAGCGTTAGGCGCAGCAGCCATTTCAATATCCCACGCAGGATGTTCAAGTGCGTGTTCCCCGAATATTCGTCATTCCCGCGAAGGCGGGAATCCAGGCGTCGTGAAGCGACGTGGCTTGCCCTTGCGGCGAAAACTGGATTCCCGCCTTCGCGGGAATGACAAGAGGAAGATTCATCAGGTCACTGCCAGGCTGTCGCGCACGCAGTGAATCATCGCGCGCTCAAGGATGAAGGCCCTGGCCTTCACGGGGTCGGCGGCGGTGTCCATCAGCATCTGCTGGCGCTTGATCTGAACGTCGGGGTCGGTGGATTCCATCAGCTTCTTGTTGCTGATGGTGTGCTCCTGCACGAATCGCACCGCCAGCTCGCGGCGCTGGCGGTCGTAGTGGGCAAAGCGCTCACCGTGCTCGGCACCGCCTTCGATGATCTCGACCAGCTTGCCTGCGAGGTTGTAGGCATCGTGGATGCCGCCATTCATGCCCATGCCGCCGAGCGGGTTGTTGATGTGGCAGGCATCGCCGGCCAGCACGATGCGGCCCTTGTAATAGGTTTCGGAGACGCGCTGATGCACCTTGTAGAGCGTGCGGTGGCCGATCTCGTACGGCTCTGCCCGCGCATGCAGGTGTTGCAGCCGCGCCTGCACATGCGCCTCGGAGAGCACGAAGGCTTCTTCCTCAGGCGTTTTCGGCGACACCGGAAACAGCACGCGCCAGAGCTTCTCGGTGCGCAGCACCACGCACCACTCGTCCGGGTCGGAGATGTAGTTGACGTAGCTCAGGTTGTCGAACGCGGTTTCCAGCGGGAACGGCGTGCTCACCACCAGGAATTTCTCGTCGTAGGTGAAGCCGCCGAAACCAATCCCCGCAGCCTTGCGCACCATGCTGCTGGCGCCATCGGTGCCGATCAAAAAGGGCGTGGTGAAACTCTTGCGGCCTTCAGGCGTGGCGACCTCCACCGTCACCGTGTGTTCGTTCTGCGTGGCACTCAAGACCTCGTGCCCGAACAGCACTGTGGCGCTCGGATACTCGCGCAGCTTGGCGTTGACGATCTGCGTCATCTCGTACTGTTCGAGCTGCAGGCGGAACGGGAAGGCGGTTTCATCCGCGATCAGGCCCATGTTGAACTCGGCCACTTCGCCGCTCTTGCGGTCGCGGTACTGGTAGCGATCCACCACCAGGCCCTGCGCGATCATCGTCTCTGCCACGCCGAGCGCGTGCAGCATCTCCAGCGAGGGCGGGTGAAAGGTGGAGGCACGCAGATCGCGCGGCAGGCTCTGGTGTTTCTCCAGCAGCGTCACCGCGATGCCGCGCTGGG
This sequence comes from Nevskiaceae bacterium, assembly GCA_021731445.1. Lineage (GTDB taxonomy): Bacteria > Pseudomonadota > Gammaproteobacteria > Nevskiales > Nevskiaceae > Stagnimonas. The sequence continues at coordinate 18,755 of JAKFXK010000018.1, read as the reverse complement.
CGAGATACAGCGCGAGCACCGAGCCGCAGGGGCCGGCGCCAGCGATGAGGATGGAATGGCTCATGCGGTGCGGTCCGGCTGGCGGCGCAAGCGCAGCGCCCAGACAAACACCAGCAGGTTGATGGCCCCAAACAGCACGAACGGCGCGCTGGGGCCAATGTCGCGGAACAGCACACCACCCAGACTGGTGCCGAACAGGATGCCAACCGCACCGGCCACGCCGAAGAAGCCGATCACCACGCCGCGCAGTGCCACCGGTGCGCGCTCGCCGATCAGGGCCTGGCTGCTGACGAAGGCGCTGATCTCGGCAATGCCCATCAGGCCCAGCAGATAAAACACCCAGGGTGCGGTCGGGTCCTTGACGAAGAACAGCGCGAGATAGACCGCTGCGGTCAGGCCGGCAGCCACCGCAACGGCGGTGACACGGCGGATGCGATCACTCAGAAACCCCATCAGGATCGCGCCGAACAGCGCGCCGGTGACGATGCAGAGCACGCGCGGCAGCGCCAGCTGTTTCATGGCCTCGCTGCCACTCAGGCCCAGCGTGCCGGTGCCGTACTGGATCAGCCACAGGCTCATGAAGGCGCCGGTGACAGCCAGCACGCCGCGCGAGGTGAAGGCGGCAGCACACGCCAGCGCGATGCCGGGGTTGCGGGTGCTGGCAAGGCCCTGGCGCAGCAGGGTGCCGAGTGCCGGCTGTGCGCTGGCGGCGATGCGCCCGGCCTGGGCGGAAAGACCGAGTGCGGCAATCACCGCCGCGAACACGCCAAGGCTGCCGGCCACTGCGAAGGTGGCCTGCTGCGCGCCGATTTCGCTATAGCCCTTGGCCGCGAACACGCTGGGCAGCGCCAGCAGCATCGGCGGAATGAAGGCGCCGAGTGTTGCCACCACACCCTGCAGGCCATTGGCCTTGCCGCGATCCTGCTCCTGCGGGTAGTCGGCGATCACCGTCACCATCATGCCCACCATCGCCGCACTGCCGAGGGCGACGATGAGGCGCAGGGCGATCAGCTCTGTCACCGAGCCGGCCTGCGCATACAGCGCGTAGCCGATGCCGGTGACGAGCAGACCGAGCGCATAGACCAGACGCCGACCGACGCGGTCGGCAAGTGCGCCGATGGGGCCGAGCAGGGCGATGAACACCAGCTCCTGCAGGGCCGAGAGCAGGCCGGTGAGCATGGCCTGCTCGCCGGGCGCGATGCCCATGGCGTGCAGCAGGCCCGGTTGCAGCACCGCCAGCGCGCCGGCGTAGGCGGAGGAGATCACCGCGACGAAGAGATAGGTCCACAGATGACCACGCCGAACACCGGGGATGAGCTGGATGCCGAGCGTGCGATGGGTAGTCATTGCGAGGGGCCGTTGTGCGGTTTGTTGTATCAATGATATAACAATATAAATGCAATGGGAGCGGTCGATGCAAAAGCTGTTGATCTTGGGCCTCGGCCATGTGGGCAAGGCCCTCGCCGCACGTTTCCGTGCCGAGGGCGTGCAGGTAATCGGCACCACCACCACAGCCGGCAAGGTGGAAGCGCTGCGCGAGTTCGCCGACGAAGTGCATGTGCTGCGCGGCAGCGATGCGGCGCGCATCCGCGAGATTGCGGTGGGCGTTGACGCCATCGTCGCCACCGTCGCGCCCAATGTGCGGCAGGCGAAGAACCGCGAAGAGCGCGAGGCCACCTACCGCGATGCGCTGGTGACCAGCTGCGAGAGCGCTGCGGCAGCACATCCGCGCGTGGTGTTTCTCTCCTCGTTCTCGGTGTATGGCGATGGCGGCCCCGGCAGCGAGCCGATCACCGAGGCAACCCCGGTGGGCAATGCCATCGAGCCTTCGGCGCGGTTCTATGCGCAGGCCGAGCAGGCGGTGCTGGCCAGCGGCCAGGGTTGCGTGCTGCGCCTGCCGGACATCTATGGCGCACCCGGCGACATGAGCTTTGAACAGCGGGTGCGGCTGGCGCACCAGATCATGGGCGGCAAGGCGCCGTTCAGTGGCGATGCGCTGCTCTACATCATCCACTTCATGGATGTGGTTGCCGCCGCCGAGCATGCGCTGCGCAAGAACCTCACCGGCGTCTACAACGTCTGCTTCGATCAAGGCCTGCCAAAGACCAATGCCGAGGTGTTCGGCACGCTGTGCCAGCGCCACGCACTGCCGACGCTGGAGTTCCTGAGCCAGATCAAGGCACCGACGCGGCGTATCTCGGCGCAGAAGATTTATGCGACCGGATACACGCCGACGCACACCGATCCCGATCACCCGCTCAAATAATCATGGCCACTTTCGTCATCACCGGCAGCACCAAGGGCATTGGCTTTGCGCTGGCGAAGCACGGCGTGGCAGCAGGCCACAACGTCGTCATCAGCGGCCGCACGGCGCAGGCGGTGACAGAGGCCATCGCCGCCATTGAGCAGGGCGGCGGCACCGGCAAGATCACCGGCCTTGCAACCGACGTGACCGACGTGACGCAGGTGGAAGCGCTGTGGAGCAAGGCGGTCGCCAGCTTCGGACGTGTGGATGTCTGGATCAACAACGCCGGTGTTGCCCACACCACGCGCAAGATCATCGAGACCTCGGCGGCGGATGTGCGCAGCATGGTCAGCACCAACGTGCTGGGCACCATCCACGGCAGCCAGGTGGCAGCGCGCGGCATGCTGGCGCAAGGCGCGGGACGCATCTTCAACATCCTCGGCGGTGGCTCGGACGGTGAGTACTTTCCCGGCATGGGCATCTACGGCAGCACCAAGCGCGGGCTGGACTACCTGACCACGGCGCTGACCAAGGAGCTGGCAGGCACGCCGGTGCTGGTCGGCAAGGTGCGGCCGGGCATATTGTTGACCGAGGGCGTGCTGCGCGAGATCAAGGCCGACCCGGTCAACTTTGCCAAGAGCCGCAAGCTGATGAACGTGCTCTGCGATCTGCCGGACACCGTCGCGCCCTGGCTGATCGGAGAGATGCTGGCGATGAGCAAGAGCGGCAGCAAGATCGCCTGGCTCAACGGCGGCAAGATCGCCAGGCGTTTTCTCATGGCGCGCATCAAGCCGCGTGCCGATCTGTTCCAGACCGCTGGTCTCTAGGGCATGTCATCCATTGCATGGTCGCAGCGTTGCGGGTCAAAACCGCGCAGTGCGAGGCGCGAGACGCAGCACAGGTTGGAACCTGCGCAAGTCTCGCAACGACGCAATGCGCGGTTTTGGCCCGCAACCCTTCGGGGCCGGACTGTTTTGGGGCATTGCTCCCTCACAAGGCTTGCCAATGGAACAACCATTGGCTGCGCCTCGTTTGTCGCACTGCCCCAAAACAGCCTTCGGCCGCTGCGATCATGTAATTGATGACACGCCCTAACACCTTCCATAAAACCCAGAAAAACCCATGAGCATCCAGAAGCCAGCCGATACCAAGACCATCCACGAGTTCCTCGCCGAAAATCCCAACGTGGACGTCAGCCGCGCCTGGGAGCGCTGCTTCGGCATCCTGGGTGGCATCAAGGACCAGATCGCTTCGCGCTTTCCGGTTGAGCGTCATCCGGAGTGCAATGGCCGCGAGTACTACACCAGCCCGGACGGTGCCTTCGAGGGCTCGTTCAATGCCTACACCGGCCAGGGTGTGGAGTGGCTGGTGCACAGCTGGCTCGGCAACCGCAAGGCCTCGATCCTCGACATGAATGCCACCTGCTTCCTGGGGCAGGACAGCGACACGCCGCACCTGATCGTGATCTTCGGCACCATCCCCAAGCTGTTCTTCTACGCCGACTACGTGCCGCGCAAGGACTTGCGCACCGACGCCGCCTATCTCGACAAGTACTACGGCGGCGAGGCCAACACCGAGTTTCTCAAGCTGCGCGGCGATCCGGATTTCCATTGGTCGGTAAGCCACGGCATCTACATGCGCGCGCTGCTGTCGCCGCTGGCGCTGTCCATTGCCGGCGATCTCAACGAGGCCAACATCGACAAGCTGGAGGCTTACGCCAAGCGCTTCGTCGCGCGCTGGCTCGGTTGGCTGGATGCGCCGCAGGCTGTGCCGCACAGCGAGCGCGCCGCGCTGCAGCGCTACGACCACCGCGTGCGCGAACTGGGCTATGCCCGGGACCCGATGAACTCGCTGGCAGAGAAAGTGTTCGGCGCCGACCAGGTCGAGAACATGATCCGCATGCGCATGGGTGCTGCGCAGATGGAAGCCAGCCGGCTCTACAAATGAAAACCGTCGTCATCACCGGCAGCACACGCGGCATCGGCCGAGGCCTGGCGGAATCATTTCTGGCGCTGGGCTGCAAGGTGGCTATCGCCGGCCGCAACGCGGCGGCGGTAGAGACGGCCGTGGCCGCACTCGCCGCGCGCTACCCCGGCAAGGTGGTGGGTGCGGCGGGCGAGATCGCCCGTGCTACCGACATCGAGGCGCTGTGGGCCACGGCGCACAAGGCTTTTGGCCGGGTGGATGTGTGGATCAACAACGCCGGCATGAGCATCCGCCGCGCGCCGCTGCACGAGGCGAAGACAGCCGACCTGGAGGCCATCATCGCCACCAACCTGACCGGCGTGATGCTCGCCAACCGCATCGTCATCGCCCATCTGCTCAAGCAGGGCGGCGGCCAGGTGTGGAACATGGAGGGCTTCGGCAGCGGCGGCCAGACCGTGCCTGGCATGGCCGCGTATGGCGCCACCAAGCGCGCGCTCAACTACCTGAACAAGGCTCTGCAAAAAGAGCTGAAAGACCAGCCGGTGCAGGTATGCACCCTGAGTCCCGGCATCGTCGTCACCGACCTGCTGGTGGGCGACTACGACGCCAGTTCGCCCGACTGGCCCAAGGCCAAGCGCATCTTCAACATCCTGGGTGACACGGTGGAAACGGTTACGCCCTGGCTTGCGCAGCAAGTGCTCGCCAGCAACAAGCCGGGCGCGAAAGTAGCCTGGCTCACCACCGGCAAGGCCTTCGGACGGTTCATGACGGCGGGCTTCAAGAAGCGCGATCTGTTCGCGGCCATCCCCACCCCATAAAGAGAGCTGCATGGACAACTACCAAGTCGCGCAGCGCGCCCGCATCGGCGTGCTGATCCCCTCCACCAACACCGGCGTCGAATACGACCTCGCCAAGTTCGGGCTGACCGGTGTCAGCTGGCACCCTTCGCGGTTCTGGATCGAGCTGAAGAACTGGGCCGATGAGGGCAAGAAGACCGGCGACGACGAGAACACCATCTTCGAACGCTTTCTGGAAATGATGCGCGGCGAGATGCCGATGGGCATCAAGAACGTGCTGAGCGCGAAGATCACCCACCTGATGCTGGGCATGTCCGCCGAAACTTTCTGGGGTGGCATGGCGGGCAACATCGAGTTCGAACAGGACATCAAGAACCAGATCGGTGATTTGGGTCTGACGACCGGGGCCGCCGCCTGCCGCGACGCGCTGCACCTGTTCAAGGCCAAGCGCATCTCGGTGATCACGCCCTACCCGCCGGTGGGTGACGACAACGTGCGCCGCTTCTTCGACGAGATCGGTTTCGAGGTGAAGCACATCGCCGGCTTAAACCGGCCCTCGGCCACGGCCATTGCCGAGACCACCATCAAGCAGGTGGTCGATGCGGTGAAGGCCATCGATGGCGACGACGTCGACGCCATCATCCAGTGCGGCACCAATCTCTCCTGCGTGGATATTTTCCCGACGCTGGAGCACTGGCTGGAAAAACCGCTGATCCCGATCAACGTCGCCACCATCTGGCATGCGCTGCGCGCCAGCGGCATCCAGGATCAGGTGATCGGCAAGGGTCGCCTGATGGAAGAGTTTTGATGCAGTACGGAGCGCTGATGACAGCGCCTCGATCCGGAACAGAGCCATGAGAGCCCGCATCGTCCGCCTGCTGTGTCTGCTGTTGCCTGGGTTCGCCCTGACCGCCTGCGACAGCAGGCCGGACACGACGGCGATCGCCTCGCCCGCCATCGACTTCTACGCGACGCCGCCGCTTGCCGTGCGCCAGCTCCTGCTGGCCGCAAACGAAGTCGGCAACCCGCGCGAGCTGCGCCTGTTCCTGCCTGAAAAAAGCGGCGACTACCCGCTGCTGCAATTCCAGCACGGCTTCGTCTCCGACGTCGACAACTACACCCAACTGCTCGCCCGGCTTGCCGGTTTCGGCTTCGTGATCGCCGCACCGCAGATGTATGGCAGCGACCCCAGCAGCGCGCCGACGGTGGCAGCGGAAACGGTGGCTGTGGTCGAAGTTCTGACCTGGGTGCAGGGCAATCTCGATGCGGTATTGGCTCAGCGTCTGCCGCCCGGCTCGACGGTGCGAATCGTCCCTGCGAACACCGGGCTGCTCGGCCATTCGCGCGGCGGCCAGGTGGCTTGGCGGATGATCTTTGATGGCAGGGCCAGTGCCCGTGCGATTGCCGGCGTCGATCCGGTGGATGGCAACGCCCCACCGTTCCCGCCCGGCGGCACCGGCGAGCTGGTGACGGACGATCCCGGTGCCTTCAACTTTCCCTTCCCCAGCCTGATTCTCGGCATGGGGCTGGGCAACAGCGGCGTGCCGGGCTTCGAGTGCGCACCCGCCATCCGCAACTACCGCCTGTTCTACGATGCCAGCCCTGCGCCGCGCTACGAGGTGGTCGCCCGCGACTATGGGCACAACGACATGACCAACGGCGATACGCCGGACGGCGTCTGCTTTGGCGCCATCGACGGCACCCGCAGCCTGCTGCGCGTCTTCGTTGCAGGCCAGCTCGCCGCCTATTTCACCTCGGTGCTGTCGGCGCAGCCGCAGTTTGCGATACTGAAAAACTTGGGCAATGCCCCGGTAGCCGCCGCTGGTCGTTTCGAGGAGCCGCGTTAGAGCATCTTTGGTTTAAATGGATGCATCTCAATCCGTCATTCCGGCGAAAGCCGGAATCCAGTACCGGCAAGGGTTGCTTGGCTTGAAGGACTGGATACCGGCTTTCGCCGGCATGACGACGATTCTTGTTGTCTGCACTTAAATCAAAAACGCTCTAGCGCATCCGCTCCACGGTCAAGGCTGCGCAATGATCCACAGGCCTGCATTCATCGGCGAGCTGTCGCTCTGCCTGTGGCTGATCATCAAGGGCGTGAACCTGGAGCAATGGCATCGCGCGCTGCCAGGAAAGGCAGCTGCTGGATCATCGCCAGCGAGGTGAAGTAGAGGATCCAGTTCACATGCTCGATCAGCGGGAAGTGGTCCTGATAAATCCAGAACTGCGCAATCAGCACGTCGGCCATGGGGGCGAGCAGCACACCGATGACCACGATGCAGCTGGCTGACCAGCCATAGGTCTTGATCAGCCACAGGGCCGAAACCGCCAGCACGGCATGCAGCAGGGTGTAGAGCCACATCGCCGACGAGGCATAGGGGCTGACGTGCGGGTTGTAGCTGTCCAGAAAGGCCAACGTGCCGAGTGCGCCTGCCACCACGATGCCGATGACCGCCGCGCGCCTGCCGACTTTCGCCCGGCCCAGCCGCCAGTTGGCCAGCGCGATCAGCAGATAGCCGGGGAAGAAAAACCCGATGGCGTGAATCAGGTAGCCGTGCTTGATGACCGCATCCCACTGGTAGTACTGCTCGAAGTAATTGCGGTTGACGAAATCACCGATGCCGCACAGCAGCAGTGAGTAGAAGCAGAGGCGGGCCGTGTTCTGCACCAGCGCATTCTGTGCTGTCTCAACGCTCCATTGCCGTATGCGCCAGCTTTGCAGCAGCAACAGCAGCACCAGCGACATTTCCACCGTGCTGAACAGCTGCCGCCCCAGCGTGTTGGCGGCAATCGGCAGCACGCCCAGCAGGGCAATGCACTGCAACAGCGTGGAGCCGGTGACGATGGCGACGATATTGGCGTTGATGCTTTGCGGGGTCTTCATCCGCGCATCATGCTTGCAAGGTCGGCAATGCCGCTAGGGCCTGGCTTCTTTCCGGCTCAGCCGCACCGCAGCCACCATCATCACCAGCGCCAGCAGCCCGAAGAACACGAACGGCCCCGGCTCGCGCCAGTGGTCGAACAGCCAGCCGCCCGCGACGCTGGCGATGAGGATGCCGACTGCGCCGCTCAAGTTGAAGGTGCCGATGATCGCCCCACGATTGTGCTCAGGGCTGAGCTGCGAAATCAGCACGCCGCTGGTGATGATGCAGCCAACTTCGCCCATGCCGATCAGCATCGCGCTGATCATCATTTGGCCGCCGAAGGGGTTGTCGATGAAATAGGTGCTGCCATAGCCGAGGCCTGAGATGGTCAGCGCAATCGCCAGCGCCTTCACGCGGTCAATCTTGTCAGCAAGGATGCCGAACAGCGGTGCGCTAAGCAGTGCCACGCCCTGCGCCATGCCGACCAGTGCGCCGGCTTTAGCGAGCGCCTCCGAGCGCGTGAGGCCGACCACTGTGGTGCCGTAGTTGGTGGCCCACAAAGCGAGAAAAGTGCCGACGATGGCGAGGTTGCCACGGGCGATGAAGGAGGCCCCGTAGGCGAGCGCGATGCGCGAATCGCTCAGCGCCGCGCGATAGCCCGCGCTGGCTAGTTCGCGGAAGGATTGACGCGCTTCTTCCGCCGCGCGCGGGCGGCCGCTTTTGAGGCCAAAGATCATCAGTACGCCGAACAGCACCGAGAGCCCGGCAGCGATGAGGTAAGCCGTGGTGCCGGCCTCGATCGCCGTGGCACCGTCGCGCTGAAAGACTGCGGGCAGGCGCAGCAGCAGGAACACCGCGACCACCGCACCGAGACCATTCATCACGCCCTGCAAGCCCGCCGCCTTGCCGCGACTGGGGTCGCTGACGTAGTCGGCCAACAGAGTCACTGCCAGCACCGTCACGCAGGCGACACCCACGCCGAAGATGCAGCGGTAGGCCAGCAGTTCCGCGACGCTGTTGGCGTTGGGGTGCAAGGCCAGCGACAAGGCCATGACGAAGAACCCGACCACCATGATCGGCTTGCGGCCGAGCGTGTCGGACAGCGGGCCGACGATCATCACCACGATGATGATGACGATCTCCTGCCAGAAATTGAGCATGCCGCTGATGCGACCGTGTTCGGCGACCGGCGCGTGGATGAACTCGGTCAACAGGTAGGCCTGCATCTGCGGCAGAAACGAGGCCAGCATGATCAGCGCGAAGTTGGCGATCAGGAAGTGGGTCAGGTGCCGACGCTGGATGTCGTTCTGCAATTGCAGACCGAGAAAGCGGATGCCGCTGGAGGCCGGTGTGCTCATGGTGTTTTCCTCAGACGGGACTCGTGACAGGAAACAGTACAGGGATGGCGGCTTTCAGGCCGGCCTCCATTTCGGTGAGCACTTTCGCGGCCGCCGGCACGGCACTGGCCTGCTGCCACCAGCCCTGTGTGGCGGGCAGCGCGGCGATGCAATCCGCCACGCCGAAGTGGCGGGCGAGGATGCGCGAGTACCAGATGATGGGCAGCAGGGCGGCGTCGGCAAGGTCGAACGGCAGGGTGGCCTGCGCGGCCTTTTGTGCGAGCAGCACTTCGAGCAGCGCAAGTTGCTTGCTCAAGGCGGCAAGCGATTCCGCCACCTTCTCAGGCCCGGCGGCCCCACGCAGGGCGAGAAACAGCGGGAACATCGCCGGTGCCAAATTGAGGTCGGTGAAGCGCACCAGCTCGGTGAGGCGTGCGGACTCGAAGGCATCGGCAGGGCGCATCGCAGCTGCGGGGTAGCAGGCTTCGAGATATTCCATGATCGCCCAGGACTCGGCCAGTGCCCTGTCACCGAGATCGAGCACCGGAATCTTGCCGATGGGGTTCTTGCTCTTGAGCTCTGCCGAGCCCATGCCGCCCGGTGGCGGCACGATTTCCACCGGCAGATTCTTGTGGAAAATCTGGATGCGGCAGCGCGCGGCGTAGGGCGAGAAGCTGGAGCTGTAGAGCTGCATGGGGTGTCCCTTAAAACTGGATGAGATGCAGGCCAAGTGCCGCGCTGATGATGAGGCCCAGCCAGATCAGATACACCGCCGGGCGGCAGCGGGCGAGGGCGCGGCTCAGCGTCTGCTCGACCTCGGCGCTGCTGCCCTTGGTCATCAGCTGGCCAAAGGCCGCGACGAAGGGCTTGAGCTGGATGCGGATGTAGATGCCGCAAGCAACCAGTGCTGCGAAGACAAGGACTTTTGCGGCCAGCCAGTCGGCCTTGATGAAGCTCTCGCTGGCGAGGGCATGGCCCGCTGTAGCGACGAGGCCGATCACGACGACGATGCGGAACCAGAGATCGAACTGCGCCACCTTGGCCTTCGCTGCCGCGTTCTGGGTGAAGTAGAGCCAGTTCACATTGGCGAACCAGGCGAGGCAGACCAGGCAGACCAGCACCGTCACCAGCGCAGGCACCACGATGAAGCCGATGTTGGCAGCCATTGCAAAGCCAATCGCGAAGATCAGCGGCATGGCGAGCTTCGGCCCCTGATCGCAGCCGAGCATGATCTTCAGCGCAGTGTGTCTCTGCGCGGGTGAGAGCTTGGGGTCGACCACGTAGCGGCTGGAGAGAAAGGTGCCGAGATCGCCGCCCAGCCAGTAGACGAAGGCGATGAGGTGCAGCAGCTTGAGGACGAGATAGGTGGTCATGCTTTGCTTGTCATGCCCGCGCAGGCGGGCATCCAGGTTGCGTCAGCAGCACGGCGCTGTGCGCCGCTCTGGATTCCCGCCTGCGCGGGAATGACGTTGTTGCTGTTTATGGTCATTCGATCAAAGTCCGCACGTCCACCAGATGCCCGCTGATGGCGGCAGCGGCGGCCATGGCGGGGCTTAGCAGGTGCGTGAGGCCGCGATACCCCTGGCGACCCTCGAAGTTGCGATTGGAGGTGCTGGCACAACGTTCGCCCGGCAGCAGTTGGTCCGGGTTCATCGCGTTACACATCGAGCAACCGGCCTCGCGCCACTCGAAGCCGGCGGCGAGGAAGATTTCGTGCAGGCCCTCGGCTTCGGCCTGCGCCTTCACCAGCCCGGAACCCGGCACCACCAGCACGCGCTTCACCCCTTTGGCGCGATGGCCGCGGCGGGCGATGGCGGCTGCGACGCGAAGGTCCTCGATGCGCGAGTTGGTGCAGGAGCCGATGAAAACCTGGTCGATGGCGAGCCCCGCAATCGCCTGGCCGGGCTTGAGGTTCATGTAGACCAGCGCCTGCTTCCAGCTGTCGCGCTGCACCGCGTCGGCGGCGGTGTCGGGGTGTGGCACGCGGCCGTCGATGGCGATCACCTGATCCGGCTTGGTGCCCCAGGTCACCAGCGGTGCGATGTCACGCGCATCGACGTGCAAGGTCTGGTCGAAGTGCGCACCGGCGTCGGAGTGCAGCGTGCGCCAGTGCGCGCTGGCCAGTTCCCACAATGCGCCTTTTGGTGCCAGCGGCCTGCCGCGCACGTAGGCTTCGGTGACGTCGTCGTAAGCGATGAGGCCGGTGCGCGCACCGGCCTCTATGGTCATGTTGCAGAGCGTGAAGCGGCCCGCCATGTCGAGCGCACGCACGGCCTCGCCGGTGTATTCGATGGCGCAGCCGGTGCCACCGGAAATGCCGAGGCGGCCGATGATGTGCAGGGCCAGGTCTTTCGCGCCGACGCCGAGTGGTAGCTGGCCTTGCACCTCCACCTTGAGGTTGCGGCACTTCTGTTGCAACAGGCATTGGGTGGCGAGCACATGCTCCAGCTCGGTGCTGCCGATGCCCTGTGCGAACGCTGCCAGCGCGCCATGGGTGGAGGTGTGCGAATCGCCGCAAACCACGGTCATGCCGGGCAGGGTGATGCCCTGTTCCGGGCCGACGACATGGACGATGCCCTGGCGCAGATCGCTGAGCTTGAACTGGGCGATGCCATAGCGATCACAGTTGTCGTCCAGCGTCTGCACTTGCAGGCGGGCGGTGGCATCGGTGAAGCCCGCCATGCCCAACGCGCGGTCGGTGGTGGGTACCTGATGGTCCGCCACCGCAAAGCTGCTGGCGGCGCGCCAGACGCTGCGCTGTTCTTTTTGCAGGCCGGAAAATGCCTGTGCGGAAGTCACCTCGTGCAGGATCACGCGGTCGATGTAGAGCAACGAGGTGCCGTCCGGCCGGGCGCTGACGATATGCGTGTCCCAGAGCTTGTCGTAGAGCGTTCTGGGTGGGATTGGCGCGTTCATGGCGAGATTGCTGGCACGGCAACAGCGGCCCTCACCCCTACCCCTCTCCCAGAGGGAGAGGGGAATGATTTTTCCTTCTCCCTCTGGGAGAAGGTGGCGCGCAGCGCCGGATGAGGGCAGCTTTGGCACGGCATAGGCATTTGAGTCTCAGTGTCGCGCGAAGCGGTGGGTGTTGCGCCTGAGCCAGGGGCTGGCGCGGCCGCCGGTGGCAGCACTGGTCAGCTCGCCGGCAAGCTGGCCGGCAGCGATCAGGGCATCGAGATCAATGCCGGTTTCGAAGCCCATCAGCGAGAGCATCATCACCAGATCTTCGGTGGCCACATTGCCGGTGGCGCCGGGTGCAAAGGGGCAGCCGCCGAGTCCGCCGATGGAGGCATCGAAGCGACGGATGCCAGCTTCGAGTGCGGCGTAAGCATTGGCCAGTCCCATCGCGCGGGTGTCATGGAAGTGGCAGGTCAGCTTGCCGGCTCCAACCTCGTTGACCAGGCGCTGCATCAATGTGCGTACCTGGGCTGGGTTGGCCGCACCGATGGTGTCGGCAATCACCAGCCGGCTGGCGCCGTGTTCCAGCAGGCGCGCGGCAAGCCCAGACACCACACCGGCATCAACAGCGCCCTCGAACGGGCATTCCCAGGCCGTGGCGATGCAGGCCTGCATCGCCAGCCCATCGCTGCGTGCCTGGCTCAGCACTTCAGCGCAGACGGCCATGGCGTCGTCGGTGCTCATGCGGATGTTCTTCTCGTTCATGGTGTTGCTCGCAGCAACCACCAGAACCATCGAGCGCACGCCGGCGAGCTTGGCCAGCTCGTAGCCCTTGCGGTTCGGAATCAGCGCCGAATACTCGATATCGCCGGCCGGCAGTTGTGCGAACAGCTCGTCGGTGCCCGCCATTGCCGGCACCGCCTTGGGCGAGACGAAGGAGCCGACCTCGATGTGCTTCACCTGTGCGGCCACCAGCGCCTCGATCAGCTGCAGGCGTTGCGCCGGTGTCAGTACGCGTGGCTGGTTCTGCAGGCCGTCGCGCGGGCCAACGTCGTTGACGACAACAGTTTCAGCGCTCATCGGATGGTCTTCTGCTCGCGCAGTGCCGCGATGCGCTCGGGCGGCAGTGATAACACGGAGGTCAGCACTTCATCCGTGTGCTGGCCGAGCAGCGGCGGCGAGGAGAAGCTCTCTTCATTGCTGCGCGAGAACTTCAGCGGGCTGCCGGGGCCTTGCGTGGTCTGGCCATTTGGATGTTTCAACTCCACCACCATGTTGCGGTGGCGGACCTGAGGATCATTGAGCGCCTGACCAAAGTTGTTGATCGGCGCGCAGGGGATGCGCTTGGCATCCAGCTGCGCCAGCCAGTAGGCCTGGGTGTTGGTGGCGAAGATCTCGCCCAGCTTGCCGTCGATGAATGCCTTATCCCTCAGGCGCGCAGGCTGCGTGTCGTATTCGGCATTGCTGAACTCGGGCACGTTCACGACCTCTTTCAGGTTCTGCCAGAAATTGTCGGTGATGACGGCAATGATGATGTGGCCATCCTGCACGCGGTAGCTGTTGTAGGGCACGTGCACGAAGTGCGAGTTGCCGATTGGCAGCGGGTTTTCGCCGGACAGGAAGTGCATGGTCGCCATGTAGTTCAACAGCGAGATCTGGCAGTCGACCATCGAGATGTCGATGTCCTGCCCGATACCGGAACGCTCGCGCTCGTAGAGCGCCGCAAGAATCCCCATCACCGAGAAGCTGCCGCCACCGAGATCGCCGATGGGGATGCCGGCGCGCACTGGGTTATCGGCATCGGTGCCGGTGATCGACATGCCGCCGCCGACGGCCTGTGCGACCTGATCAAACGCGGGGCGCTGGTAATTGGGGCCGTTGCTGCCAAAGCCGGTGATCGAGCAGGTGATGATGCGCGGGTTGTGTGCGCTCAGGCTGGCGTGGTCGATCTTCAGCCGCTGCGGCACCCCGGCGCCGAAGTTGTTGATGACCACATCGCTCTCTTTCACCAGCGTGTAGAACAGCTCCAGCCCTTCGGCGGATTTCAGGTCAATGCAGACGCTGCGCTTGTTGCGGTTGAGCGTCAGGAAATACGCGCCCATGCCGTCGATGGAGTTTTTCGGATCTTTCGCCAGCAGCTTGCGGGTGCCTTCGCCTTCCAGCGGTTCGACCTTGATCACGTCGGCGCCGAGGTCGGCGAGGATCATCGCGCCGTAGGGGCCGGAGAGCATGTGGGTGAGGTCGATGATGCGCACGCCCGCCAGCGGCTTGTTGGGTTTGCTCATGGGTCAGGCCACGTATTGCGGCGCCAGCACGTTCGCACCCGGCGTCCAGTCGAGCACGCCGAAAGTGTTGTACTGCTCCTTCTGCGACTTCTTGAACTGCCAGTAGCAGCAGAGGCTGAAGTTGTCGTCGATCAGCGTCTCGCGGCTGTCGAGGGTGGCGGCCTCACCGTGAAAATGTGCGCGCGAATAGCAATAGCGGCCGAAGGACAGACCGTTGCCGTAGACATCCGGCCCGTGGAACTGGTGGTGGTTGGACTCGCGCGAACGCAGGTAGGAGAACTCGCGGTTGACCACGCCAGTGACCTTCACCGTGATGCGTGCACGCAGCAGATCGACCGGGGTGTAGTCGATCACCACCAGATTGGTGCCAACGAACTCCTGCTCCGGGGTGTACACCGCCATCTCGCCGCGCCACTGGCCCTGGTGCTTGACCGGCAGCACGAAGGGCTTCTTGGCATTGGCGCGCTCGGCAGCCAGATGCGCCTCGACGCGCGCATCGGTCTCAGGCCCTTTGTCGCGGGTGTTGATGTAGAGGCCGTTGAACACCGCGACCAGACAGTTGCCTTCGAACAGCTGCGAGGAATACACCTGCAGGCCGCGCTCCGGCACGATGTGATTGACCGTGCGCAGCTGCGTGTTCCAGCCCGGGCTGAAGTATTCCGAATCCACCAGCGGGCCGAAGGGACGACCGGAGCCGAAGAAATCCGGGCCGGTGTAGACGCGATCCTTGTCGGAGTCGATCACGCCAAAAGCGAATTCCGGAATCTGGAAGCGACTGGTGAACACGTCGCTGCCTTCGAAATTGGTGTGCATGTAATAGGTCGTGCGACCGTTCTCGAACACGCTGCTGCGCGAGACGCGGTTGAACGCCACCTGCGAGCCGTCCGGCTTGAACAGCGCCGGCATGCCGTGCCAGTCGCCGGTGATCAGTTGCTGCCAATTGCTGGGTTGTGCGGTCGACATGACGGAGTCCGTGGTGGTGATGCGTATAGTTGATATAAAAATATATCAATAAGTCTAATATTTGTCTTTCAGTCCAGACAGCCGGCTCAGCGTGTCTCGCCGTGCCGACAGCGGCTGCTGTCCTTGAGCATGGCGGCGAGCGCGTCGCGCGCGCTCTCATCGCCCGCAACATGGGCGCGGGCGAAGTGGGTGACGAGTGCGGCGATGTCCTTGCGGATCTCGGCATCGGCCCGCGTCGTCGGCCAGTCGAGAAACGGCCGCCCGGTGGCCGTATCCGCTGGGCAGGTCGGCGAGAAATGGTTGGCACCCCGCACGATCGCCAGATGGCAGTCGCCGCGCTTGCTGGCGAGTGCCTCCTTGAAAGTGCGCACGACCGGGCCGGTGGCGTCGGGCTGGCTGACGCCATCGTGGCCGTAGCGGAAAGCGCTGGCGGCAATCACGCCGTCCTCGCTGCCGCCGAGAATCAGCGTCGGCAGGGCATCCGGCAGCGGCAGCAGGGCATCTGCCGGGTAGCCGAGCGCGGTCGAGGCCTTGCTGTGCGAGCCGTAGGCGAACACGGCCTTGAGGCCCGGGAACCAGTCCGGCCGCGCGTTCATCAGCGCGACGCTGCCGCCGGCGGAGTGGCCGCCAAGCAGGATGCGATCCAGATCGAGCAGGCCTGCCAGCGGACCGGTGCTGTTCTGCGCGGCGAGGTCGGCGATCACCGCAGCGAGTGCGGTGGCCGAGGGTCGTGTGCCGTAGCTGTCGGGCTTGAGGGCGCCGACGTCGAGGCCGGGGCTTAGAGCCACCATGCCCGGCATTTCTTCCAGGATCCAGCCGTAAATGACGGCGACGAAACCTGCCTGCGCGAGTGCTGCCGCCAGCCAGCCGTAGGCCTCCGGGCTGACGTTGATGCCGGGCATCAGGATGGCCAGCGGGTAGGGGCGTTCACCGCGTGCGGCGGGAATGGCGCCGGTGTTGTTCTCGAACGGCGTGGCGCCGTAGAGCGCCGGGTAGTAGACCTTGCAGGACAGCGCAGGCAAGCCTGCCATTGCGACGCTGCGGAACAGCGCGCGCACCATCGGCTGGCCTGCGGCGCTGTTGGTCATGGGCGCGGCAGCTTGCGATCAGCGCCCCAGAGCTGGCCGACCAGGCGCTGCCCCAGTTGCTGGCCAAACAGTTTTTCGACCACCACGTTGGCAGGGTCGCGCACGGCGATGGTGCGGCGGATCAGCAGATCACGCTCGCTGAGTGCAGCACGCTCAGCTGCGGCGACCGGCTTGGCGGCATCGAGCATCGCGAACCAGTTGTCGAGATGCGCATGCGCGGCCTTGCGGATGGCCGCCATGTTCTGGTCGCTGACTGTGGCGATGTAGCAGAGGCTGGACGGGCTCTGTGCGACGCGGGTGTAGAAATCGCGGCTGACGAAGGAGCGAAATTCAGAATCCGCCTGCATGCCGAGATAGGCCTGATTCGCCTTGCCGTAGTAATGGTCGGCGTAGTTCGGACGCGTCCACAAATCGCAGCGCGGCAGATAGTCCATGTAGACAAAGAAGTCCGGCGTGGTGCCGAGTGCAAAGCCGAGATGCGGTGCATCCACCTGCGGTCCTAAGCCCACGGTGAGGTGCATATTGGTGAAGGTGGCCTTGGGGTTGCCGGTCCAGGAGTGGGTCAGCCAGTCGATCTCGGGGCCGGAATAGCTGGCGAGATAGCCGCCCGCGCCATCAATGCCGCGGTACGGCATGAGATCATCGCAGCTGGGGTCGCGGTGCAGTTCAAAGCGTGCTTTCACGCGCTCGAACAGCTCGGTGGTCAGCGCCCAGAGCGCATCGAAGGTCGTCTGCCGATCCAGCGCCGGTGACGAATCGAACATTTCCTCGATCGAGGTGAGGACGAGGTCGCTCATGTGTAGAAAACTCCGTTCATGCTTTCGATACCCTAATGATATATTTATAATACATTAGTGCGGCGCGATGCACCAAGCGTCTTCATCCATTTCACCCTCGACACTGCTGTTTCAGGCTTCTTCATAAGGAATAGACACCCATGCTGATCAATCTCTGGTACGTGGCCGAGTGGTCACATGTGGTGAAGGACAAGCCGGTCAAAGCCAAGCTGCTGGGCCAGAACTTTGTGCTGTTCCGTGACGCGGAGGGCAAGGTCAGCTGCCTCAGCGATGTCTGCCTACACCGTGGCGGTTCGCTCGCTGGCGGCAGCGTCCACAAGGACTGCGTCGCCTGCCCGTACCACGGCTGGCGCTACAACGGCCAAGGCGATGTCACCTTCATCCCCTCGCGCGGCGAGGCAGGTCCGATTCCGCAACGCGCGAAGATCGACGCCTACCCCACCGAAGAGCGCTACGGGATGATCTGGGTGTTCCTGGGCGACCTGCCGGAGAGCGAGCGCTATCCGATCCCGCCGTTTGCGGAGTATGGCCAGCCGGGCTGGCGCGAGCTGCAGGGCGAGTTCACCTGGAAAGCCTCGGCCGCGCGCGTGGTCGAGAACGGCATCGACATGGCGCACGCCTCGTTCGTGCATCCAGTGTTCGGCCACCCCAGTACCGCCGCCAAGAACTACATAGAAAGCGAGCGCCGAGAGGAATCCTGGGGCGCGCACACGGTCGTGATGCACCCGCCGGCGTTCAAGGGCATCGTGCGCCAGTTCATCCGCAAGGAGCGCCAGACCACGCGCGTGCATCCCAGCTACTTTTTGTCCGGCTACTCGGTGCGCCTGCAAGTGGACCTGCGGCCCGGCTGGAGCACCATCGTGTTCGACGCCAACACGCCGGTGGACGAGTTCACCACCCGCACCTTCGCGGTGCAGCTGCGCTCGTTCTTCCGCTCGCCGATTTTCGACAAGGACTCGAAGCGGCGGCTGATGCAGATCTTCGAGCAGGATGCTGCCATCGTCGAGGCTTCACAGCCCAACTGGCTGCCGGAGACACTGGAGAACGAGCTGTCGGTGCAGCACGATCGCTTCATGAGCGGCTGGCGTGCCACGCGCCGCCGGCATATCGAGGAGTTCGGCTGGCAGATCGACAGCCAGGCGCTCAAGCCCCATGAGGGTTTCAAGACCTTCACCATCCCTTCTCCGGCGCGGCGCGAAAACCCCGAAATCAAATGGGTGCTCGATACCGTGCCACTCAAGCCTGCGACCAAGAAGCGCCGGCCGTTCCAGGAGACCATGACCGCTGCTGAAAGCCCTCAGGTGATCGAGGTCGGGGCTGTCAGTGCCTGATGCAAGCAGCTCAACGACTGATTGCGCGCGGTGTTGGCTATACAAGCCCTGAAGGAGAGTTTCATGCGACTCATGCTCTGCGCCCTCGCCAGTCTGCCGATGGTGCTGGTTGCCTGCGATAGCCCCGGCAGCGGCAATGCAGCGGGTCTTGTAAAAGGCAGTTACAGCAAGATCACTGTCAAAGACCCCCAGCAGTCCGCTGCTTTTCTGGCGGTAGATGATCT
>JAKFXK010000045.1 GCA_021731445.1 Nevskiaceae bacterium | reverse complement strand
CCGCGATGTTGTAGCCGGCGTAGCGCAGGCCGCCCACCGCCCAGCCCTCGCCCGGTGGGGCTGTAAAATGGCGCGCGATATCGTCACCGAACAGGCTCAGGCTCCACACCACGATGACGGCGTAGATGCCGTAGAGAATCACCGCGAACACCGCCAGCACCGATTCGATGACCGCGCTGCCCAAAAAAAGCAGCGCCCCGGTGACCGCCATCAACCCCAGCGTTCCTGCCAGAGCCGGCAGGCCGAAAGCCTCGTGGGCGACGGTGCCGGCGGCAGCGCCCAGCACCGCCAGCACGATCACCAGCAGCAGCAGATAGGCGATCTCGAACAGCACCGAAAACGGCCCTAGCAGGACGCGGATGAACGACTGGTAGTCGTAAGCCTTGCTCAGGCGCGCCAGCTCGAAGCTGATCGCCATCACGGTGCTGAACACCAGCATCGAAACCAGCATGCCGAGCAAGCCGCCGAGCGGCCCCGCCGGCAGGAAGAACTCGACCAGCTCGCGGCCAGTGGAATAGCCGCCGCCGATGATCGCGGCGGTGAACACGAAGCCCGGCAAGAGGTAGCGCTGGAACAGGCTACTCATTGGGCTGCTCATCCGGCTTTCTTCCAGCCCGCACCGCGCACCACGCGGCCCGGTCGCGCGGCGGTTGGCTGGCCGTTTTTCAGCACCTGCTCACCGTTGACGAAGACATCGCGCACGCCGGTCGAGAGCTGGTGCGGCTTGGCGAAAGTCGCGTGGTCCTGGATCCTCAAAGGATCGAAGATCACCACGTCGGCGTAGCAGCCGGCATCCAGACAGCCACGATCTTTGAGCTGCCAGTTCTCTGCCGGCAGGCGGGTGAGGCGGCGGATGCCGTCGGCGAGCGTGGTGACTTTTTCCTCGCGCACGTATTTGCCGAGGAAGCGCGCGAAGCTGCCGTAAGCGCGCGGATGGGTGGCGGACTTCAGGAACACGCCCTCTGGTGCTGCGGCCTCGGCATCGGAACCGATGCTGACCCAAGGCTGCGACAGGCCCAGCCTGACGTTGTCTTCCGACATCAGAAAGTAGGCCGTGAGCACGCGGCTGTGATCCTCGATCACCAGGTCCATCGCGGTCTCCTCGGCGGACTTGCCGCGCATCTTCGCGACTTCGCCGAGCGTCTTGCCGGTGAGCGGCTTGAGTTTCTCGCTGTTGAAGCCGAGCAGCAGCAGGCGCTCGGGCGAGCCGGCGGCCTGCATCAGGTTCTCCCAGTTCTTGCTGGGTTCGCGCATTTCCTTGAGCACCCGCGCGCGCATCGCCGGGTCTTGCAGGCGCTTGACCCACTGATCCAGCCCGCCCTCCTGCACCCAGGGCGGCATCGAGGCATCGAGCCCGGTCGCACCCGCCTCGTAGGGATACATGTTGACGCTGATCGGCAGGCCCTCGCGGCGCGCGGCCTCGATGCGGGCGATGGCTTGGGCCATCTTCGGCCAGTTGCGCTGGCCCGCAGCCTTCAGGTGATAGACCTCGGCACGCGCACCGGCGGCCTTGCTGATGCCGATCAGCTCTTCCAGTGCCGGCAGGAAGTTCTCGCCCTCGCTGCGCAGGTGCGAGATGTAGCCGCCACCGGATTCCGCGGCCTCCGCAACCAGGGCGGTGAGCTCTTCGGTTTTGGCGTAGAAGCCCGGCGCGTAGATCAGCGAGCTGCCGACGCCGAGCGCGCCGTCCGCCATCGCCTTTGCCACCAGCGCCCGCATGCGCGCCAGCTCGCCGGCATCGGGTGCGCGGTCGGCGTTACCCAGTTCGTGCATGCGCACGGTGGCAGCACCGACGAAGGAGGCGACGTTGACGCTGACGCCACGGCTGACCAGTGTGTCCAGATATTCGCCCAGCGTGGTCCAGCCGATGTCGTATTTGAGGTCGCCCTGCTGCTTCATCACATCGGCCTTCATCGCGGGCGACAGCGGCCCCATCGACCAGCCCTCGCCGAAGATTTCGGTGGTCACGCCCTGGGTGATGTCGGACAGCGCGCGACCGTCCACCAGCAAGGACTCGGTGGCCCAGGACAGCATGTTGATGAAGCCGGGCGCGACCGCGAGACCCTCAGCATCCAGCTCGCGCGCCGCAGTCCAGCTGGCGAGATCGCCGCTGGCGACGACGCGGTCGCCACGCAGGGCGAGATCGCCCCGGAGCGGCTCGCCGCCGCGACCGTCGTAGATCACGCCGTTGCGGATGATGAGATCGGCGCGTGCCGACTCGGTGGGGCGCAAGGCCGTGCAGCCCGCGCACAACAGTGCGGCCATCAAGACCAGGCCAAGGGATGTCTTCATGGTGTTGTTCCTACTCATGGTTGCGGTTTCAGCGGAGTCATCGGCTGCTTGTAGATCTTGCCCGCCTTCATCACGAAGGCGACGTTCTGCAGGGCCGCGACATCGCGCAAGGGATCGTCCTTCACCGCGATCAGATCGGCGGCGAAGCCAGTCTCCACCGAACCCAGCTGATCGGACTTGCCCAAGAGTGCTGCAGCCCCCAGCGTCGCGGCGCGGAGTGCTGCCAGCGTCGGCATCCCGGCCTCGACCATGTAGACGAACTCTTTGGCATTCTCGCCATGCGCAAACACTCCCGCGTCGGTGCCGAAGGCGATCTTCACTCCGGCCTTGTAGGCGCGGCTCAAAGTGCCCTGCATGATCGGGCCGATGGCGGCGGCCTTGGGGCGCACCAGCGGCGAGTAATAGTCCGGCAGCTTGGCGCGTTCGGCGACGGTGCGGCCGGCGGAGATGGTCGGCACATACCAGGCACCGGTTTTCTGGTAGAGCGCGATGGCCTCGTCGTCCATGTAAGTGCCGTGCTCGATGCTGCTGACACCGGCACGCAGCGCCCGCTTGAGGCCATCGGCACCGTGGGCATGGGCGGCAACCTTGAAGCCGTAGTCGTTCGCCGCCTCGACCACCGCGCGCAGCTCCTCGTCGGTGAACTGGGCGTTCTGGCCGCTCGCCGCTTGCGACAGCACACCGCCGGTGGCGGAGATCTTGATCAGGTCCGCGCCGTCCTTGTAGCACTGGCGGACGGCGTCGCGCGCTTCTTGCGGGCCGCTGATGATGCCCTGCCTCGGCCCCGGCCTGCCGAGTGCGCCGGAGAGCTCCCGCGACAGACTGTTGGTGGGGTCGCCATGACCGCCGGTGGTGGAAATGCCAGTGCCGGCGACGAACATGCGCGGCCCTTCCACCCAGCCCTGCTCGATGGCGCGCTTGAGCGAAACATCGAGGCCATCGCTGGCACCGACATCGCGCACCGTGGTGAAGCCGGCCTGCAGCGTGCGCTTGGCATACACCGCCGAGCGCAGCGCGTAGTCGGCCGGATTCGCCTGCAGCTGGTCGGAGAGGATGGCGAGGTGCGGCTGGAACTCCAGGGTGAGATGGGTGTGCATGTCGATCAGGCCGGGCAGGCAGGAATAGCCGGACAGATCGACGACTTCGCCCTCGGCGCGACTCTCTGCCTTCGCCACCGACGCGAACTTGCCGTCGCTGACCGTCAGGCGTGCGCCTTCGAGCCATCGGCCGCTCTTGACATCGAGCAGGCGTCCGCAGTCGATGCTCAGCGCCTGCGCGCTGCCGGATGCGACCAATGCCGCCAAGACCGTGATGAGTTTCATGTCGCTCGCAAAGCCTCCGTGATGGGAACCCGCACGGCCCGCAAGGCCGGCAACAGGCCTCCGGCCAGACCAATGACCGCAGCCCAGATCGCACCCTGCAGCAGCAGCGCCGGGCTGACGCTGAAAGCAAAGCTGACCTGGCTGAAGCTGCCGCTGGAGATGGTGGACACCGTGTAACCGTTGAACATCAGATACGCCAGTGCGCCGCCGAGCAGCGCACCCACGCCGCACAGCAGCACGCTCTCGATCAGCACCGAGACGACCAGCGTAGGGCCGTCGAAACCCAGGGCGCGCAAGGTGGCGAGCTCGACACCGCGCGCCTCGATGGAGGCATACATGGTGTTGATCGCGGCGAACAGCGCGCCCAGGCCCATGATCGAGGCAACGACATAGCCGATGACGCGCATCGCCGTCGACAGCGTGCCGCCCTGCGCCGCGTAGTAATCGGCCTCGCGCAGCGGCGTGTGCGACAGCAGCGGGTTGCCGGTGACTGCGGCCTTGTAGGTGGCGAAGGCCGCGGGCGAGTCGAGCAGGGCGGTCACCGAGCTGTAGCCGGACTGGTTGTAGGCGTTCATCACCACCTCGACCTCGCCCCAGGCTTCGGATTCCAAGGCGCTGCCACTGCTCTGAAACTCGCCGACCACGCGCCACACCACGCCGGAGAGACTCACCTCCTTGCCGAGCGCAAGCCCGTCAAACTGCCGCTGTGCCGAGCGCCCCACCACCAGCTCGCGCAGACCGGGCGTGAACATCCGCCCGGCGGCCAGACGCACTTCCGGACGCACCGCGAAAACCTCTTTGCTCACACCGCGCAACACCAGATTGCCGTCGCGGCCAGGGCTGCGTGCGAGCGGCAGCGTCGAGGTGGTGAAGCGCTCCACCGAGGCGGCCGGCTTGCCATCGGCCAGGCGCGCCAGCCCCGGCGCCTGCAGCAGCAGCGCGAGCTGATCGCGGCCGATGCTGCTGCCGCTCTCGAACGTCTCGCCGGTGGTGAGCACGATCACCCGATCCGCACGCGCCGCGCGCACGAAGGTCTGCTCGAAGCCTTCGGCCATCGCCAGCATCGACACCATCACCCCGGACACACCGGCGAGGCAGATCACCACCACGGCGGCGACACCCCAGCGCGCCGGCAGACTCTGCAGGTTCATGCCCAGTAAGGCCAACGTGCGGCCGAACATCAGCTGCGCCTCAGGCCGTCGACGACCGACAGCCGCGCCGACTGCCAGGCCGGGATCGCGCCGCTGATCACGCCGAGCGCCACGGCGAGCGCGACACCCGCCACCGCAGTTTCAGGCTCCATGCGCAGCAGCGGCAGCACCCCGGCAATCGCCTTCGCCACCGGCTTCAAAGCCAGCCAGGCCAGCAACAGCCCGACCAGCCCGGCCGAGACACAGAGCAGCAGCGACTCCGCAGTCACCAAAGCAGAAACGGTGCGATCGGTGAAGCCAATCGTCTTCATCGTCGCCAGCTCCGGGATGCGCTCGCGGAAGGCCCGCATCATGGTGTTGCAGGCCACCACCACCAGAGTGAAGAACACTGCCGAGAGGATCGCGGTGATGATCAGCCCGATGTCGCCGATCTCGGCCAGCTGCGCGCGCTGCTGCTCGGCCTCGGACTGGGTCTTGGTCGGACGGTCGGAGTTCTGGAACATCGCGTCGATGGCCTTGGAAATCGCCGGTGCCGAGGCCGGGTCGTGGATCTTCACGAAGTACACATCCACCTGCCCCGGTGTGGCGCGCGCCGCGTCGATGTAGTCGTAGCGCACGAAAGCGCGCATGGCGCTGACGCCCTTGCCCATCAGCTCCTCGTTGAAATCGAACACGCCGACGAGATCGAACTCCCAGTGCTCCTGCCCGTCCCGGCGCTTGAGCCAGGGGCTTTTCAGCGGAATGCGGTCGCCGATTTTCCAGCCGTATTTCTCCGCCAGCTGGCGACCGGCGATCATGCCGGTGCGTGTTTCCTGGAACGCCTTGAGCTGCTCCGGCGTGGTCACGAAGCGCGGATCGGCGCTGAACACGACCTCGGGATCGGTGGCCATCGACGGCTGGTTGCTGCTGCTGCCGTCCGGGTAGACGAAGGGGATGATCACCACCGGGATCGCCACCTTCACGCCGGGCACCGCATCGACCCGGCTGCGATAGGCATAGGGCAGGCTCTTGGTGAAGCCGTAACGGTTGCTGGTGATGAGCGTGTCCGCCGCCGCCACCTTGGCACCGGTTGCGAGCAGCGAGCCGAAGGCGTTGAGCAGCCCGAACAGCAGGAACGCCATGCTGATCGAGGCAAAAGTCAGCGCCGTACGCGCACGGCGGCGCCAGAGCATCGCCCAGACCAGGGGCAGGTATTTCACTTCGCTAGTGAGGTGAGGGCGGCTCTATCGCACTCAGCGCCTGCGCTTGAGCACGCTGCTGCTGCCGGGGCTGTGCAGCACCGCCTCGTTCACCGCGCCATCGGTGCCGCGCTTGAACTCCAGCGACGAGCCGGCGCGCTCCTTGACGCGGAAGGTGGTGCCGCGATCCGGCTCCAGTTCCAGCGATGAGCCGTTGGGCTGCACCAGCTTGAGCACGCCGTCCTCGCGCAGCACCACATCCATCACCACCGCACCCAGCTCGTAGCTGCCCGCCAGCGGCTTCAAGAAACCGGCAGTACGCATGATCGGATCGGCGACGCGCTTGAACACGATGGGCGCACCCAAGGGTTCCAGCGGAATTGCGAGGCTGGCGATGTCGCCGCTGTCATCGGTCTCGAAGCGCAGACTGAGCTTGTCCTTGGGCACCGGGTCGTAGATGAACTCGTAGACGTCGTAGTGGTAGTGCGTCAACGGTACTTTCAGATAACCGTATTCGAGGTTCAACTGGCCATTGGCCTGGCCGATCTTCACCAGCCCGTAGCCGGGATGCTGGTAGTGGCCGGTGTAGTCGCCCAGTGCATGCGAGGGTTGGGTGCCGGGCTTCTGCGTCGAGTAGCCCCGGCCTTCGGCCTCGTCCTGCGCGGCCTTGGCCTTCTTCTCGTCACCGAGATAGCGCGCACTCCAGTCGCGCGGTGCAAGACCCAGGTAGCGGTCGAACAGGTCATAGCTGAGCGCGCTCACGAAACCGACATCGCCGAGATTCGAGAGCACCACCACGCCGATCCCTGCTTCCGGCAGGAAGGCGAGATTGGCGCGAAAGCCGTCGATCGCACCGCCGTGCTGCACCAGCCGCTGGCCGCGATAACTGGTGACGCTGAGCCCCAGGCCGTAGGCGAGTGCGCCGAGCTCCGGGTAGCGCGGGTCTGGCGGGCCGGAGATCACCATCTGCGCAGTGGTCATCTTCTGCACGTCGGCGGCAGCGAGCACCGTCTTGCCCCGGTGCTGGCCGCCATTCATCAGCATGGCGAGGTAACGGCTCATGTCCGCAGCGCTGGAATTGATCATGCCGGCCGGTGCCATATTGGTGGCGGTGTAGTGCGCCACTTTCTGCACCACCTCCTGCTTGTCCTTCTGGTACGGCTCGGCGTGATCGGGGTTCTTCTCCATCGCCACCAGCGAGATCGTCGTTGACTTCATCTCCAGCGGCTTGAACAGCAGGCGCTGCATGGCGTCCTCCCAGCTGGTATCCAGCAGCCGCCCGGTGAGATAGCCGGCCGACAGGAACATGAAGTTGTTGTACTGGAACACCTCGCGCAGCGGCTTGTTCGGCTCCAGATAGCGCAGGCGCGCGATCATCTCCTCACGCTTGTCGTCACGGTTGAAGTACCAGGAGAGATCGTGGCGCGGCAGGCCGGTGCGGTGGCTGAGCAGGTCCACCGCCGTGACCTGGGCGGTGAGCGCCGGTGTGTAGAGCTTGAACTCCGGCAGGTATTCGGCGACCGGCTTGTTCCAGTCCAGCTTGCCCTGGCTCGCCAGCGCAGCGACACCGGCGGCGGTGAAGGACTTGCTGACCGACGCCAGCCGGAACAGGGTTTCCGAAGTGGCCGGCAGTTTGCGCTCGACATCGCGCAGACCGAAACCCTTGACCAGCACCGGCTCGCCGCCGCGCAGGATCACCACCGAGGCGCCCGGAACCTTCCAGTCCTTCATCGTCTGGGTGATGAGGGTTTCCACCTCGGCAAGCGAGGGCGCTGCCGGAGCTTCGGCGTGGACGACGCAGCTCATTGACGCGAACAGCACGGCCAGAATGGTGCGACGCATGGTTTTCTCCCAAGGACAATTTTGATTCAAATGACTACATCTTTCGTCGTAGCGCGCTCCAATCCCCTCCCCCGCTTGCGGGGGAACGTTTGGCTTAAGCGGGACTGACATTACGTCAGTCCCGATCCCGGCCAAACGTGGGTGGGGGGCAGCGAGCGAAGCGAGCCTGCGCTCAACTCCGGGTATCAGAGAAATCATTCGCTGCGCTCACTCGCCCCCATCCCAACCTTCCCCCGCAAGCGGGGGAAGGAGACAAACAGTGTCACCACTTAAAAAACTGCTCTAGCTTTGCTGATCGCTGATAAAGCTCTAATTGCTGCCCGGCAGCGCTTCAAAATCCAGATTGACGATGGGGTACTCGCGCCAGTCCTTGAAATCGAAGTGCCACCACTCGGTCTCGTAGACCGCAAAGCCTTCCGCTTCCATGGCGCTGCGCAGGCGGTCACGCTGGCGGCGCTCGTCGTCGCTTCCGCCGCTGTAGCCGGGATACGAGCGCTCCGACATCTCGTCGTAGAGGCCCGGCATCTGCACCGTCTTGCCGGTCTTCAGCTCATAGAGCGTCAGGTCCACCGCACAGCCCCGGTTGTGGCGCGAGCCCTCGGCTGGGTTGGCGACGAACTTCTCGCGCAGGTGAAGCGGAGTCGCCTCCCAGAACACCTTGCTCACCCACCAGGGCCGGTAGGCGTCGTGAATCAACAGGCCATAGCCCTGCTGGACGAGCCTGCGCTGCGCGCGCAGCAGGCTCTCGGCGGCCGGCCGCTGCAGAAAGGCGCGTGCCTGGGTGTAGAGCGGCGTGCTCAGGAAGTTGTCGGAGCCCGCATAGCGGATGTCGAACTTGATGGCCGGATCGAGAGTGGCGAGGTCCACCAGATCGGGTGCCCGCTTGCCGGTCTCGGTCGGCGGCTGGGCACGCAGTGCTTCAGCCTTCAACTCAGCCACCGGCCTGAGCGGTGTGATGCGGAAAAACTCCGGGCCGCGGGTTGTACAGCCCAGTGCGCCCAGCAGCGCGGCGAGGATCAACACATCGCGGGCGAAGCCGCCACCGCCGCTTAACAGTCTCATCTCTCGATTCTCCACTTGCTTGCTCATGCTTTAGCCCCAGACCGCCGTCAGCAGGCGGCGGAAATTGCCGCCGAGAATGCCGCCGATGTCGGCATCGCCGAAGCCGCGCCGGAGCAGGGCCTCGGTGAGGTCATAGACCTTGCGGGCATGGTTGAAGCCTTCGATGTCGATCTTGTCGCGGAAGGCATAGCTGGCCTTGTAGGCGGCGCGCAGTTTCTGCGACTGCTCGGCGGGTAGCGCGTCGTAGCCGGAGAGATCGGCATCGGAGCCGATGCCGACATGCTCGACGCCGACCAGCTTCGCCACATGCTGGATGTGATCGACCAGATGCTCGAGGGTGGTCGGCTCCTGGGCGCGCACGAACATGCGCACGCCGGTGATGCCCATCACGCCGCCGGTCGCGGCCATTTTTTTGATCGCCTCGTCGGTCTTCAGGCGCGGGTGATCGACCAGCGCCCGGCAGTTGGAGTGGGTGATCGCCACCGGTTTTTTCGACAGCTCGAAAGCATCCAGCGTGGTGCGCTCACCGCAGTGCGACACGTCCACCAGCATGCCGACCTCGTTCATCCTGGCGATGATGGCGGCGCCGAAGTCGGAGACCCCGCAGTCTTTGCGCTCGGTGGCACCGCAGCCGATGAAGTTCTGGCTGTTGTAGGTGAGCTGCGACACCCGCTGGCCGAGGCGATGGAACAGCGCGACATCCTCGATGCTGCGGAAGTGATCGGAGTTCTGCAGGCCCGGGATCACGCCGGTTTTCTTCGAGCTCTGCAGGCGCTCCAGATCGCTGGCCTTGCTGACCCGGACGAACTGGTCGCTGTAGCGGGCGATGAAGGCATTGAGATGGCCGAAATAGACCAGCGCATCGTGGTGCACCGTCGGCCCGCCGAGGCCGTAGGCGTGATGGAAGACCTTGATGCCGCAGTCCCTGAAACGCGCGAGTTCGGCGCTGCTCATGCCCTCGCTGGAGTCAGCCCAGCGCGCCCACTCGGTGTCGTTGATGCTGATCAGACCGAGCATGTCGATGGCCCCAGCCTCTTCGACGATCTTCAGCGCGCGCCGCGAAACGCGGCCTTGTGCAGCCAGCGCGGGTGCCGCCAGCGACAGCGCGCCGACGCTGCCTGCGGCCAGCATGAAACCGCGGCGGGTGAGAGTCATGGCGCGCTCAACCGAAGTTCCAGCCGATCAGGTTCACCGAGTGCAGCGACCACAGGAACAGCAGCCCGAACAGCGCGATGACGCTGTACTGGGCGCGGCCATAGCGCGTCCACCAGCCTTCGCGCCAGGCTTTCACCGCCAGCACGAGCGTTGCCAGCGCCAGCGGAATGGCCAGTAGCGGCAGCACCAGCGCCAGCTTGAAAGTGAGCGGGAAACCCATGAACAGCGTCTCGATGTTGGCCGCGAGACTGGCGACCAGGAGGATCACGAACAGCAGCAGCAGCAGACCGGTCGCGGCCGCCAGGCGCCGGGCGTAGCGCAGCGGGCCGGTGGCGGCGCGGTCGATCTTCCAGTGCCTGAGGCAGCTGACCAGGGCGACGATGAAGCAGAGCAGGCCGAAGCCGAGCACGAACCAGTGCAACTGCGGGGTCTGGTACCAGGCCAGCCGGTAGAACGCCACGTACGGCAGGCGCAGTGAAATGCCGGTGATCTCGCCCTTCGCGTTCTCGAAGAAGGTGATGTTCTCGTCCTTGTCGATCTGGCGGAAAGTGTTGGGCGCGATCTCCACCCACTGCGTGGCCTTGTCGCCGGCCGCAATCATCAAGGTGTTGTCCTTGGTGGGCACCACCTTGGCGGCACCGCCGAGAGTGAACAGGCGCTCCGCCGTGGTGTAGGAGTGGCGCGTCAGCGTGTAGCTGCCGGCGTATTTGCCAGCGCGGTCTTTGAAGTCCGCCGGCGGCGTGAGCTTGGGCAGCTTGGCCGGGTAGTAGCGATCCATGAAGGCGCGCAACAGGTCTTCGCGGGCGATGGAGGTGCCGTCCAGGTGCGAGCTGTTGTAGCTGACGTAGATGCCGATCCTGGCCTCCGGCAGCAGATCCATCGAGGTGTGGAAAGTCTGCATGTCGCCCCAGTGGCCGATCACGCGGCGGCCGTTGACCCAGGTCTCGAACAGGCCGAGGCCAGCACCGTTGACATGCGGGCCGGGGCTGAACACGCGGCTCTGCATCAGCCGCGCGGTTTCCTCCTTGAGGATGCGCTGGCCCTTGAATTCGCCGTAGTTCAGGTGCGCGATCATGAAGTTGGCCATGTCGTTGGTTGACGCCGAGAGGCTGCCGGCGGGCGCGAACTGGATCACCTCGAACTCATGCTCGTAGGGCTTCCAGATGCCCTCCTTGAAGGTATAGCCCTTGGCCATGTCGCTGGCGATGGCGGGCGGCAGCGGCTGGCGGAACGTGGAGTGCTGCATTTCAAGCGGCTCGAAGATGTGCTTGTCGAGGTAGTCGTCGAAGGACATGCCGGAGACGTTGGCGACAATCAGCCCGGCCAGCGCGGTGGCGTAGTTGGAGTACGAGGCATTGCCGCCGTCGCCGGAAAAATCGGTGGTCGGCGGCCGCATGCGCTTGGGCATGTGCGCCGCCAGGCTATCCGCCAGGGGTTCGAGATCGGCGGTGGTTCTCTTGAACAGATAGCCGATGCCGCCATCCTCCAGCCCCGGCGTGTGCGTCAGCGCGTTGCGCAGGGTGATCGGCGCATCAAACGTGGCCGGAATCTTGAACTGGGTGAGATAGGTGTTGACATCCTTGTCCAGGTCCAGCTTGCCCTGCTCGACCAACTGCATCACCGCGACCCAGGTGAACACCTTGGCCACCGAGCCGGGGCGGAACAGGGTGGTGGCCGGGTCCACCGGCAGGCGCTTCTCCACGTCGGCATAGCCATAGCCCTTGCTGAAGAATATCTCGCCGTCCTTGACCACCGCGACCTGCGCACCGGCCAGATGGTTCTGCTTCAGGTGCGCAGCCATCACGCCGTCGATGAAAGCCTCGAGGTCTTCGCGACTCTTGAGGCCAGCACCCTCGGTGATCGGCTCCGGCGAGGCGCCGGGCACCTGCCGGTAGTCGAGCGGTGCCTGGGCCATCACGCTGCTCGCGAAGGTCAGTGCCGCGATAACACCCGCGCGCAGGGTCTTGCTCAAGGCTTGCTTCATGGTTGGGTCTCCCCTTGTTGGTTTTCGATTTTCAGTTCGACGCGGCGGTTGCGTGCGCGGCCGGCATTGCTGTCGTTGCTGTCCACCGGCATCAGCTCGCCATAGCCGCGGGCGCTCAAGCGCTCGGCGGGGATGCCCCGCTTGATGAAGAAGGCCCGCACGGTTTCCGCACGGCGCTGCGACAGATCCTGGTTGTAGGCCGTATCGCCGACGCTGTCGGTGTGGCCGCCAACTTCGACTTTGATCTCCGGTCGCTTGTGCAGGGACGTAACAGCAGCGCCCAGCACGACCGTAGACTCCGGCTTCAGCCTGGCCGAGGCGGTCTCGAACAACACGCCCTCCAGCACAATGATCTCCGGCGGCGCGGGCGGTGCTGGCGGCGGCGGTGGCGGCAAGGGGCAGCCGACGTCATCGACCTTGGTGCCGACCGGGGTCTCCGGACACTGGTCGGCGGGGTCGAAAACACCGTCGCCGTCGGTATCGACCGGTGCTGTCGTCGGCACCACCACGACCACCTCCGGCTCTGGCTCCGCAGCGGGCGGTGCCGGTCTGCGGCTGATCGGCAAGTACAGGCCCGCGCGGCCGATGAGGTCCTGGAAGCTCTTCGGCGGATCGTTGGCGGTGGGCGGGTTGGGGAACGGCGGCTGCTGGCTGTCGACCCGGTAGATGCCTTCGGCACGCAGGGCAAAATCGAAGTCGAACACCCGCAGCGGGAACATCCAGCCTAAGCCCGCATCGATCACGATGGTGTCGTCGTCGCGGCTGAAGCCCGGGTGGTTCTTGCGCTGGTGCACGCCGAAGCCGACCAGCCCGTAGAGATTGGTGATGATCGGCAGGCTCTGGAAAGGCGCGACTATTGCGTTGATGCCGATTCCGCTGAGCCGCACGGTGGCCGCCGGTTCGCCGGGGTCAGCTGGTGTCGTCGGCGGCATGCCCGGGCTGCCGGCACGCCCCGGAAACGACAGTCGGCTGTCCTCGCCGACCAGCTCAAGGGCCGCGAAGCTCCAGCGGTAGCCCAGAGCCAGGGCATAGCCGCGGCCATTGCCGAGGCGGCGCTTGTCGTCGGGCTGGGTGTAAACGTACATCGGGGCCAGGAAAAACCCCTGGCGCAAGGCATCTGCGCGCTCCGCAGGCGGCGCATCCTGCGCCTGGGCTGCTGCGCTGAGCAGCAGTAACAACACGGTCGTGAAGCGAATGGTGTTCATGGTGGTGAAAGCCCTTGGGATTTTTTAGAACTTCATCGCCAGCGACAGCAGCATCGTGCGCGGGCGGACGAAGAAGTAACCGGCATCCCGGCCTCCGGCTGCCGAACTGACCGCCGCGACGCCGCGCACGTCGGTGAGATTGATCATCGAGAAGGTCAGATCCGGCACCAGGCGCGCTCCCGTCTTGGACAGACTGGTGCTGAAATCCAGGGTGTCGTAGTCGCCCTGTGGCCGCGTGTTGCCGGCTGGATTGTTGTATTGCAGGCTGTTGAACGCGCCGCCCAGGTGGACGTGGGTGAGGCTCACACCCGCCTGCCACTGGCCCAACAAGGTGAACGGTGCGGAGTACGACAACAGGTTGGACATCTGGAAGCGCGGGCTGGCCGGCAACCGGGTACCGGCAGGCACGAAGCCGGAGGAACTGTTGAAGTCCTCGGTGGTGACGGCATGCACCCAAGCCGCATTGCTGGTGAAGTTCAGGCCCTTCACCGGCGACACCGACAATGAAGTCTCGACCCCGGTCGATTTCGCCTTGCCGATGTTTTCAGTGAAGGCAATCGCCAGGCCGAACTGTTCACCCATCGGCGTCAGCGGCACCGGCACGGTGATCTGCAAGTCCTTCCAGTCGAGATAGAAGGCGGTGATGTCGAACTTGAGCCGGCGCTTGAAGAACTCGCTGCGCAGGCCCAGCTCGTAGTTCCACAGCTTGGAGGATTTGTAGGGGTTGTAGCCGCTCGCTGCCGAGGTCGCCCCGATGGTGGACAAGGGCGGCGTCAGCTGGATGCCGCCGAACTGGAAGCCCTTGGCCGCCAGCGTGAACAGCTGCAAGTTGGGGTTGATGACATAGCGCAGCGCCACCTTGGGGTTGATGCCGCTCTCGCCGGTGGTCTCATCCACTTCGGAGCGGGTGCGCCCGGCATCGAGGGCGGTGGTCTGCGCACCCTCGATGAAGCCGCGGGCGCGGATCGAGGTCTTGAACAGCCGCCCGCCGACGGTCAGCTCCCAGTCCTTCAGGATGCGCAGGGTGCTGTCGGCGTAGATCGCCGACTCCTTGGCCAGCGAGTCGAGGTCGGCATACAACACAGAGGTGTTGCGCGAGCCGTTTACCGGGCCGATCGGGGTGAAGATCGGCAACAGGCCGGAGTTATCGACCGGGGCCAGCGCATCTGGCAAAGCCGAGGCATCGCTGCGCTGGATGAAGCCCTGCCGGGTCACCTGGTAGGAGCCACCGATCAGCCATTGCACATCGAGCCAGTCCAGCGGCTGCCAGTCGCTGCCCTCCGGCGAGGACAGGCGGAACTCCTGCACCAGCCCGTTGGTGGAGGCCATCAGCGGCGCGCGCGCGGCATCGTTGTTGCCGGCGTCTTCGGTACCCGGGCCGTTGGCACCGCCATCGCCATCGGGGTCGCCGGTTTGATCCCGGGTGCCGAGGGGCCCTGCCGAAAAAACGTCAATTTCCTTGTGCAGATAACTGCTCGAGGACAGCAGATTGAAGCGGTCGAAAGCGTAGCCGACGGCGAGATTGGCACCGGAGAAGGCGCTCTGGCGGGCGGTGGTGACTTGCCCCATGCGATCGTAACGCTCGGGGTTGTCGGCGGCGGGCGAGTTCTGCTGCTTGCTGTCCTGCGCGAAATAGAAGGCATCGAGCTTGAGCTTTTCGGTAGCCTCCCAGCTGCCGAGAATGCGGCCGTTGAGCTGCCGACTGCGGTCGACATCCTCGGCGCGACCGATCTCGTCGATCCGGCCGGTGTCTTTGCGCGACAGTGCGACGACGCGCAGCGCCGCCTTGTCACCGAACAGCGGAATGTTCTGGGCACCGGCATAGACCGGCGACAGCCCCTCGCCCTGCTCATCAAAGCTGATGGTCGAGCTCAGCTTGGTTTCCCATTTGTCGAACTTCGGCCGCTGCAGGATGTAGCGGATCGCACCGGCCAGCGCACCGGAGCCGAACAGCGCGCCTTGCGGCCCTTTGAGGATTTCCACCCGGTTGAGGTCGAAGGGATTCAAATCCGGCTGGGTCAGCGGCGCATAGAGATCGGTGAACGGCAGCTCATCGACATAGATGCCGACCGGCTGCTGGGTGAACTGGGTGCCGAGCTGTGCCGCCGAGGAGACGATGCCGCGGATGATGGGCTGGCCGCCATCGGGGCCGCCGCTGTCGATCAGCACCACGCCGGGGATCAGTTTGATGTAGTCGGCCAGGCCCTGGGCCTTGATTTTTTCCAGCTGCTCGCCCTTGATGGCGGTGACGCTGCCGGCGATGTCGCGGGTGGACTGCCGGCGCTTGCTGGCGGTCACCTCGACGGCATCGAGCTGCACCGGGCTGGCATCTTTTTCTGGCTTGGGTTTTTCCGCTGGTTCCGGCAGCGGCTGCACAGGAATGGTGGCGAGTTCACTCGAACTGTTGTCGGCAGGCTTGGTACCCGGGGACTCAGCCGGTTGCGCATGGCTGGCAGCGGCAGCCAAGCTCAGCAGATAGATCAGTGATCGGACGACACGCAATCTCACGGCATTCTCCAGCACAAGAAGTACGGCAGGGTTCGCTCGTCCTTAAGCGGCGGATCGCTCGTCGGCGATCTCTGGGATTGATCCTAAGCAACATTTTTCTAAAATGCAAAACTTTTTCGTATAAGATATTTCTCACTATGGTCAAGTTCGATTTCGTGGTGATCGGTGCCGGCATCGCCGGAGCCTCGTTTGCTGCGCGCGTGGCAGCGCATGCGAGTGTGCTGTTGCTGGAGCGCGAGCCTGTCGCCGGCTATCACGCCACCGGCCGCTCGGCCGCCCTGTTCAGCGCGCTCTACGGCAATGCCACGATCTCCGCGCTGACCCGCGCCAGCCGCGCTTTCTTCGATGCGCCGCCAACAGGTTTTGCCGAACACCCGCTGCTGACACCGCGCGGCGTGCTCTATGCCGGCAGCAAGGACGACCGCGAAGCGGTCGAGCAGATCTGCGCATCGCCGCTCGCCGCCCGCATGAGCTGCGGCGATGCGCTGGCCCGCGTGCCGGTATTGCGGGCGCACGCCGCCGCCTGCAACGCCTATGAAGCCAGCGCCTGCGATATCGATGTCAACAGCCTGCATCAGGGTTTTTTGCGCATGGCGAAAACGGCCGGGGCGGTGCTGCGCACCGGCGCGGAAGTGCTCGGCATCGAGCGCAAGCGCGACTGGCGTATCGACACCAGCGTCGGCAGCTACGAGGCCGGGGTGCTGGTCAACGCCGGTGGGGCCTGGGCCGACACTGTGGCCGCGATGGCGGCGGTGCCGACCCTGGACTTGCGCCCGCTGCGCCGCACCGCCCTGCTCATCAATGCCCCGGATGGGGTTGCCAGTGGCGGCTGGCCGGCGGTCATCGCCGCCGATGAATCGTTCTACTTCAAACCCGATGCCGGTCTGCTGCTGGCCTCGCCGGCCGACGAAACCCCCAGCGAGCCCTGTGACGCACAACCGGAAGAACTCGACATCGCCATCTGTGTGGATCGCATCGAGACCGCAACCACGCTCAATGTCAGCCGGGTGTCCCGCCGCTGGGCGGGTCTTCGCACGTTCGCCCCCGACCGTACTCCCGTGGTCGGCTACGATCAGCACATGGATCATTTTTTCTGGCTCGCAGGACAAGGCGGCTACGGCGTGCAGACCGCTCCGGCGCTCTCGGAGCTGGCCGCTCTGCTGGCCCTGCGCCGCGCACTGCCCGAGCGACTGGCCGCCGAGGGCGTTGCCGAGCGCCAGCTCGCACCGGCCCGGTTCGGGCACACCCAGCCAGCGACACTGGCGGCATGACCACCGAAGCCCGTCTTGGCCCCGCGCTGCGCGGACTGCGCCAGCGCAATGGCTGGACCCTGAGCGATGTGGCCGAGAAAACCGGCCTGTCGATCTCGACGCTCTCCAAGGCCGAGCGCAACCAGCTCTCGCTCACCTACGACAAGCTGGTGCTGCTCAGCCAGGGTCTCGGCGTGGACATCACCCTGTTCTTCGAGGACGACAGCCATCATCCCTCCGATGGCATTGCCAGCGGCCGGCGCAGCATCAATCGCCTGGACGATGGCCAGGTCATCGACACCAGCAACTATCACCACGTCTATCTCAGCACTGATCTCTTGAAAAAGAAGTTCGTGCCGCTGGTGGCCGACATCCGCGCCCGTTCGCTGGAGGAGTTCGGCGAGCTGGTGCGCCACGCCGGCGAGGAGTTCGCCTACATCATCGAAGGCAGCGTGGCGGTGCACACCGAGCACTACGCGCCTGCCATTCTGAAGGCGGGCGAGTCGATCTACTTCGACAGCGGCATGGCGCACGCCTACGTGGCCCAGGGCGATGGCCCCTGCCGCGTGCTGTCGATCTGTTCGGCACCGGAGGCGACGCTGCGGCAGACGCTCACCCAGCATCTCGGTGCGCCGAGAGAGGCCCTCACCGAGGCAGCCGTCATCGCCGCCAGCAAAGCACCGCGCCGCGCTGCGGCGGCAAAGGCTGCGCTGGCGGCTCGCGCGTCCCCCGCAGCAAGCCGCCGTCAGCGAGCACGAAAATGAGCATCGAAATCTTTGGCTGCAGTCCGGTGCTGGCCAACGGCGCTGTCATCCCGCTCTCGCCGGCCGTCCGGGCTGGCGATCTGCTGTTCGTCTCAGGCCAGCTCGGGCTCGACGATGCGGGTGCTCTGGTCGCCGACGATGTCGCCAGCCAGCTGCGCCAATGCGTGAAGCGCCTCGCGGACATCCTGGCGCTGGCCGGTGCTGACCTCGGCCAGGTCGTCAAGACCACGGTCTGGCTCACCGACAAGGCCGATTTCGCGGCGTTCAACAACGCCTATCGGGAGCTGTTTCCCAGCCAGCCTCCGGCACGTTCGACGGTGGTGTCCGATCTCTTGATTGCCGGCGCGCGGGTCGAGATCGAGGCAGTGGCCTGTCTCGCCCGCTAGAGCATTTTTGGGTTAGGCCACTACATCAAATCATCATGCCGACGAAAGTCGGCATCCAGTCCGTCAAGGCCCGCAACCGTTGCCAATACTGGATTCCGGCTTTCGCCGGAATGACGAACTGTGAGGGGATTTGCTTGTCCGCCCCATCTGCACTTCAACATGGAGCGCGCTGGACAACCCGGACAACAAAAAGCCCGGCAGTGCCGGGCTTTCTATTTTCTGCGTGAGGGTCGCTACAGGATGTAGACGAAGATGAAAAGCCCCACCCAGACCACGTCCACGAAGTGCCAGTACCAGGCGACACCTTCAAAACCAAAATGCGAATCGGGCTTGAAGTGGCCTTTCATCAGGCGGCAGGTGATGACGAACAACATCAGCGTGCCGAGCGTGACATGCATGCCGTGAAAGCCGGTGAGCATGAAGAAGGTCGAGCCGTAGACACCGGAGCCGAGCGTGAGATTCAGCTCCTTGTAGGCGTGGATGTACTCGACGACCTGGCAATAGAGAAAGATCGCGCCTAGGGCAACCGTCGCCCACATCCAGACGATGCAGGCCGTGCGCTTGTTGTCCTTGAGCGCGTGGTGCGCCAAGGTGATGGTGATGCCGGAAGTCAACAGCAGGCAGGTGTTGACGAAAGGTAGGCCCCAGGCGCTCATGTTGGTGAAGGCCCCGCCCAATGCGGCCGGGCCGTTGGTAGGCCAGCTGGCCTCGAAGCCGGGCCATTCGATGTTGGCGACACCTTTGGCACCCTCGCCGCCGATCCACGGCACCGACAGGCTGCGGGCGTAGTACAGCGCACCGAAGAAGGCGGCGAAGAACATCACCTCCGAGAAGATGAACCAGGCCATGCCCATGCGGAAGGTGGTGTCCACCTGCTTGTTGTACTTGCCATGCTCGCTCTCGAGTGCAACGCCACGGAACCAGCGGAAGATGATGAAGGCCGACACCGCGATGCCGAGATAGACCGGGATCGAGCCGAGCGACTTGTCCTCCAGCGCACTCCAGGCACCAAGGATGATGGCGACGAGGCCGGCGGTGAGCAGGAACGGCCAGGCGCTCGGGTCGGGCACGAAGTAGCGGGTGTTGGCGGATGCGGTGGGCGCGTGGCTGG
Organism: Nevskiaceae bacterium; assembly: GCA_021731445.1. Classification (GTDB taxonomy): domain Bacteria; phylum Pseudomonadota; class Gammaproteobacteria; order Nevskiales; family Nevskiaceae; genus Stagnimonas. The sequence continues at coordinate 26,727 of JAKFXK010000045.1, read as the reverse complement.
ACATGTGGGTTCCCTTAAAAACGAATCTGCGGCCTAGTTTAGCGAGCCTGCGGGCGGGGTGGACTGCGCCGCAAGTTCGGTGACATCGAAGAAGGTGTACGACAGCGTGACCGTGGTGAGATCCTTCGGTAGCTCAGGGTCGAGCATCAGCCGCACCGGCATGATCTTTTTCTCGCGCGCCTTGAACGGCTGCTGGGTGAAGCAGAAGCACTCGGTTTTCTTCACATGCCGGGCGGCCTTGCCGGGCGTCACTGCGGGCACCGCCTGCCCCACCACATCCTGATCGAGCAGGTTCTCGGCGACGAAATTGACCGTTGTGAACTCGCCCGGATGCACGCTGATCTCGGAGACTTCAGGGCGAAACTGCCAGTCACGGCCGCCGTTGACGACGGTGAGCAACTGCACCTTCACCGTGCGGCTCAAGTCCGGCACGGCCGTCACCGTTGCCGCCACCAGCATGCCGTCCGAGCGGCCGTTGAGGCCGGTCAGGTCGCACAGCGCGCTGTAGAGCGGCGCAAAGGCAAAGCCGAAGCCGAACATGGCCAGCGTGAAAACCGACATCTCCAACAGGCTGCGCTTGCGTGCCGTATTGGGGCTTTGCACGGCCGGATCGTTGTCGCTCATTTGATGACCGTGTTCAGCACAAAGCCTGCAAGCACCGCAACTACCAGGCCGACATGCAGCCAGGCCAGCACACGATTGCGTCGCGCGCGCTGCACGTCTTGCGGGCTTTGTTGATTGGGCATCTGCAGGCCTTTGGCTTGGTCGCTCAGCGACGGACGCCGGTCAAGGTTTCATCGGCCTCATCCCAGTGCACGGTGGTTTCAGAGTCGGTCAGAAATGGTGGATCCTCGAAGGTGTGATAGGGCGCTGGCGAAGGCACCGTCCACTCCAGCCCCTGTGCGCCTTCCCAGACCCGGTTCGGCACCTGGCCGCGCTTGCCGAACATGCAATACAGCATGTTGCCAATGAAGATGAACTGCGCGGCCATGAACACAAACGCGCCCACCGTCGACAGCATGTTGAAGTCGGAGAACATCACGTTGTAGTCCGGCACCCGGCGCTGCATGCCGGCGAGGCCCAGGAAGTGCTGCGGGAAGAAGGTGACGTTGATGAAAATGGCCGACAGCCAGAAGTGCACCTTGCCCCAGAACTCGCTGTACATCACGCCGGTCCACTTCGGCACCCAGTAATAGACGGCGGCGAGGATCGAGAACACCGCCCCCGGCACCAGCACGTAGTGGAAGTGCGCAACCACGAAATAGGTGTCGTGGTACTGGAAGTCCACCGGCGTGATGGCGAGCATCAGGCCGCTGAAGCCACCGACCGTGAACAGGAACACGAAGGCGAGCGCGAACAGCATCGGCGTCTCGAAAGTCATCGAGCCTTTCCACATCGTCGCCACCCAGTTGAACACCTTCACGCCCGTGGGCACGGCGATGAGCATGGTGGAGAACATGAAGAACAGCTCGCCCGCCAGCGGCATGCCGACGGTGAACATGTGGTGCGCCCAGACGATGAAGCTCAAGAAGCCGATCGAGGCGGTGGCGTAGACCATCGAGTCATAGCCGAACAGCTGCTTGCGCGCGAAGGTGGGGATGATGGTGCTGACGATGCCGAAGGCCGGCAGGATCAGGATGTAGACCTCCGGATGCCCGAAGAACCAGAAGATGTGCTGGAACATCACCGGGTCGCCGCCGCCTGAGGCGGTGAAAAAGCTGGTGTCGAAGTACTTGTCGGTGAGCAGCATCGTCACCGCACCAGCGAGCACCGGCATGGTGGCGATCAAGAGATACGCCGTGATCAGCCAGGTCCACACGAACAGCGGCATCTTCAGCAGCGTCATGCCAGGCGTGCGCATGTTCAAGATCGTCACCACGACATTGATCGCACCTGTGATCGACGAAATGCCCATCAGGTGGATGGCGAAGATCAAGAGCGGAAAGGCGTTGCCGGTTTGCAGCACCAGCGGTGGGTACATGGTCCAGCCGCCGGCCGGTGCGCCGCCTTCCATGAACAGGGTGGAGAGCAGCAGGGCGAAGGCGAAGGGCAGAATCCAGAAGCCCCAGTTGTTGACGCGCGGCAGCGCCAGATCGCCGGCGCCGATCATCATCGGCACCATCCAGTTGGCCAGGCCGACGAAGCCGGGCATGACGCCGCCAAAGATCATCACCAGCGCATGCAGCGTGGTCATGGAGTTGAAAAACTCAGGATCGACGAACTGCAGGCCGGGCTGGAACAGCTCCGCACGGATCACCAGCGACATCAGGCCACCGATGAAGAACATGGTGAAGCTGAAGCAGAGATACAGCGTGCCAAGGTCTTTGTGGTTGGTGGTCTTGATCCACCGCATGATCCCCTTGTCGGGGCCGTGGTGGTGATCGTGGCTGTGATCGTGCTCGTCGTGCGCGTGTGCGGTGGCCATGCGGTTACTCCTAGAGTCTCAATGCGAAAGATTTATTTGCGGGCGGCAGCGACTTCAGACGGCTGCACCACGCTGGCCTTGTTGCCCCAGCTGTTGCGCTGATAGCTGAGCGCGCCCGCGATATCGAGATCGGACAGGCTCGCAAACGGCGGCATCAGGCCCTTGCCCTTGAGCGTGTGCGCAATGTGCGCGGCGGCGGGGCCTGTGGCGATCTTGCTGCCGACGAGTGAAGGAAAGTTGGGCGGCATCCCCAGGCCCGTGAGCTGGTGGCAGGCGGCGCATTGGGTGCCGTAGACCTTCTTGCCGCTGGCCATCAACTCGTCTTTCGTCAGGGCCTTGGCAGGCGCAGCCGCCACAGGTGTTGCGGCAGCCACTTCAACCGCAGCCGCGACCGCTTCGGTCGGCGCCGGTGCTGTCGAGGTCGTGGTGGCAACTGGCGTGGCCTCAGCCACTGGCGGTGCCTTGCCGAGCGAGGCGACATCGACCCCCTTCTTCTGGGCCAGCCAGGTCTTGAACTCGGTTTCCGGCAAGGCCTTCACGACGATGGGCATGAAGCCGTGGTCGCGGCCACACAGTTCAGCGCAGACGCCACGGAAGGTGCCGGGCGCATCGATCTTGGTCCAGGCCTCGTTGATGTAGCCGGGGATCGCGTCCTTCTTGACGGCCAAGTCAAACACCCACCAGGCGTGGATCACATCCTGCGCGGTGATCAGAAAGCGCACCTTTTGGCCGACCGGCAGCACCAGCGGGTTGGTCACTTCCCAGAGGTAGTTCGGCACGCTCCTGGGATCGATGCCGCTGTCGAGCTGGCGCGCCTTGTTGCTGTCGGCGGCGAGCATGCTGACGAACTCGTAATCGTGACCGACGTATTCGTATTTCCAGCCCCACTGGAAACCCGTGACCTTGACGGTGAGTTCCGCATCGCGGGTGTCTTCCATGCGGATCAGCGTGCCGGCAGCGGGGATGGCCAGCCCAATGAGCACGAAGAACGGGATGATGGTCCAGATGATTTCGACCGTGGTGGACTCGTGGAAGTCCGCCGGTTTCGGGTGCTTGCTGCGGCGGTGGGCGATGATGGAATAGAACATCGCGCCGAACACCAGCACGGCGATGACGCACATGATGATGAGCACGAAGTTGTGCAGCCAGTAGACCTCGCGGCTGATTTCGGTGGCACCCACCGGCAGGTTGTATTGCGAGCGGGCCTCTTCAGCCCACGCTGCGCCGCTGATCAAGGCCGCTGTCACCCCTGCCGCCGCGCGTGCCGCCAAACCTGACTTGAACATGCCTCTCTACCTCCATTGGGAACTCGATATTTACTCTCGACCCGCACCCTGGTGCGAAGCCGATTGCCGTGCCCGACCCTCGTCTGACACCTGTCGCCGATGATCTGGGTGTTGGACTTATGCGCTTTGCAGCGCCTTGCAGCCGAGCCAGAAGATCAGCCACAGCACAGCCGCGCGAGTTTAGTGCAGCAGGGCGCGTCCGTCCAAGGGCGAGGGACTGGTTTCATCGGCCAAACAGACTGCGGATCGCCGCTGCCGGGGCGTCTGCAAGGCCCTGCTGCGTCCACAGCGGGGCACCTAGGCGGGCGCTCAGGCTGTTGATCATGGCCTGCGCCTGCTCGGACGGGGGCGGCGCCAGATTGGCGACCCAGCCTGCCAGCCTTGCGCCGCGCGACTGGATGGCCTCCGCCGTCAGCAGCGCGTGGTTGAGGCAGCCCAGACGGATGCGCACCACCAGCAGCACCGGCCAGCCCTGTTGGGCAACCCAGTCACCCAACAGCAGGCTGTCGCCCAGGGGCGTCAGCCAGCCACCTGCGCCTTCGGCAACGATCACCGGATAGCGCACGGCGAGCACGGCGTGGGCGCGCTTCATCCGCGCGGGGTCGATGGACTGGCCCGCCGCCGCTGCCGCCAGATGCGGCGCGATGGCGGGCGCGAAACAGATCGGGTTGATCTCGTCGAGCGTCGCGCCGGGGGCAGAGGCCGCGCGCAGGGCCAGCGCATCGGCACTGGCGAGGCCCGCACCCTGCGGCTCGGCACCCGACGCCACCGGTTTGAAGCCACAGGCCGCAATGCCCTGTGCCGCCAGCGCGCGCAGCAGGGCACAGCTCACCACCGTCTTGCCCGCATCGGTGTCGGTGCCGGTGACGAACAGGGTGTGCCTCATGCGGTTTTCAGGGCGGCGCTGAGCGCTGCGATGAGGCCGTCAACCTCGGCAAAAGTGTGCGCAGCGGTCAGTGTGATGCGCAATCGCGCAGTGCCTGCCGGCACCGTCGGCGGTCGGATCGCCGCCACCCAATAGCCCTGTTGGAACAGCGCACCCGATACCGCCAGCGCGCGCGATTCCAGCCCCAGTACCAGCGGTTGGATGGCCGTGCTCGATGGCGACAGTGCAATGCCCTGTTGCGCACAGCCGCTGTGAAACCGGGCGATGAGGCCCGCGAGCTGCGTGCGCCGCGTGTCGCCCTCCGCGCCCGCGACCAGCGCCAGCGAGGCGCGAGTCGCCGCCGCCAGCGCAGGCGGCGGTGCCGTGCTGAACACGAAGGTGCGCGCGCGCTGAATCAGGAACTCGATCAGCGCCTCGCTGCCTGCGACGAAGGCGCCCGCCGTGCCGAGGGCCTTGCCGAATCCGGCCATGTAGATGTCGGCTGCGAGCGGCTCCGCGTCGCCGGTCTCGAACAGCACGCCACGTCCGCCGCCCAGCACGCCAAAGCCGTGAGCATCATCCACCATCAAGGCAGCGCCATGCTGGCTGCAGAGGGCCGATAGCGCCGCCAGCGGGGCCGCATCGCCATCCATGCTGAAGATGCTGTCGGTGGCGAGCAGGCGCTGGCCTTGTGCTGGCAGGGCCAGCGCATCGGCAAAGCCAGGCACATCGCCGTGTCCCACCCGCACATAACTGGCCCCGGCCAGCCGCCCGCCATCAATCAGCGAGGCATGGTTGAGTTCATCGGCGATCAGCGTGTCGCCCTTGCCCAGCAAGGCGCGCAGCACGCCGAGATTGGCTGCCCAACCGCTTGAAAACAGCAGCGCACGCGGGCGCTGCACCGTGGCGGCCAGCGCTTCTTCAAGCAGGGCGTGCTCGCGGTTGTAGCCGCTGACCAGTGCCGAGGCCCCGCTGCCGACACCCGCCGACAGCGCCTTGCCCGCAGCGGCGGCAATACGCGGATCGCCTGCCAGCCCCAGATAGTCGTTGCTACAAAAGTTCACACAGGCGCGGCCATCCACCACGATGCGCGCGCCGTGCGTGCCCTCGACGACCCGCCGCGTGCGATACAAATCCTGGGCGCGCAGCACGGCCAGTTGCGCGCCCAGACGCGCATCGAGTGGCCGCTCGGCAGGCACCGCGCCATCCATCACGGCTGCTTCACATGCGCCGCGAATCGCTCGGCAAACACCGGCTGCCGTGCAAAGGCATCGAGCTTGTCGCCTGCCGCCGTTTCGAGCGCATCCAGCCGCGCGGTGGGTGCGGGATGAGTCTCGAACAGGAGGGCGATGGACGAGTCCCTGGCGTTCAAGGTTTCCAGCTTTTGCAGCACGCGCGGCAGGCCAAACGGGTCGTAGCCTGAGCGTGCGGCCAGCACCAGCGCCATGCGGTCGGCCTGGTACTCGTCGCCCTTGTCGAGGCCGCGCAGCGAGATTTCCTTGAGTCCCCCAACCAGCTTGTCGGTGACTTCGCCCACACCCAACTTGTTGTCGGCGTACTTGCCCAACAGCTCCGCACCCAAGCTCGCACCTTGGCTTTTAAGGATCGCATTGAGATGGTGCTTTTTCACCACATGCGCAATCTCGTGCGCCAGCACACCGGCCAGCTCTGCCTCGTCGCTGAGCTGCGCCAACAGGCCACGCGTCACCAGCACATAGCCGCCAGGGGTCGCAAAGGCATTGATGTTGGGCGAGTCGAGCACCCCGAAACGCCAGGGCAGGCCAGGCCGCTCGCTGTGCAGGGCAATCCACAGACCCAGTTCGTTGATGTAGGCCTGCAAGCCAGTGTCGTTGACCAGGGGTGCCGCGCCCAGCAGCGTCGCCGCCCATTGCGCGCCCAGTTTCTGCTCCTGATCCTCGCTGCGACCGGCCAGCACCTTGGTCGCATCGCCGGCTTTCTCGGCCAGCGTGCCCAGTGCCTTCGTGAAATCGAACTGTGCTTGCGCAGTGCTGACGAGCAGCAGTGCGGCAGCGGCAAAAAGTGTGCGTTTCATCAGTTGTCCCTCGGTTCGAGAAAAGGCACATCCACACTCGCCGCTGGTGCGGCGGCGGCAAAGGCGCGGGCGTGGGCCTCATCTGCCGCGCTCTGGCCCATCCTGGCCAACTCGCTGGTGTTGGGCGCGGCATTGGCGATCTGCTCTTTGGAGAGTCCCCGCACGCCGGTCGCCACGGTGTTGCCGCTGGCGCCAGAGCGCGCCACATTGATCGCCTGCGTCAACCCGCTGTCACCTGTCGCCGTGGATGCCGCCGCCGTGCGCAGCGACAGCAGGCGCAGCCAGCCCGCCGTCTCACCCGCACGCACCTGCATCCACGCCCCTTGCCGCATGAGGATCTGCACCATCGCGTTGGCCGGCAATGCGCTGACGGTTTCGGCATCCGCGAAAGGCTCTGTTTTCAGCGGTGTTTCGCGGATCACCTGGGCGCTGGCCTGCGTCGCTGGCGTGGCTGTCGCCGCCGGGGCCGCAGGCTCGGTCGGTTTCGGTTTTTTTGCCCCGGCTGGCAGCGCCAGTACCAGCAAAAGTGCTGCGGCTGTGCCGGCGCTGGCTACTTTCCTAGCGATCACCATGTCATCTCCTTGATCTGCATGAAGCATTACTGCGAAAGGCAATCCGGCGGGTCAGCCTCGCGGCGTGAGCTTTGGTTTCGGCTCGAACAGTTCCACCGCCTGTGCCCGTCCCTTGGCCGAGTGCGCGCCATGCGGCAGGAAATCATAGGCCGTGCCGCAGGCCTGCATGGTGTCAGCCGAAACCAGAATACGGGCGATGCCCCTGGTCAGGCCTTCGATGCGGCTGGCGAGATTCACGGTGTCGCCAATCGCCGTGTAATCGAGCTTCTGCTCGGCCCCGATGAAGCCGACCACGGCCGTGCCGGAATGGATGCCAATGCCGACATCGAAGTCTCTGCCCTGCTCACCCAGCTCGCGCTTGAAGTCAAGCAGCACGCTCTCCATTTCCAGCGCACAGGCCACGGCATGTCTGGCGTGATCGGGGTCGTCGAGCGGCGCACCCCAGAAGGCCATGATGCAATCGCCGATGAACTTGTCGAGTGTGCCGCCGTGCTTGAACACCACCGCGACTTGCCGCGAGAAATAGCGGTTGAGCAGCTTCACGACATCCTGTGCGGCGTGCATCTCGGACAGGCTGGTGAAGCCACGGATATCCGAAAACAGCACGCTGATCTGCCGCGTCTGCCCGCTGAGTGATTCGATGGTCGCACCCTGCTCGACGATGCGCGCGACGACGTTGGGATTGAGAAAGCGCCCGAACAATTGCACCGCATGGCGGCGCGTGGCGCGCTCCTGCAGAAAGCCCTGCACGGCCGCGACCAGATAGAACAACCAGGCGAACACCAGCGGTGTGGCGATGGCGAGCAGCCAGCCCTGTGTCAGCAACCACCAGGCCAGTGCGGCCAGTGTGGCACTGGCCAGCGCGAGCGCCGCTGCAATCACCACGGCCTGCACCTGTGCCGCGAACAAGGCCGAGAGCGTGACGAGCAGCAGCAGCGTGAGGGCGAGCACCGCCAGCGGCGGCACGCGCTGCATTGCACGCCCATTCTTGAGGTTGTCGATGGCAGTGGCGAGGATTTCCACACCCGGATACAGGCTGCCGAGTGGCGTGGCGCGCAGGTCTTTCAGGCCCGGTGCGGCGGTGCCGATGATGACGATCTTGTTGGTGAACTCATCCGTCGCGCGTTGTGGCTTCTGCCGTGCGAAATCCTCGAACAAATCGGCGTAGGCGAAATGCTTGAAGCCTGCTCCACCGCGCCAATCCAGCAATAGTGACTGGCTGGCATTGAGTGATGGATCAATGTGGTGATCAATACCCAGGTTGACGGGGCTATCGGCCAGCAAGCCCAGTTCGGCAACCAGCTTCATCGGCAGCGACGGGATGCGCCAGCCCTGCACGGTGCGGGCGATCAAATAGCGGCGGCCAATGCCATCTTCGTCTTCCAGAAAATTGATCAGGCCGGTATGCCAAAGCTCCGGCGGCACGGCCGCAGGCGGCAGCACCAGGGCGCGTGCCTCCGGGTTGTGGTGCGGCAAGGCCATCAAGTGCATGGGTTTGGCAAGATCAGTCAGCCGCACGCCACGCTGCACATCACCCTCCAGCAGCAGCGAGGGCAGGTAGACATTGGGCGTGTTGCGCAGGGCCTCGATGAAGGCGACATCACTCTCCGGGCGAAAGCGGTCGGCATCGCTGAACAGCAGATCGAACACGATCGCGCGCGGCTTTTGCCTGGCGAGGCCAGTCAGCAATTCGGCATGCGTGGCACGCGGCCAAGGCCAGCTGCCGGCGACCTCCTGCATGCGCGCAAGGCTGGCTTCATCGATGTCGATGATGACGATGTCGGCATCGGGCTCGACCTGCTTCGCGTGCTGACGCACGAGGGCGTCCTGCACACGCCAGTCCAGCACTTGCAGGCCGTGCAGCGCGCTCAGCTCCAGCATTGCGAGCGCGGCAAACAGCAGGGCGAGCCAGCGCAACACCGTCGCGTTTATCCGCAGTGGCTGGGTTGCGCAGCACCTTCGGTGCGGATGCCGAGCTGCTTCAGCAGGACGCGATCCTTTTCATTCTGAGGATTCGAGGTGGTGAGCAGCTTCTCACCATAGAAGATCGAGTTCGCACCGGCAAAGAAGGCCAGCGCCTGCGTCTCGTCACTCATCGTCGTGCGCCCTGCGGAGAGACGCACGTACGACTTGGGCATGAGCACGCGAGCGACCGCAATCGTGCGCACGAACTCGATTGGCGACAGTGGCGCGACACCCTTGAGCGGCGTGCCGCCGACCTGCACGAGGTCATTGATCGGCACGCTCTCCGGATGCACTTCCAGTGTCGCCAGCTGGTGCAAGAGGCCGGCGCGATCAGTCTCGGTCTCGCCCATGCCGACGATGCCGCCGCTGCAAACCTTCACACCGGCCGCGCGCACGTTCTTCAGCGTGTCGAGGCGGTCTTCGTAGGTGCGGGTGGTGATGATCTTGCCGTAATACTCCGGCGAGGTATCTAGATTGTGGTTGTAGTAGTCGAGGCCGGCATCCGCGAGCCGATCTGCCTGCGCCGGTTGCAACATGCCCAGCGTCAAACAGGTCTCAAGGCCCATCGCCTTGACGCCGCGCACCATCGCCTCGACGCGATCCAGATCGCGGTCTTTCGGCGAGCGCCAGGCCGCACCCATGCAGAAACGCGTCGCCCCGTTGTCTTTCGCCTCCTGCGCGGCGACGAGCACCGCATCGACTTCCATCAGCGGCTCTTTCTTCAGGCCCGTCTCGAAGCGCACCGACTGCGGGCAGTAGGCGCAGTCCTCGGGGCAGGCACCGGTCTTGATCGACAGCAGCGTGGAGAGCTGCACCGTGTTGGGCTGGTGGTAGCAACGGTGCAGGCTGTGCGCGCGAAACAGCAGATCGTTGAAGGGCAGCGCGAACAGCGCCTCCACTTCAGCTTTCGTCCAGTCGGTGCGCAGGTCTTGCTTGCTCTCAAAGCTGGCGTCAGCGGCCATGTAGGGTCTCCCTTAAAGTGACGGCAGTGTTCGCAGCCGCAGGGAGGCTGTCAACTTGCTCTCAGAGATTATGGTTTACGGCAGACGATTCAGCGATGCGCTGCTGCCACCCGCTTGTAAGCTCTGCAGCGGTGCGACCGAGGGCACCTTGTTGTGCGCGGCCTGTACGACGGAGTTGCCCTGCAACACCCCCGCCTGCCCTGGCTGCGCACTGCCCAGCGTGCAAGCGGTGCTCTGTCCTGCCTGCCAGCACAAGCCGCGCGCCTTCGATGCCGCCTTCGCGGCCTTTGTGCTGGCGACCCCCGTGCAGCAGGCCATCCACTCCCTCAAGTACGGGGCGCGGTTTCAGCAGGCCTCGCTGCTGGCGACGGCCTTTGTCTCGCGCCTCTCCACCCGCATCGAACCACTGCCCACGCTGCTGATCCCGGTGCCGCTGCACTGGCGGCGGCAATGGTCGCGCGGCTACAACCAGTCGCTCGAACTGGCTCGACTGATCGGTGCGGAGCTGGGCATCACCGTCGATGCGACCGCCGCCAGGCGGCTGCATGCCACACCGGATCAGATCGGCCAGACCGCCGCAGAGCGACGCAGGAACCTCAAAGGCGCATTTGCCGCATCGCCTCGCGTCGCAGGCCAGCACCTTGCCTTGCTCGACGATGTGATGACGACCGGGGCGACACTGGAAGAGCTGTCCCGCGCGTGCAAAGCAGCGGGCGCAACCAGAATCGAGGCCTGGGCAATTGCGCGTCAACCACTGGCACGAGACAACGTTGTAATGTGATTCTGCTTGCATGTAGTCATGCAATCACACACCCTCAAAGTGGCCATGAAAAAAATCCTGCTTGCCACCTGCCTGCTCCTCGCCGGCACCTACAGCATCGCTGCAGCGAAGGTCAGGGACCTGGATGTGCTGCGCCTGTCCCGGCCGAACATCGAGGCCGCGCTCGCTGCCGATGCCGCCCGGCCTTCACCCAAGCCCTACCGTTTTGGCGTCGGCATCCCCGTGCGGCTCACGCCCGCCACGGCCGGCCTGTGGCAAACCCTGTCGAGCGGCCAGCAGATCTGGCGCCTACAGGTCGAGGCCGGCGAGGCACGCTCGCTGAGTTTCGCTTTTACCCGCTTCCAGCTGCCGGCCGGTGCCGAGCTGACCGTCAGCGCTCCGGATGGCAGCGACCGCCATGGCCCCTACCTCGCACAGCATGCCACCGCAGGCCAGTTGTGGACGCCGCCGGTCACCGGCGCTGCGGCCCTCATCGAGCTGCGACTGCCGGCCGGCGCAGGTGCTGGCCTGGGGCTGGAACTGACGCAGGTCAACTACGGCTTCCGCAGCTTCGATGCCGCAGAGCCAAGCACCAAGGCTGCGTCCTGCAGCATCGACGTTGCCTGCTCCCAGGGTGATGAATGGCGCAATGAGATTCGTTCGGTGGCCCGCATCCTGGTCACGGGCATCTATGCCTGCTCGGGCACCTTGCTGAACAACACCGCGCGGGATTTCAAGCCCTACTTTCTCACCGCAAATCATTGCTACGACGCCTCCGGTGCCGAAGCGGCAAGCACCGTGGTGCTCTGGAACTTCCAGCGGAAAAAATGCCGTGGTGCCGGCGATCCGGCCAGCGGCGGCTTGGGAGGCAACAACACGGGCAACACGCAGACCGGGGCGACCATGCGGTCCAGCGGCGTCTTTTTAACGCCGGGCGTGCCATACATCATCAACTCCAGACCCGACTTCGCTCTGATCGAACTGAGCCAGACGCCGCCGCGCGAGTTCGGCGTCTATTACGCCGGCTGGGATCGCCGCAACCTCGCACCTGTCGGCGTCACTGGCATCCACCACCCCGAAGGGGGAGAAAAAAACATCAGTCTCACCAGCCGTCCGACCGTCATCAGCGACGTCGACAGCACCGATGACAGGATGCTTGGCTCCTTCAAGTATTTCCTGAAACTGAAGGGATGGGAGCAAGGCATCACCCGCTCCGGCTCCTCCGGCTCCGGCCTCTGGAACAAGGAACACCGGCTGGTCGGCAACCTGACCGGCGGCGATCCCGGTGACGCCTGCCCCGACGTGGATGCGACCTATTACTTCCGCTTCTACAGCGCCTGGCAGTTCTCGGAGCTGCCTAGCCGCAACCTGCCGCAGTTTCTCGACCCCCGCAACAGCGGGGTGCAAGTGCTGGATGGTGCCGATCCCAACAGCACGAAACCGAAGTAATTGTTGTTTGAAACCCTCAGCTTCCCGCTTTTCACCCCTCAAAACCTCTCAGGTGCTCCGATGAAATCACTTCTGTTGATGGCCCTAGCATTCTCCAGCGCGGCTGCAATTGCCGCCCCCCAGCCTTCCAAAGGCACCCTGAATGAAGGCAGTGGACCGCTGAGCTTCACGGGTGGGCCGTTCACTGCGGCCAATCCGACCTCCGACCGGGTGTACTTGGGTGATGCCAAGGGGCGTACCGTGCTGATGTGCACGGAAGCGGCCATGAACTGCGACCGCTACGCACTCACCGTCGATCTCTCAAAAAAGTTTCGTCAGAGCGCCGCGAACAAAAAACAGGTTCTCCGTATTTCCCTGAACGTGCAGGAGCGGCAGCCGCTGCCACTGGTGAAGCCTGATTTCCACATCTACGTTTTTGATGCCCGTGGCACCGAGCTGGGGCGCAACGATTCCTCTGTCCTCCAAGGCTCTGTCGATGCACACCTCGATTTGCCGCTTACAACAGTTCCCAATGGGGCCTATACCGTGACCGTGACCGGCTACAACGGCTTGGGCGCCAGTTATTCAGCCGCAGTTGAATACGGCATCGGCGAGTAAGCGTTTCCAGACGAGTCCAGCGCCGCTGACTCAGGCAAACACCGGCCAGTAATCGACGATCTTGCCGCCGCGCACGGCGATGAGATCGCCGAACTGCAACAGCACCCCCTCGACCTGCTGCGGCCGCAGCGGCAACGGGCTGGCCGCACCGAGGGTGAGTCCGGCCTTGAGCAGACGACGGACTCCGATTCAACGATGGCTCGGACATGCCTTGGCTCCCGGTAGCTCGTTTTACTGTTTCCGCCTCATGCCGCCGGCAGGTATCTTGCGAGCAATATGCCCATTCAGCACACAGGCTCACAGCGGTAAAAATAGTTTGAGGACGCACCCATGTGGCATGGCAGATTGGCAATCGCACTTGCCTTGGCACTCGGGGCCTGTGGTGAATCGCGGCTGGTGGGCAATACCAGCATTGGCGGCATGCCTGCGGTCGCGGCCCCGGTGGCCGAGCCCCAGCTGGCCAAATGTGTGGTTCAAAGCCCGCTGCTGAAAGTGGGTGATGGCCTCGACGCACCCGGTCGCGTCGAGATCGACGTGACCAGAGGCGCTGAGGCTGCAGGCCCCTGCAAGGGCAACACACAGTTCCGCTTTGGCTCTGGCCTGCACGATGTGACCGGCGTGGTCGCCAACACCAGCGGCATGGGCTGGGAAAACCTGTTCCAGGTGTTCAGCGGCCTGCACACGCGCCAGTACGCACGCGCCTTCGCCATCGAGTCGCCCTGCAACGGCCAGCGGGTGTTGATGGTCTCGACCGACATCGGCTTGATGTGGCCAGCGGTGCGCTTTGGGGTCTTGCAGGCGATTGCCGCCGATGCCGAACTCTCGAAGTTCTACCGTGCCGAAAACGTGATGCTCTCGGTCACCCACACGCATCAGGGGCCGGCCGGCTACTCGCATGACGATGGCGGCAATCTCTTCCACTACGGCTTCGATGCGCTGGTCTACGACACTCTCATCGATGGCATGGTCGCGGCCATCAGGCTCGCGCACGCCAATATCCAGGCGCACCCCGAAACCGCCGCCATCGCGCTGGCCGATGGCGAGCTGCTCAACACCAACATCAACCGCTCGAAGATTGCCTTTGATCTCAACAGCGAAGCCGAGCGGAAGGAGTTCGTCAACGCACGCGGTGAGCCCATCGACAACCCCAAGCGCATGGTGCAGCTCAAGCTGGTGCGCGCCAACGGCAGCGCCGTGGGCGTGTTCAACTGGTTTGGCGTGCACGCCACGGTGCTGGGCGAGGATGCGACGCTGGTGAGCAGCGACATCAAGGGCTTTGCCTCGCTGGGCTTCGAGAGAATCATGCGCACGCGCTACGCGCCGCCCGCCAACGGGGCCGACAGCTTCGTCGCCGCCTTCGCGCAGGCTGACCTGGGCGATGCCTCGCCCAATCTCTTCATCGTCGAGCGGCCCTACCCCGACCCGACGCGCGGCGGCGGCCGGGACGAGTACGAATCCAACGCCATCAGCGGCACCAAGCAGCTGGCGAAGGCACTGGAGCTGTACGGCCGGGGTGCGGCCCTCTCCGGCCCGGTCGATGTGCGCTTCTTCAACGTGCCGATCAGCGCGATCACGGTGACCGACCCGGTGGTGCTCGAGGGTCTGCGCCACTCGGCCGGACTCGATGCTGCGACCAAGCGCACTTGCCGCGGCGCGCTGGGCATCTCTTTCATCGCCGGTGCCGAGGATGGCCCGGCCCCGGGTGAAGAGGGCGTGAGCTGCAACGACAGCCCGGATGTGCTCGCCGCTGCCGCTGCTGATCTCGCCGCACTGATGAACAATCCGGTGCCGCCCTATGCCCCTTATGGCCTGAACTACCCCACCAACACGGTGGCGGCGGCGGCGATGTGCCAGGCCGATCAAATCCCCGGTGCGGACTTTGGCTGCCAGGCGGAGAAGCCGGTCGCCATCCCCTCCGGCTCGGCCGTGGTGCCGTTCCAGATCCTCCGCATCGGCAACTTCGCGGTGCTGGGACTGCCCTGGGAAGTCACCACCATAGCGGCCCGCCGCCTGCGCAAGAACCTGCTCGACATCCTGAGCCCCATCGGCATCGACACCGTGGTGATCGCCAGCCACACCAACGAGTACGTCAACTACCTCACCACCCGCGAGGAGTACTCCTCGCAGCAGTACGAAGGGGCATCGACGCTGTATGGCCCATGGACGCTCGCAGCGGTGCAGCAGGAAACCCGCAAGCTCGCCCTCACCCTGCGCGATGGCCTGCCCGCACCCGCTGGCCCCGCCACGCCTGGCGATGCGACACCAACGCAGATCCGCCCCCGCTACATGCCCTCCGATGCGCCGGGTGCAACGACCACGTTCGGCGAGGTGGTGACCGATGTGCCGGCGACTGCCAAGCCGGGCGACATCGTGCGCGCGGAGTTCCAGGCCGGGCATCCGCGCAACGATCTGAAAACGCAGTCGAGCTATGTGTATGCCGAGCGGCAGGCGACCGATGGCAGCTGGGTGATCGTTGCGCAAGACCGCGACCCGGAGCTGCTCTACGTGTGGAAACCGCTGCAGGCGCAGCCGGTACCTGTCGATGCACCCGCCACCGGGCTCTCGACCGCCGAGGCGGTGTGGACCATCCCGCGCAACACCCCGCCCGGCACCTATCGCCTGCGGCACGAGGGCGCGGCGCGCAGGTCCGAGGCAGAGGCGGCCACGCCCTACAACGGCATCTCCTCGCCCTTCACCATCGCGGGGCCGGTGGCCGAGTGTCCCTGATCCGCGCTGCCAGTCCCTCGCCCACGGCGCGGTGCCAGGCCGGATTGGGGTGCGGGTCAAGCGGCAGGAAATCGCCTTTTGCATACAGCCCGGCGGACATCAGGCTGCTGACATCAACGATCTCGACCCCTGCGCGCGACAACCCCTCGACATCGAGCGGCAACCGGGTGGCGGGCGCGCCGCGATGGGCGATGAGAGTGAAGCGGGCACCGAGTGCTTCGGCACGGCGCTTCATCTCGATCAGGCCCTCACGCAGCAGGGCGTCGCGCGCAGACTGTGGCTGCGTGCGCAGGCGCCAGCCCGTGATCAGATCCCTCAGCAATTTCACCGTGAACAGGCGGTTGAGCCAGGGCGAAATGGCACTGCCGCGCTGCACGCCGCCGTAGACCAGCTGGCCGCTGCCATCGAGCCGGAACACGATCTTTTCCGACTCCCAGGTAGAAAGCCCGGCGAAGCGCTGGTCGTGGCCACAGCAGACCATGAAATACACCTCTGTCAGTCGGCTGCCTCCGGCCAGCTTCGGTGCGCGCAGCCGCAGGATTTCCAGGGCCTGCTGCGGGCCCCAACCGACAAAAGAGTAGTTGAGCACGCGTGGCGCGGATAAAGCCTTTGCATAGACCGATGCATAGGTTTCGGCATCGTTGACGCCCATGCCGAAGGTCTGCGAATCGCCGAGGAACAGATGGGTTTCGGGCGCGGTATCGACACTACCGGGCGTGTTGCGGCTGCCGTCGGCATTGATGCGGTAGTGCACATCGAAGGCGTATTGGTCGCCCACCCGCTTGGCCGAACGGCCGGCAAAACCGGGACGCGGGCCGTAGCCGAGATCGGCGTCGCGCTGCTTGAAGCGATGCTGCAGGGTCTGTGAATCGATCTCGCTCGCCTCGCCCTCCATCACGAAGCCGGCATCGCCCTTGCCGCTGAACAGGGTCAGGCGGATGGCACTGACGGTCTCCAGCAACGTCCAGCAGAACGCCATGACGAAAACGGTGGTGAGCACGCCCGCCCAGCGGCCATTGCGCTGCTTGAAGGCCAGCGCCAGGGCCGCGAACGTGCCGCCGTAGAGCAGGATGAAATAGGCGAGGTAGAGCGTGTTCACCTGGCGTGCGCTCAATCCAGCTCGTAGCTCTGGAAATAATCTTCGCGCCGCACCGTCTGCTCGCTCTTGTGCATGACGATATTGCCCACCACCAGCGCATCGAGATCGGTGCCCATGAAACAGCGGAAGGCGTCGAACGGCGTCGAGACCATCGGCTCGCCACGCACGTTGAAGCTGGTGTTGACGACCACCGGGCAGCCGGTGAGCTGCTTGAAGCGGGTGATCAGGGCGTGGTAGCGGGGGTTGGTGTCGGCATGCGCGGTCTGCACCCGCGCCGAGTAATCGACATGGGTGACGGCGGGGATGGACGAACGCGGCACATTGAGCTTGGCGATGCCGAACAATTGCTGCTCCTGCTCACTCATCGTACGCCGGTGCTGCTCGCGCACCGGGGCGACCAGCAGCATGTAGGGGCTGTCGTAATCCAGCTCGAACCAGTCGTTGACATCCTCGCGCAGCACCGCAGGTGCAAACGGGCGAAACGATTCACGGAACTTGACCTTGAGATTGAGCACCGACTGCATCGCCGGTGAGCGCGCATCGCCGAGGATCGAGCGTGCACCGAGCGCGCGCGGGCCAAACTCCATGCGGCCCTGATGCCAGCCCAGGGCTTTGCCATCGGCCAGCAGTTGCGCGGTGGTCTCTACCATCGTCGCGGCATCGGGCAGGCGGTGATACACCGCACCCGCATCCTTCAAGGCCGCTTCGGCCTCGTCATCGCTGTAGCTCGGCCCCAGAAAGCTGCCCTGCATGGCATCGCGCGGATTGACCATGCGCGGCTGTTTTTCAAACAGGTGATAGCCGGTCAGTGCCGCACCCAGCGCACCACCGGCATCGCCAGCAGCGGGTTGAATCCAAATGTCCTGGAAGGCTCGCTGTTTCAGCACCTTGCCATTGGCGACGCAGTTCAGCGCCACGCCCCCGGCGAGGCAGAGGTTTTTCTGGCCGGTTTCTTTGGCCAGACTGCGGGTGAGCTTGAGCACCACTTCTTCCGTCACCGCCTGCACGCTGGCGGCCAGGTCCATCTCGCGCTGGCTCAGGTCGGCTTCGCTCGTGCGTGGCGGCGCGCCGAACAGCCGGTGGAACTTGTCGTTGGTCATCCGCAAGCCGGTCGCGTAGTCGAAGTACGACATGTCGAGCCGGAAGCTGCCGTCGTCTTTGACATCAATCAGATGGTCGAGGATCAGCTGCGCATACTTCGGCTCGCCATAGGGGGCGAGGCCCATCACCTTGTATTCGCCGGAGTTGACCTTGAAGCCGGTGTAATAGGTGAGTGCCGAATACAGCAGCCCCAGCGAGTGCGGAAAGTGGATCTCGCGCAGCACCTCAAGCTGGTTTCCGCGCCCGATGGCCAGCGAGGTGGTGGCCCATTCGCCGACACCATCCATGGTCAGCACCGCCGCCTCCTCGAACGGACTGGCGAAGAAGGCACTGGCGGCGTGGGACAGATGATGTTCGGAGAACAGCAGGTTTTTCACTTCCATCGCACCGTGCTTGGCAAACTCTTTTTTCAGCAGGTCTTTCAGGAACAGCTTTTCTTTCAGCCACACCGGCATCGCGGTCTTGAACGACATGAAGCCACGCGGCGCGAAGCTCAAATAGGTTTCTAGCAGGCGCTCGAACTTCAGAAACGGCTTGTCGTAAAACACAATCCGATCCACCTCGGCGAGCGACTTCAAACCAGCCGCCTCCAGGCAGTAGCGCAGCGCGTGGTGGGGAAAGCGCGGGTCGTGTTTCTTGCGGGTGAAGCGTTCTTCCTGCGCGGCGGCGACGATCACGCCGTCAGCGACCAGCGCTGCGGCCGCGTCGTGGTAGTACGCCGAAATCCCCAGTACGTTCATTTAGAACAGGGTGTAGATGAAGGGCGCGAGCGCTGAGCCTTGTGCAAACACCAAGAGACCGCCGATGGCGAGCAAAGTGAGGATGACCGGCAGCAGCCAGAACTTCTTGCGCTCGCGCAAGAATCCCCAGAGTTCTTTCAAGAATTCCATGTGCGGTGTCAGTACGGGCGATTGAGGGTTTCGGGTTTGGGGCCGGGCGGCTCACGCAGCACCCAGTAGCTTTGCAGGGTGGGGTCTTTGCCCCGGTGAATCGCAGGCTTGGCAAACCACTGCCGCAGCAGGCCCGCAGGCACGATCACCGCGACGTAGAGCATGAACAGCACCAGGGGCGAGATGATCTTGCCCAGCAGTGCGCCCAGGCCCATCCAGAGCTTGTTGAGGGGTGCGAGTAGCTGCGGTGAAAATTGTCCGGCCAGCAGGAAGACCACGCCGAGCAGCAGGGCTGCAATCACCATGGCATCAATTTGCAGGCCAGACCAGAAATGACTGCGCCACACTGAAAACACCAGTGCAACCACGCCGAACAGGCGGCCAATGGAGCGATCACTCGGCATCGCCACCGCATGGAAATCAGGCACCGGGTGGTCGTGGGTCGGCAGTGGCTTCATAAAGGGTACTGGCGTTGGAATGAGGCGTCGCAAGTCGCCGACAGACCAGATCATCATGCAACAAAAAAGCCCGCTGGGTGCGGGCTTTTGGCAGGGCTTGCAGGCTTGCTCAGCCGCCCTTCTTCGCCAGCTCGGTCTCGATGGCCCTGGTCAGGTCTTCCGACTGCGGCTTGGTGTCGCTGCCGAAGTGAATGACCGTCTTGCCATCGCGGCCAATCAGATATTTGTTGAAGTTCCAGGACGGCTTCTTGCCGGTGGCGGCGGTCAGATCCTTGAACAGGGGATTGGCCTCGTCGCCTTTCACATCGCCCTTGGAATACATGGGGAAGCTGACCCCGTAGTTGGCCTTGCAGAACTCGGCGATCTTGGTCTCGTCGTCATACTCCTGGCCCATGAACTGGTCGGAGGGGAACCCCAGCACGACCAGTCCCTTGTCCTTGTAATTTTTGTAGAGCGTCTCAAGCCCTTCGTACTGCGGCGTATAGCCACACTTAGAGGCGGTGTTGACGACCAGCAGCACCTTGCCGCCATAGGTTTCGCACAAGTTCTCGGTCTTGCCGAGCAGCCGCTTTTCGGTTTTATCGAGCAGGGGGCTTTCGCAGACGGCAAGGGCCTGAGTGGCGACAAGTGCAAGTACAGCGGCGATGAGAGTGCGCATGGGGGGCTCAAGTGGTGGGTAACGGGCCTACGGTCTACCGCAGGCAATGGATTCGTGAGAGCAATGAAGGTTTTTGCGTCAGCGCCGCAATTCGCGGTCGAGAAACACCAGCGCCGCGTCGATAGCCGCACCATCGTTGAAGAACGCCGTGATGTGGCCGCGGCCGATGATCCTGAACCATTCGCTGCGCACCCCGGCCGCATCGAGCGCCGCCTTGAAATCGCGCGAGTGGTCATCCGGCACCAGGCTGTCCCAGGTGCCGTGGTAGAGAAACACCGGCGGGTCGTCCTTGCTGACGTGGGTGACCGGCGAGGCGGCGATGAAACGCGACATCGCTGAAGCCTGCGTGCCGCCGAGAAACTGCGGCACCAGCTTGCCGCCCTGGTACTTGCGCAGGTCCGTGGGCCCGGCACCGTCCACCACCGCCTGCACGCGCACTTCTGCCGGGCCATCCATCACGCCCAGCAGTGCGGCCAGATGGCCGCCGGCGGAGTAGCCCATCGCGGCGATCTGATCCGGCTTGATCCGGTACTGCGCCGCATGGGCGCGCATCCATTTCAGTGCCTCCCGCAGGTCATCGACGGGTGCGGGATACCGGTATTCGGGGGCAAAGCGGTACGTGGCGTTGACCACCACATAGCCGCGTTTCGCCACGCGCTCGGCGATGGAGGCCATCTGTTCGCGGCGATCCGGTGCCGCCCAGCCGCCACCGTGGATCAGCAGCACGGCCGGTTTCGCGTCGACCCCGTCCGGCAGATAGACATCGGCCTTCAGGGCCTGCGGCCAGGCAGCGGGGCTGTAGACCACATCCCGCGCGACGGTGAAACTGGTTTTCATCGGCGCCGGCGGCGGTGCATCGGGTTGGCCGACGAGAGTGCTGCAGGCCACGAGCAGCAGTGTGGCAAGTGTGACGAGCAGGCGCATCCGGGGATCCTCAAAGAGTGTCGATGACCAGCCCCAGCAGCACCGCCGCACCAAACCAGTGACTGTGCGTGAAGGCGGCAAAAGCATCAGCACGGCTGCGGCTGCTGGCACGGCGCTGCAACAGCAAGGCAATGACTGAGGCTACGACCAAGCCTGCGTAATAGATGACACCCAGGCCTGAACGGAGTCCGGCCGCCACCAGCAGGCCGATTGCAGCCGCGTGCAGCAGGCTGGTGATGAGCAACTCTTTTTGCCCGAACAACACGGCGGCAGATTTGATCCCGATCTTCAGGTCATCGTCACGATCCACCATCGCATAGAAGGTGTCGTAGGCGACGACCCAGCAGATGTTGGCGGCCATCAGCGAGCCCGCGCCGAGCCAGTCCACCTCGCCCTGCACGGCCGAGTAAGCCATCGGGATACCCCAGGAAAACGCGAGGCCGAGGTAGGCCTGCGGCAGGGCGATCCAGCGCTTCATCAGCGGATAGCTTGCCGCCAGCAGCACGGCGGGGATCGAGAGCAGCACCGTCTCGGTGTTGAGCTTCGTGGTCAGGCCGTAGGCGATGAGGGCGAGAGCCACGAAGATGCGCACGCCCTCCTGCCGCGTCACCAGGCCAGCGGCGATGGGCCGGTCACGGGTGCGCTCAACATGGCCGTCGAAATCCTTGTCCAGCACATCGTTGATGACGCAGCCCGCCGAGCGCATCAGCACCACACCGAGCGCGAACACCCACAGCACCTTCGTCGGCGGCACACCGCCCGCCGCAAACCACAGGCCCCAGAGCGTGGGCCACAGCAGCAGCCAGATGCCAACGGGCCGGTGCAGACGGCAGAGGCGCAGATAGTCGATGAACTTGGCGAACATCCGTCTAGAGCCTGTTATGGAGTTGTATGTCGCTGCGGCGGAAGGCGGTTTTGGGGCAGTGCAAGGAACAAGGCGCGGCGAATGGTTGTTCCATTCGCAAGCCTCGTGACGCCGCAATGCCCCAAAGCGTTTGGCCTAAGCGGGCATGACTCAATGTCATGCCCGACGCTAAGCCAAACGCTCCCGCCCCGAAGGGTTGCTGACCAAAAAACCGCCATGCGGCGTTGCGAACCCTCGACTTGGAACCATCAAGCCTTCGGATTCGCGCCTTGCCTGGCGGCTTTTTGGTCAGCAACGCAGCGACATACAACTCCATAACAGGCTCTAGTTTAAGGGCGAGTAGTTAAAACGACCTATGTCACCCCCGAGTCATCCGGGCGTCATGCATCGTCTGCATCTTGCACGCCCTGCGCATGGAAGCGTAGCCGTGCGGTGCCGTCGAGCGACACCACGATATCGAATCGCTCGCCAAGGTCGTGGCGGGCCTTATGCCACGTCCCTGCCTTGAGTCCGCCATGCGTTCAGAGTCCGCCATGCGTTCAGCCCTCTTTTTCCCCGCGCATTGCGCCCTGTTGCTTGCCCTTGCACTGCTTTCTGGCTGCAGCGATGGCAGCTCCTCGCCTGCTTCCGTCGTCGCACCGCCTTCGACACCCATCGCCAACCAGCCACCCACCGCCGATGCCGGCAACGATCGCAGCAGCGTGGAGCTAGCCACCGTCATGCTCGGCGGCGCGGGTAGCGATGCCGATGGCAGCGTCGCCGGCTTTCTGTGGAACCAGGTCAGCGGCCCAATGGTGCAGCTCGCCAATGCCAGCAGCCGCAACGCCAGCTTCACCGCACCCGACGTCGCAGTGACCACCGTGCTGCGCTTTCGCCTGCGGGTCACCGACAACACTGGTGCGATGGCCGAAGATCTCATCGACATCACCATCCTCGACAATCTGCCGCCGGTCGCCAATGCCGGGGCTGACCGTGACGTCGACGAGTTGAGCGCCGTCAGCCTCACCGGCAGCGGCAGCGATGCCGATGGCAGCATCACGCGCTTTGCCTGGACGCAGATCGCAGGCCCGATGGTGGCGCTGAGCGGTGCCGATACCGCCGTGCTGCGCTTCACCGCGCCCGATGTCACTGCCACCACGCCGCTGCGCTTCCGCCTGCGGGCCACCGACAACCAGGGGGCGAGCGCCGAAGACGAAGTGCTGCTCTCCGTGCTCAACAACCTGCCCCCGGTGGCCGATGCCGGTGCAGATCGCAGTGCCGACGAACTCGCCGCCCTGAGCCTGACCGGCAGCGGCAACGACGGCGATGGCCGCATCACCCGCTTTGCCTGGACCCAGGTCGCAGGCCCGACGACGACGCTCAGCGGCGCCGACACCGCCACGGTGCAATTCGCCGCACCGGCCGTCGCGGCCGACACCTTGATGCGCCTGCGCCTCACCGTCACCGACGACAAGGGTGCAATCGGCGAGGATGAGATCGTCATCACCATCCTCAAGAACCTGCCTCCGGTCGCACGCGCCGGTGCGGATCGCAGCGTCGACGAAAATGCGCAGGTCAGCCTCGCAGGCGAAGCCAGCGACCCCAACAACACCGTCAGCACATTCGCCTGGTCGCAGCTCAGCGGCCCCGCCATCACGCTCACCGCAGCCAACACCGCCAGCCCCGGCTTCACCGCACCTGCCGTCGCGGGCACCGCCACCGCACCCGTGGTACTGCGCCTGACCGTGCGCGATCCGGGTGGGCTTACGGCGACCGACGATCTGAACATTGCGATCACCGACCTCACCAGACTCTCCATCGCCGACGGCCATGCGCTGGAAGGCAACGACGCGAACGCCACGACGCCACTCGCCTTCACCGTCAAGCTCAGCTCGGCGCAGCCGGCGCCGGTCACGGTCAGCTTCGCCACCGCCGCCGGCAGCGCCAGCGAGCGGCTCGACTACACCGCGAAAACCGGTGCGCTCAGCTTTGCAGCGGGCGAAACCAGCAAGCAGATCGTGATCGATGCCGCAGGCGATGTGATCGACGAGGTGGACGAGACCTTAAGCCTCAATCTCACTGGCCTCGTCGGCGCTCTGCCTGGTCGGCTGAGTGCGATCGGCACCATCAGCGAGGGTGCCTGTACGCCGGACAACACGGGCTGGCAGAGCTACCCGCACCTGATGGGTTCGATGCACGAGCACAGCGGCTTCTCGGATGGCGACGTCGGCAGCACGCCGGTCAACTACTTTAGTGCCGGCCGCGACCTGGGCCTGAGCTTCATGGGCTCCTCCGAGCATTCCGACGGCACCCAGGCGCCGCTCAATACCAATGGCGACTGCGCCTCGGCCGACTTCTTCGACTGCGTCAACCCGATGCCGACGCCGGCCAACCCAGACGCCTCGGTCAACAAGTGGCGCGACACCGAGCGCATGGCCGTTGCCGCTTCGACACCCATGTTCACCGCCTTCCGCGGCTACGAGTACACCACCGACCGCTTTGGCCACATCAACGTCTTCATGTCGACCAACTACGCGCTGGCGAAAAGCGACGGCGGCTACGCGGCGCTGGAGGCGTTCTGGAACTGGCTGAAGACTCCGGTCGCCGCCAATGGCGGTGCCGATGGCATCGTGGTGTTCAACCATCCGGGCCGCGAAGACTCCATCGGCGCCGACGACCCGGCCTACGCCTACAACGACTTCGCCTACGTCTCCGAGGCTGATCCGCAGGTGGTGGGCGTGGAGATGTTCGGCAAGGGCGGAGATGCCTACGAGAGCGGCAACAACGCGCCTACGAGTGGCTGGTATGCACGTGGGCTCGATCGCGGCTGGCACCTGGGCCCGCTCGGCAGCGAGGACGAGCACGGCCGCGAGTGGGCCAAGCCCAACCGCGCCAAGACCGTCCTAATCGCCCGCAACAACCAGCTCTCGTCCTTGCGCGAGGCGTTCTCGGCACGTCGCTTCTACGCGATCTCGCAGAACAACAACGCGCTGCGCCTGAGCTTTGCTGCCGAAGGCGCGCCGATGGGCGCACGCCTCACCCGCGCGGCCGGCCACAAGCTGCAGATCGCCGGCGCGCTGACGGCTGGAGAAAACGTTGGCGGCAGCCTCGAACTGGTCACCCGCAACGGTCAGGTAGTCATGACCAGCAACACCCATGAGTTGGTGTACGTGGCGACCGTGGCCGAGGGCGGCGAAGCATATTTCTACCTGCGCGTGAAAAACGCGACAGGCAAGCCAGTGGCCTATTCGGCACCGATCTGGGTACGCAACGCCGAGTACGCCGCCTGCCGCCAGGGAAGCCCTGCACAGGTCGTCATACCGGCAAAAGCCGGAATCCAGTCTTTGCTAACGCGTTGATATTGCCGGTACTGGATACCGGCTTTCGCCGGCATGACGCTGCTTTTTGAACCTGTGCAGAGCCTCCCCAGCTGCTTGTGCATCGCGCCAAGGCGCGGAGTACCCTTCACGTGGCCGCCCTCAAAACGGATAGCGGCTTGCCAGAACAGTCCCCCTGAACGCTCATCTGACAAGGTCATCGCTCATGCCTAAACTTCTTCGCAACATCCTCGCCGTCGTGCTGGGACTGGCCATCGGCAGTGGCGTGAACATGGCGCTCGTCATGCTTGGCCCTTCGCTCATCCCCCCGCCTGCCGGGGTGGACATGAGCACTGCGGAGGGCTTGAGCAAGGCAATGCCGCTGCTGGGGCCACAGCACTTCATCATGCCGTTTCTGGCGCATGCCCTCGGCACTCTCGCAGGGGCGCTCGTGGCCTTTCTCGTTGCCGCGAGCCACAAGGCGCGATTTGCCTACGCGATTGCCGTGGTGTTTCTCGGCGGTGGTGTGGCAGCGAGCTTCATGATCCCTGCCCCAGCGTGGTTCATTGCGCTCGATTTGCTGGTCGCCTACCTGCCCATGGCCTGGTTGAGCATCCGGATTGGCACTCGCCCCGGCAACAGCCCATGAAGAAATCCACCCCGCCTGAAAGCTCGCCCGCATCGCAGCAGATCGACCAGAGAATCGCTGCGCTCGGCGGCTGGCGCGGCCAGACCCTGAGCCGGATGCGCCAGCTCATCCGCGAGGCAGACCCAGAGGTCGTCGAAGAGTGGAAGTGGGCGAAGGCGGCGAGCCCCGGCACACCGGTGTGGTCGCACGAGGGCATCCTCTGCACTGGCGAGTCATACGCCGCCAAGGTGAAGCTGACCTTCGCCAAGGGTGCGGCCCTGAAAGACCCGGCCAGGCTCTTCAACGCCAGCCTTGATGGCAATGTGCGGCGCGCCATCGACATCGGCGAGGGCGATCAGATCGACGCCGATGCGTTCAAGGCGCTCATCCGCGCTGCGATCGCACTCAATCAGGCCGGCAGTAAGGCTCGACCGGGCAGCGCGAAGTAGGCTCCTCGCGTCGCAGTGGCGCTTTACTTCAAGGCGTCGGGGCAGTGATCCGCGTGTGGATTTCCGGCACCTGCATGACGGCCGCCGAGCCATACCAGGGGTGGAACTCCGCCACCATCTCGCCGTGCTGGATCACCGGATCGGTGACGACGAGCTTCTCTGCCTCCTCGACGGTGGTCACCGCGAGGACGAACAGCCCGCGCCAGTCACCACCCTTGCCAAAGGGGCCGGCCACGGCGAGCTGACCAGCATCCGCCAGACGATTGATGTTGGCGAAGAGGACGAACAGCCCGCGCCAGTCACCACCCTTGCCAAAGGGGCCGGCCACGGCGAGCTGACCAGCATCCGCCAGACGATTGATGTTGGCGAAGTGGCCCTTGAACATCGCGTCGCGCTCAGGCCCATCGGGCATGCGCTTGGGGCCGGTCTTGAGCACCACCAGCACATACTTGCGCATGCCGTGCGCGTCGGCCCCGAGACGTTGCGCGAGTGCGGCGTCATACGCAGGTTTGACTGCGGATTTGGCTTCTCCCGCATACAGGGGGGCGGTGGAGAACAGCAACAGGGTGCTGCACAGCAGGGTGGCAAGGCGAGTCACGGGCAAGCTCCAATGGAGTGAAGGCGGACAGCCGCCAGTGTGCCGCATGGCGCAGCCGGCTGGCACACTGAAAGCCCCCTCGCCCGGAGTCCGCCATGAC
>JAKFXK010000055.1 GCA_021731445.1 Nevskiaceae bacterium | reverse complement strand
GCCGCCGGAAGAGTTCGAAGACTTCGACGCCATCAAGATCGGCCTGTCGTCACCGGAAACGGTGCGCAGCTGGTCCTTCGGCGAAGTGAAGAAGCCGGAAACCATCAACTACCGCACCTTCAAGCCCGAGCGTGATGGCCTGTTCTGCGCCAAGATCTTCGGGCCCATCAAGGACTACGAGTGCCTGTGCGGCAAGTACAAGCGCCTCAAGCACCGCGGCGTGGTCTGCGAGAAATGCGGCGTCGAAGTCACCGTCGCCAAGGTGCGCCGCGAGCGCATGGGCCACATCGACCTCGCCTCACCCGTCGCGCACATCTGGTTTCTGAAGAGCCTGCCGAGCCGCATCGGCTTGCTGCTCGACATGCCCCTGCGTGCGATCGAACGCGTGCTGTATTTCGAAGCCCACATGGTCGTCGAGCCCGGCATGACTCCGTTGGAGAAAGGCCAGCTGCTGACGGAAGAGGACTACCTCGAAGCCGTCGAGAAGTACGGTGACGACTTCGACGCCCGCATGGGTGCCGAGGCCGTGCACGACCTGCTCAAGCACATGGATCTGGTGCGCGAAACCGAGAAGCTGCGCGAAGACATCGCGGCGACCGGCAGCGACACCAAGATCAAGAAACTCGGCAAGCGCTTGAAGCTTATCGAGTACCTCATGGCGAGCAAGAACAAGCCGGAGTGGATGGTGTTCACCATCCTGCCTGTGCTGCCGCCCGACTTGCGTCCGCTCGTCCCCTTGGACGGTGGCCGCTTCGCGACTTCGGATTTGAACGATCTCTACCGCCGCGTCATCAACCGCAACAACCGCCTCAAGCGCTTGTTGGAGCTGACCGCGCCGGACATCATCGTGCGCAACGAAAAGCGCATGCTGCAGGAATCTGTTGACGCCCTGATCGACAACGGCCGTCGCGGCCGTGCCATCACCGGCACCAACAAGCGCGCCTTGAAGTCGCTCGCCGACATGATCAAGGGCAAGCAGGGTCGCTTCCGTCAGAACCTGCTCGGCAAGCGCGTCGACTACTCCGGCCGTTCGGTCATCGTGGTCGGCCCGACGCTGAAGCTGCACCAGTGCGGTCTGCCCAAGAAGATGGCACTCGAGCTGTTCAAGCCCTTCGTATTCAGCCTGCTGCAGCGCAAGGGCCTTGCCACCACCATCAAAGCCGCAAAGAAGATGGTCGAGCGCGAAGAAGCCGTGGTCTGGGACATGCTGGAAGAGTGCATCAAGGAGCATCCGGTTCTGTTGAACCGCGCCCCGACCCTGCACCGTCTCGGCATCCAGGCTTTCGAGCCGATCCTGATCGAAGGCAAGGCCATCAACCTGCACCCGCTCGTCTGCACGGCGTTCAACGCCGACTTCGATGGTGACCAGATGGCTGTGCACGTGCCGCTCTCGCTGGAAGCGCAGATCGAAGCCCGTGTGCTGATGATGGCGACCAACAACATCCTCTCGCCGGCCTCCGGCCAGCCCATCATCGTGCCTTCACAGGACGTGATTCTGGGGCTGTACTGGATGACCCGTGAGCGTCTGGCTGCGATGGGCGAGGGCATGATCTTCAGTGATCTATCCGAGCTGCACCGTGCCTACGAGAACCGCGTGGTGGACTTGCAGGCCAAGGTCAAGGTTCGCCTTGGCGATTGGGATGATGCGGCACAGAAGAAGATCATCCGCCTCATCGACACCACCGTCGGCCGCGCTTTGCTCAGTGAAGTGCTGCCGGAACGCATCCCCTTCTCGGTCATCAACCGGACGCTGACCAAGAAGGAAATCGGTCGCGTCATCGACACGGTCTATCGTCGCACCGGCAGCAAGGACACGGTCGTGTTCGCTGACCAGTTCATGTACACCGGTTTCCGCATGTCCACCAAGTCGGGCATCTCGTTCTGCATCGATGACATCATCATCCCGGACGAGAAAGTGAAGTTGCTGGAAGTCGCTGAAGGCAAGGTCAAGGACATCGACAGCCAGTATCAACAGGGCCTGACGACGCAGACCGAGCGCAAGAACCAGGTGATCGACATCTGGTCGAAGGCCAACGACGACATCGCCCGCGCGATGATGACGCGCATCGGCAAGGAAAAGGTCACGCTCAAGGACGGCACGCAGGGCGAGCAGCCCAGCTTCAACTCCGTGTTCATGATGGCCGACTCCGGCGCGCGCGGTAGCGCCGCGCAGATCCGTCAGCTCGCTGGCATGCGCGGCCTGATGGCCAAGCCCGACGGCTCGATCATCGAGACGCCGATCACCGCCAACTTCCGTGAAGGCCTCAACGTGTTGCAGTACTTCATCTCCACCCACGGTGCCCGCAAGGGCCTGTCGGATACGGCCTTGAAGACCGCCAACTCCGGCTACCTCACCCGCCGTCTGGTGGACGTGGCGCAGGACGTGGTGATCACCAGTGAAGACTGCGGCACCGAACAGGGCCTGCTGATGACGCCGGTGGTCGAGGGCGGCGACGTGCTCGAACCGCTGCGCGACCGCGTGCTCGGCCGCAGTGTCCTGAAGGACGTCGTCAAACCCGGCACCGATGAGGTGCTGGTTGATGCAGGCGTGCTGATCGACGAAAAGATTGCTGACCTGCTGGATCGCAATGGCGTCGACGAACTCTGGGTGCGCAGCTCCATCACCTGCGAGATGCCTTTCGGCGTCTGCGCCAAGTGCTATGGCCGTGATCTGGCGCGTGGTCATCGCGTCAACATCGGCGAGGCCGTCGGCGTCATTGCTGCACAGTCCATTGGCGAACCCGGCACGCAGCTCACCATGCGCACTTTCCACGTCGGTGGTGCGGCCAACCGTGCGGCTGCCGCTGACGGTGTGGACAGCCGCAACGCCGGCACCATTCGCGAGCACAACGTCAAGACCGTGGTCAACCGCGAGAAGATGCGTGTGGCGGTGACCCGCACTGGTGAAATCGGTGTGATCGACGCCCAGGGCCGCGAGCGCGAGCGTTACAAGATCCCTTACGGTGCCATCGTGCTCGTCAAGGAAGGCGATGCCGTCAAGGCTGGCCAGCGCCTCGGCAAGTGGGATGCGCATACGCACCCGATCATCACGGAAATCGCGGGCAACATCCGCTTCCAGGACTTCGAGGACGGTGTCACCATCGCCCGCGAGACCGACGATGTGACCGGTGTGCAGACCATGGTCATCACCGATCCCAAGACTCGTGGCAGCGCGGGCAAGGACCTGAAACCCGTCATCGCGCTGTTCGATGCCAAGGGCAAGCCGGTGAACTTTGCCGGCACCGAAATCCCGGCCGCGTATGCGTTGCCGCCAAAGGCCATCGTCTCTCTCGAAGACGAGGGCCAGGTGCAGGTGGGTGACGTCATCGCCCGTATTCCGCAGGAATCCGCCAAGTCACGCGACATCACCGGCGGTCTGCCGCGTGTCGCCGATCTGTTCGAGGCGCGCAAGCCCAAGGACCCGGCGGTCATGGCGGAGGCGACCGGCACCATCAAGTTCGGCACGCCCACCAAGGGCAAGCAGCGCATCAAGATCGTCCTGCCGGATGGCGAGGAAGTCGAGATGCTGGTGCCGAAATGGACGCAGATCACCGTGTTTGAAGGTGAAACCGTGTCGATGGGCGAGCAGATCTCCGACGGCGAGCCTTCCCCGCACGACATCCTGCGCCTGCAGGGTGTGACGGCGCTGGCGAACTATCTCGTCAAGGAAATCCAGGACGTCTATCGCCTGCAGGGCGTGAAGATCAACGACAAGCATATCGAGACGATCATCCGCCAGATGCTGCGCAAGGTGGAGATCAGCGAGAAGGGCGATACCCGCTTTTTGCAGGGCGAGCAGGCGGAAATCTTCCACGTGCTGGCCGAGAACCGCAAGGCGCGCGGCAAGGGCGAGCAGCCTGCCAAGTTCGACCGTCAGTTGCTCGGCATCACCAAGGCGAGCTTGTCGACGGAAAGCTTTATCTCCGCCGCCTCGTTCCAGGAAACCACGCGCGTGCTCACTGAGGCTTCCGTCCGCGGCAGCCGCGACGAGCTGCGTGGCCTGAAGGAGAACGTGATCGTCGGTCGTCTCATCCCGGCCGGCACCGGTCTCGCGCATCACGAACAGCGCCGCCGCATGCGCGGCGGTTCGCTGCTCGAAGATCTGCAGACCGCGCGTGCGTCGAATCCGATCACCGACATCTTCACCGCCGACCGTGGTGAAGCGCGCGATGGCTCGGAAGACGAGGCGGAGTCAGCCGCGGAAGAGTAGGCGGCATGAAGTATCAAAAAGGCCGGGCTTTTGCCCGGCCTTTTTGTTTGTACACCAATGAAGCATCGCAGCGGCGGAAAGCTGTTTTTAGGCAGTGCAAGGAACGAGGCGCAGCGAATGGCTGTTCCATTCGCAAGCCTTGTGACGCCGCACTGCCCAAAACAGTCCCGCCCCGGAGGGTTGCAGCCAAAAAGCCGCCGGGCTTCGTTGTGAACCTTGGCTATGGAACAACCACAGCCTGCGGTCCGCGCCTCGCCGGGCGGCTTTTTGACTTGCAACGCTGCGATGTTTCATTGGTGTACAGGCCCGGTACAGTCAGAGAAATCCAGCTTCGTTACACTGACACGCACAAACTGCCTATAAAAAGAGGAGATGCGTATGGCACGCAAGATCAAGCTCAGCCCGCTCGATGCCGCTTGGCTGATGGTGGAGTCCATCGAAACACCGATGCACGTCGGCAGCCTCACTATTTTCTCGCTGCCTGCCAAAGCCCCCGAGTCCTTCCTGAAAGACCTCGTGGCGGAGATGCGCGAGCACAGGAACTTCGCCGCGCCCTTCAATCTCAAGCTCGCCAACCCAAAGCTCAAGGGACTGGTGCCAGCCTGGGTGGAAGACCACAAGATCGACCTCGATTACCACCTGCGCCATTCGGCACTGCCCGCCCCTGGCGGCGAACGCGAGCTGGGCATGCTGATCTCGCGGCTGCATTCGCACCAACTGGATTTCAACCGCCCGCTCTGGGAGTTTCACCTCATCGAGGGCTTGGAGAACAATCGCTTCGCGCTCTACGTCAAGATGCACCACTCACAGGTGGATGGCGTCGGCGGCATGAAGATGCTGCAGAAGATGCTCACGCCCGATCCCCACTCGCCGGAAATGCTGCCACCCTGGTCGATCGGCCGTGGCAGCGGTGATGCCACCCGGCCCAGGGGGCCAAAACCCAGCTTGCAGGAGCAGTTCAAGGCCCAGGCCGCGACGCTGCCCAGTGTCATCAAGGCGCTCAGTGAAGTGGTGCGCAGCAGCTTCAGCCAGAACGATCCTGCCAATGCCGCGCCTTTCGTGGCACCGCGTTCCATCCTCAACCGCAAAGTCGGCGGGCAGCGCCGCTTCGCCACCCAGCACTACGACCTCGCCCGCATCAAGGCAGTGGCCAAGGCGACCGAAACCACCGTCAACGACATCTTTCTCGAACTCTGTGCCGGGTCACTGCGCCGCTATCTCGAAGAAATCCAGGCTCTGCCCAACCAGCCACTGACGGCGGGCATCCCGGTGAGCATCCGCCCGGCCGACGACACGGACAGCGGTAATGCCATCAGCTTCATCATCGCCAACCTCAACACGCAGCTGGGCGATTCCCTCAAGCGGCTGAAGGGCATCAAGGAGTCCGTCACCATCGCCAAGGACAAGCTGCAAGCCCTGCCCAAGGCCAGCCTCGTCAACTACACCATGCTGTTCATGGCCCCCTATATCCTGAGCATGCTGACCGGCCTGGGCGGGCGCACCAAGCCGATGTTCAATGTCACCATCAGCAATGTGCCGGGGCCGATGCAGACGCTGTATTTCAATGGCGCGAAGCTCGAACAGATGTATCCCATCTCGCTGCTCTCCCACGGCCAGGCGCTCAACATCACCGTGGTTAGCTATGCCGGACAGTTCAACGTCGGCTTCACCGGCTGCCGCGACACCCTGCCGCACATGCAGCGGCTTGCCACCTACATGGCCGAAGAGCTGGAAACGCTGGAGATGGCAGTGAAGAAGCGCAAGGCGGCTTAAGCTGCGGCAGGTCGTCACGCCGTCGTCACAGCCAGCACCGAAAATGACGCTTGTGTGAACCCCACCGAGACGAGAGATGGCCCGCCTGCCGCAGACCGCCAAATTGGGCAATGCCAAGCCTGAGGAAGGCAAAACCCACTACCGCACGGTGTGGGTCAGCGACGTGCATCTCGGCACACCCGGCTGCAAGGCCGAGCATCTGGTCGAGTTCCTGAAGAGCCACACCTGCGACACGCTGTACCTGGTCGGCGACATCATCGACGGCTGGAAGCTGAAGAACAGCTTCTACTGGCCGCAGGAGCACACCAACGTCATCCGCAAGGTGCTCACCAAGGCCAAGCGCGGCACCAAGGTCTACTACATCACCGGCAACCACGACGAGTTCCTGCGCAAGTTCGTCGCCTTCAAGATCGATCTCGGCAACATCCGCTTCGTCAACGAGCTGGTGCACCACACCGCCGATGGCAGGCGGCTGCTCATCACCCATGGCGATGCTTTCGACGTCATCACCCGCTATCACGCCTGGATCGCCATCACCGGCGATGCGCTCTATGAAAACGCGATGCGCTTCAACTACTGGTTCAACAAGGGCCGCAGCCTGTTGGGCATGCGCTACTGGAGCCTGTCGGCGTTCGCCAAGCAGCATGTCAAGACAGCGGTGAATGTGGTCTCCACCTTCGAGGAGTCGGTGGCCCGCGAATGCAGGCGCCGCAAGCTCGATGGGGTGGTGTGCGGCCATATTCACCACGCCGAGATTCGTGACATCGGCGGTGTCACCTATCTCAACTGCGGCGACTGGGTCGAAAGCTGCACGGCCCTGGCCGAGGATATGGATGGCAGGATCAGCATCATCCGCTGGGTGGAGCTTGGGCACCTCAACCAAAGCCCGAAAATCACGCTGCCGCAGCCGGTGCTGAAAACGCCCGCAGCCAAAAAACCGCGCGCAGCAAATCCGGCCTGAATGCCGGCCTTCAGGCCAGCAAGTGCGCGACGGCAGCAACCAGATCACGCGCCGCAGCGTCGCATTTCTCGTAGTGCCGGTCTGGCAGCGGTGGCGCACGCAGCCAGATGCCATCCCCACCGCGCGCACGCTGCTCGATGTGACCCCAGCTCAGCATCACCGACTGTATGGATTGTCCCGTCGTATGTTCGACACGGATCACCACCTCGTTGCGGCGCTCGGAAATCTCGAAGAAGCGCACGCGTGGTTCGCTGGCGAGCCGTGCCTTGAGGGCGGTGCAGTAGGCCATCAGTTTTTTCCACTCCGCCATCATCTCCGCACGCTGGCTGGCGACCTCCTGGTCTCCGCTGTTGCGATGGCTGCGGATGGAGCCGATCAGCCGGTCGAGCTCGGCAAAGTCGGGCGTTCCGGGTGGAAGCGGCGGCATGCCTGCCTTGATCGCGCCCCTGGCATTGGTGGGGTTGGCGGCTCCGGAGCCAATGACCTTCGTGGCATCGCGCTGCGTGGCGTCGGTGCCGGATTGCGGTGTAGCGGCGAAAGACTCATCGATGAAGTTCATCGCCAGCCGTCCGAACTGCACCACATCGCCATGGCGCAGCAGCTGCGATTCGATCCGCTTGCCATTGACCCAGCTGCCGTTGCGGGAACCCAAGTCGTGCAGGGTGGAACTGCCCATGTGGGTGATGATGACGGCATGTTGGCTGCTGATGGCGGACTCCGCTAGGCGGATGTCGTTGCTGGTATCGCGTCCCACCGCTACCCGCTCCTGCCGGATCGCGAACGCGATGGGCGCCTGACCCTCTAGCTGCCATACGAGCTTGGCCATCTGTGCGCCTCCTCCTGTGCGACTTTGACTGCTGCTGCCAAAGCGTGACGCAAGCATCGAGCCTCTGGCAAGCAGAAAATCCCTGCCGCTACTGGACTATCATCGCGGCCATTTTTCGAGCGGGTGCGAAGCCATGTGGTTCAAGAACATCCAGGCCTATCGTCTTGCCCAGGGCTGGGCGATGTCGCCGGGCGCGCTGGAGGCCGCGCTGGCCAGACAACCGTTGATGCCCTGCAGCGGCATGAGCCTGATGAGCCGGGGTTGGTTGCCGCCAGCAGGGGATGCCGGACTGGTTGCCTCTGCAGGCAAGCATCTGCTGATTGCGCTGGGGGTCGAGCAAAAGCTGCTGCCCGCCAGTGTTGTCAAGGATGAAGCCAGGTTGCGTGCCACCGAGCTTGAGGCCAGGCAAGGCTACAAGCCCGGCAAGAAGCAGCTGCGCGACCTGCAGGAACGCATCACTGCCGAGCTGCTGCCGCGCGCCTTTGCCAAGCGCCGCGTCACCCGCGCCTGGATCGACCCGGTCGGTCGCTGGGTCGTGGTCGATGCCGCCTCACCCGCCCGTGCAGAAGAGCTGCTGGAACACCTGCGCACTACGCTTGGCGAGCTGCCGGTTACACGGCTCGAAACCGAGCTGTCGCCGCAGGGTGCGATGACCCAGTGGCTCACCGTTGGGGACGCCCCGGGCCACTTCGCGCTGGATAGCGAGTGCGAGCTGAAAGGCACCGGCGAGGAGGCCGCCACGGTCCGTTACCTGCGCCACGATCTTTCGGTCAAGGAAATCCGCGAACACATCGCGGGCGGCAAGCTCGCCACCCGCGTCGGCCTGCTGTGGAAGGATCGCCTGAGCCTGCTGCTGGTCGAGCCGTTCCAGATCAAGCGGGTGAAATCGCTGGTGATGGAAGCCGGGGGTGACGAGGGCGCGGGCGTGAATCCCGCTGACCAGTTCGAGGCCGACTTTGCACTGATGACGGGCGAGCTGTCTGCCCTGCTCGCCGACCTTGTGAAAGCGCTGGGCGGCGAGAAAACCTAGCGCGTTTTTCGTTTAAGAGCAGACAACAAGAATCGTCGTCATACCGGCTTTAAGCCGGTATCCAGTCCTTCAAGTCAAGCAAACCTTGCAGGTACTGGATTCCGGCTTTCGCCGGAATGACGGATTGAGATGTATCGATTTAAACCAAAAGTGCCCTAAGCCGCTTCCGCCAACTGCTGCACGAAAGGCTGTGTGCGCAGCATGTCGGCGGTGGCATCAGCATCGACGGCATGGCTGAAGCGGAAGCCCTGCATCTCGTAGCAGCCGAGCCGCCGCAGGAACTCCACCTGGGTATCGGTTTCAACCCCTTCCGCCACCGAGTTGAGGGCAAGCCCGCCCGCCATGCTGACGATGGCCGACACCAGTGAGCCGGCGTCGCGTTCGCTGCGGATGTCCTGCACGAACGAGCGGTCGATCTTCAAAGTGTGGATCGGCAGCTTGCGCAGATAGCTGAGCGAGGAATAGCCGACGCCGAAGTCGTCGATCGCCACCCGCACGCCGCTGTCAGCCAGCATGCCGAGCTTGCGCACGACCACGCCGATGTCCTTGATGAGACTTTCTTCGGTCAGTTCGATTTCGAGCGCACGGTGCGGCAGGCCACTGCGCTTGAGCGTGCGCTGCACCATCGTGACGAAGTCAGCCTGCTCGACCTGGCAGGCGGAGAAGTTCACCGCCAGCCGGATCTCCCCGCAGCCGAGATAACGCCAGCGCTGCATGTCCTCGCAGGCCGTTCTCAGCACCCATTCGCCGAGGCTGGCGCTCAGGCCAGACTCCTCGGCGATCTGCAGGAACTCGCCGGGCGGCAACAGGCCCAGCGCCGGATGCTGCCAGCGCACCAGGGCCTCGACACCGCAGATGCGGCCGGTGCGGATATCGATCTGTGGCTGGTAATGCAGGCGCAGCTGCCCGGTGGCGATGGCAGCGTGCAGGTCGGTGGCCAGCGTCAGCCGATGCTTGGGGATCGACTCCATGTCAGGGCTGAAGAAGCCATGGCCGTTGCGGCCACGCGCCTTGACTGCATACATGGCGGTATCCGCATGGCGGATGAGAGTATCGGCGGTGACACCATCCTGCGGGTGTCGGGCAATGCCGATGCTGGCGGTGAGATAGAGCTGGTGCTCGGCGAGCTGGAACGGACGCTCCAGTTCCTCCATGAGCTTGTCCGCCACCAGTATTGCGGCTGCGTCGTTCTCGACGCCTGGCAGCAGCAGCAGGAACTCGTCGCCGCCGACGCGGGCAAGGGTATCGCACTCGCGCAGCAGTTCTTTCATGCGCAGGCTGACGATCTGCAGCAGCTCGTCGCCGACCAGATGTCCGAGACTGTCGTTGACCAGCTTGAAGCGGTCGAGGTCGATGTACATCACCGCCAGCGAGCGCCCGTCGCGCTGGGCCTGGGCGAGTGCCATGACGATACGGTCCCTGAACAGGGCGCGGTTGGGCAGCCGGGTGAGCAGGTCGTGCGAGGACTGGAAGCGGATGATCTCCTCCGCGCGGCGGCGCTCGCTGATGTCGCGCGCGACGCCGAAAGTGCCGGCGCCGTGGATCGTCGTGGACTGCATCTGCACCGGCACGCTGTAGGTCTCAAATGGCCGCGCATCCTCTGCGCGATCCTTGTGCAGCAGGCGCAATTCGGTTTCCAGCCTTGGGTGGCTGCTGCCATTGGCGAGTGCCATCAGGAACAGATCGGCTTGGGCATGGTCGTCGGGATGCACGAGGGTCTTGTAGTGCTGGCCCAGCAACTCGTCGCGGCGATAGCCCAGCAGTTTTTCGATGCGCTGGTTGGTGTAGGTAAAACGGCCTTCGGCATTGAGCAGATAGATGAGGTCGGGCGCGCTTTCCACGAAAAACCGGTGCAGCTGCTCGGACTCGACCAGACGCTGCTGCATCCGGCGATTCTCGCGCATTAGGCGGCGTTCGCGCAGGGCGGTTTCCACCCGGGCAAACAATTCTTCCGGCAGATAGGGTTTGCGCAGATAGTCCTGCGCACCTTTGCGCAGGCAGCTGACGGCACCATCGATGCTGTCCTCGCCGCTGACCACCACCACGGCAAGATCGGACTCGGCACGGCACAGGGCATCGAGCACCTGATAGCCGTTGAGCACTGGCATGTTGAGGTCGAGCAGCATCAGGTCCACAGTGGCATCGACACGCGCCAGCGCCTCGGCACCGTTGCGTACCGGGGTCACTGCAAAGCCGCGTGCTTTCAGCAGCGCAGCGGTGCTTTCCAGCACCGACAGATCGTCATCGCAGATCAGCAGGTGTGCAGGGGGGAAAGTGCCGTCGTACATGGAGATTCCTTTCAGTTGAAAGCTTGTGGCGCGGCTGTCTGTGACAACCACACCACAAAACAGGTGCCGATCTGCGGCAGGCTCTGGCAGTCGATGGTGCCGCCCAGCTCATCGACCAGGCGTTTGACGATGCAAAGTCCAAGGCCGGCATGGCCGGGCTTGCTGCTGGATTTGGGCAGGAACAATTGATCCAGCGTCGCCGGGGCTATGCCGGGACCGGTATCGGCCACCGTCAGCACCCAGCGTGGATGGCCGTCGCCACCAGGGTGCAGCGCCGTGCCCAGCCGCAGCCGCCCGCCTTGAGGCATGGCCTCCAAGGCGTTGTGGATCAGGTTGGTGAGGATCTGCTTGAGGGCCACTGCATCACTCCGCAGCACGGGCAGCGCCGGATGCAGTTCGGTGCACAGTGCGACGCCCTGCTGTGCGGCCAGAGCCGGGAGCTGCAGGCCATCCAGCACATCGTGCAGCAGCTGGTTGAGATCCACCGGGCCCGATTCGGCTCTGACTTCGGCGCTGCCCAGGCGATCCAGGATGCGGCCGATGCGGGTCAGTTCGCTACGCATGATGCGCAGCTCCTCGCTGGCATCGGTGGACTTGCCCTCGACCAGATGCAGGTAGTTGCGCAGCGCCGTCAGCGGTGCGGCGATTTCATGCCGGGTTTCGCGGATGCGCTGCTGCAGCACTGCCGTCGGTGTTGCTCGTTCGGCAGGCGGAGCTATTGGACAAGCCCGGCCAGTCGCTTCGAGCAGGGCCTGTATCGCAGATAGGCGCGGGTGCAGGGCTTGCCACTCGTCAGCGTGCAGGCCAAGCACCACCACACCGGCGGCGAACGGCAGGCAGCACAGGCCCGGCTTGCCCAGCATCCTTGTCAGCTGTTCGTCGGCGACACTGCGGCAGGGCTCCTCGTCATCGAAGCTATGGCGGGTGAGCCGGTGACGGAAAGCTTCCGCCGCCAGACTGTTGCCGGGCGTGCAACGCAGCCTGAAATCCGCCAGTGCCAAGGGGCTTTCACTGTCCACCGCCTGCAGGCTGTCGCTAGTCGCGTCGTGCCGCAACAGCAGCAGGGTGGAAAGACCAAACCGCAGGCTCAGCGTGATGCGCAGCGTGCGCCATGGTGATGGACTCTCCATCGCTGGGTGCAGGACACGGTTGGCGAGGGCTTCTTGCAGGGCGGTTTCAGCACCCCCGTTGATGGCAGATGGCGACAGGCCCAGAGGCAGCAGCAAGGCCTGCATTTCTTGCCCGCCCTGCCGGATGAGCGTGGTCAGTGCGACGGCATCGAGCTGGAACCAGAACGCCGCTGCGGCAGTGGCAATCCCGTCTGCCCCGTACAGCGCGAGCCGGTCGGCCAGCAGCAGGATGCGAGTCAGCGGATGCACATCGCACAAGGGCTCCACCGCATGGCTGTGGTAGCGCAGGGCATCTTTTGCCGCCAGGGGCAGCGGTGTGCCGCGCAGCAGAGCCGCGCTGACTTGCAGGCGGGTGGTGCCGTAGCGTTGTCGTTCCAGCTCCAGCTGGCGTGCTTCGTCGCCTGCCGCGACACAGAGCAGCGCGGCGTATTCCTCGCCGCCATTCAGCGCCATGAGCCAGTGGCCGCAGCGCAGCAGCAGTGCGGCCAGATACGTCTCGTCGGGGTTGCCGATGCCCAGCTGCCGGGCCAGCTGGCGCGCCAGCAGCGCCGTCGACAGGCAGCGCTGCCAGATCTGGTCGGCGAGAGCGGTCGGTGCGACCACCCGTGCCCGCTGCAGCGCTGCCGGGACGGCGACGGCCTGCAAGCCCTGCACCCCACTGTGACGGAGCAGCTGGGGGATGGTGAGGTGCTGTGCGGCATCCCGCAGCGGATACAGTTCGAGCAGCTGCATGCACAGCGCCGGGTCGATGCCCACCAAGGCTTCGAGTGCAGCGGGCGTGGCGTCGGCATCGGACAGCCGCAGCAGGCGTGTCAGCACGACCGGCAGGCAGGCCGTCCCGCCGAGACTGTTGAAGGGCAGCATCGCGTCCTTGGGCGCCATCACGACAACACCGAGAGGTGAGTCACCGAGCCAACCGTGGTCGACTTGAGGGTTCGGTGCTGTGGTCTGCCGAGCGTGCACATCGCTCGCTCCAATGGATTAGGCTGGGGCGAGTGTAGACACTAGATATTGGGGCTGCAACTTGATCCTTAGCGCATATATGGTGTTCGCCCCGCTGCTACGCTGT
Organism: Nevskiaceae bacterium; assembly: GCA_021731445.1. Taxonomy (GTDB): domain Bacteria; phylum Pseudomonadota; class Gammaproteobacteria; order Nevskiales; family Nevskiaceae; genus Stagnimonas. The sequence continues at coordinate 36,469 of JAKFXK010000055.1, read as the reverse complement.
CAGCTCACTCTCCGTCTGGCAGACTGCCCATGATCCGCTTGCGCACTTTCATCCAGCGTCTGCTGCTGTCTGCCGTGCTGCCCCTGGGATCACATGTGACCGCTGCCGAACTGCCGAAAGACCGCCACTCCTACGCCAATATCGCGGACTTCCGTACCCAGCATGTCGCGCTTGATCTGAAGGTTGATTTCCCCCGCAAGCGTCTGGCTGGTCATGCCATTCTGCAACTGGTGCGGCTCAATCCGCAGGCCACCGAGCTGGTGCTCGACACCCGTGCGCTCAGCATCCAGACAGTGGAGACGGCCCAGGGCAGTGGCCGCTGGACGAAATCCAGTTTCAGGCTCGAGCCCATCGACCCGGTGCTCGGCAGTGCCCTGTGGATTGCCATGCCGCCGGGTGCCGACCGCGTGCGCATCGGTTACCACACCGCGCCTGCCGCCAGCGGCCTGCAATGGCTCAGCCCCGCGCAGACGGCAGGCAAGCGGCAGCCGCTGCTGTTCACCCAGTCGCAAAGCATCCACGCCCGCAGCTGGGTGCCGCTGCAGGACACCCCGGCCGTGCGCATCAGCTACGAGGCACGCATCCGCACGCCCAAGGCCCTGCGCGCGGTGATGAGCGCCGACAACGACCCGAAGGCGGTACGCAATGGCGACTACCGCTTCCGCATGGAAGAGCGCATCCCCTCCTACCTGCTGGCGCTCGCCGTCGGTGATCTGCGGTTTGCCGCGACGGGCGCACGATCCGGCATCTATAGCGAACCGGCAATGGTGCAGAAAGCCGCGAAGGAGTTTGAAGACACCGAGCAGATGATCGTGGCCGCTGAAAAACTCTATGGCACGTACCGCTGGGGCCGCTATGACCTGTTGATCCTGCCACCCAGCTTCCCCTTCGGGGGCATGGAAAACCCGCGCCTCACCTTTGCCAGTCCCACCGTCATCACCGGCGACAAGGCGCTGGTCTCACTGGTGGCGCACGAGCTGGCGCATTCCTGGTCGGGCAATCTCGTCACCAATGCCAGCTGGCGCGACTTCTGGCTCAACGAGAGCTTCACCAGCTATTGCACCAACCGCATCATGGAGGCCGTCTATGGGCCAGAGCGTGCCGACATGGAGCGGGTGCAGGAGTCCGAGGAGCTGCGCCGTGACCTGCCGACGGTGCCGAAAGACCAGATGGCCCTCGCACCCGTCGCCGCTCATGCCGACCCCGACGACATCGCCCAGGTCATCGCCTACAACAAGGGCTCGCTGTTTCTCTACAACCTGGAACGTGCCTTCGGCCGCGCGGTGTTCGATCCCTTCCTGCGCAGCTGGTTCAACGAGCATGCCTTCACCAGCCTGACGACGGAGGACTTCCTTGCCTATCTAGATGAGCACCTGCTCAAGGCTCACCCCGGCGTCGTCAGTCTCGCACTGGCACGGGAGTGGATTTATGGCGATGCGATCCCGGCGACGGCGGTCTATCCGGCCTCCGACGTGTTCGCCAGGATCGATGCACTGCGCGCCGGCTGGCTGGCTGACCGCATCGCGGCCAGCGCGCTGCCGGTGGCGGGCTGGAATGTGCTGCACTGGACTTATTTCCTCGACCAGATGCCACCGTCGGTGACGCTTGCCCAATTGCAGACCCTGGATGCCGAGCATCACCTCAGCGACAGCCACAACGGCTTTTTGCTCAAGAGCTGGCTGCCGCTGGCCATCCGCCACGGTGATTCCACGGTGGATGCCGCTGTGCGCCGCCATCTCATCGGCGTCGGTCGCCGCTACCTGATTTCGGGTGTCTACGAAGCACTGTTGCAGACCGAGACCGGCCGTGCAAAAGCGAGGGCGATTTACGCGGAAGCCAAACCCGGCTATCACCCCTACACTCAGGGCGCCGTCGAAAAACTGCTGGCCTCGAAACCCTGAAGGAGACCCAGGCATGACTGTCGCCGCCAACAACCACAGCATCCACCCCATTCGGTGGATTGGCGGCTACGACCTGTGGGCCTGAAGGACTTCTTCAAGTCGGCCAAGCCGGTCGCGCGCACCGCACCGGTCGTCGCCGTGCCGAAGCCTGATCTGTCGAAGCGGGTCAGTGGCACGGCTGCAGGCAAGTTCGCTCTGGGCGCACCCGCCGTAACCGAGCCTGCCGAACAGCCGCCGTTGGATGCACAAGCCGATGCGGCAGCAGAAATAACGCCGCCAGAGGGGGCGGGGGCGCTGATCGCCTTCCCCGACGATCATGACCTGGCCGACGAGCGCCAGCGCAAGGTTGAAGCCGAGCGCGCCGAGACCGCGAAGAAACTTGATGCCTTGAGCCTGAGCCTGCTCGACCGCTGGAACGAGCTGATCGACGAGGCCCCCGCGCAACCCCTGGCGTTTCGCACGCTGGACAGCGACGACGCGCCAGACAGCGACACGCCACACAAGCCACCGCGCGCAGAAGACGCAAGCGCGGTCGTCAACACCATCCCCGATGCCATCCTGACCTTCGATGCCAAAGGCCTGATCGTCAGTGCCAACGCCGGCGCGGAGGAGATGTTCGGCTATGCCTTCGCCGACTTGCAGGGCAGCCCGCTGTCACGCCTGCTGCCAGGCGAGGCCGATGGCCCCGCAGTGGAGTTGCTGGCCTTTGCGACCGGTGAGGCCCAAGGCCGCAGCGTGCGCGAGTGGCGCGGCTTGCGGCACGACGGCACGCCGCTGGTGCTCGAGGTCTCGGTGGGCGCGGTCACCATCGCCAACGCCCGCCATGGTGCGGCGGTGGTGCGCGACATCACCGCGCGCAAGGCGGCGGAAGAGGCGCGCGCCAGCCTCACCACCTCGCTGCAACAGCAGGTCGCCGAAACGCAGGCCGCGCTCGAAGCCCTGCGCGCAACGCAGGATAGGCTGGTGCAGTCGGAGAAAATGGCCTCGCTCGGCGTGCTGGTCGCGGGCATCGCGCACGAGATCAACACACCGGTCGGCATCGCCGTCACTGCCGCCTCGCACCTGCGCGACCGCATGGTGCTGCTCGGCGAGGCGATCAGCGAAGGCACGCTGAAAAAATCACAGCTGCTCGACACCGTCGCCACCAGCCGCCAGTCCGCCGAGATGGTGCTCGCCAATCTCGAACGTGCGGCGGAGCTGATCCAGAGCTTCAAGCAGATCGCCGTCGATCAGACCAGCCGCGAGACGCGCACCATCGACCTCGACGTGTATCTGCACGAGACCCTGCACAGCCTGCGCCCACGCATCAAGGCGACGCCGCATCGTGTGGAGCTGCTTTGCCCGCCGGGTGTGTCACTGCATCTGGCGGCGGGCGCGCTTTCACAGGTGGTGAGCAACTGCGTGCTCAATGCGCTGGATCATGCTTTCCCCAACGGGCAGGCAGGCGTGGTGCGGGTGGGCGCCACACGCGAGAGCGATGCGATTGCACTGAGCATCGCCGACGATGGCGTGGGCATTGCGGCTGACGTGCTGCCACACATCTACGACCCGTTTTTCACCACCCGGCGCGGGGCAGGCGGCAGTGGCTTGGGGCTGCACATCGTCTACAACCTGGTTACGCAGACCTTGGGCGGCACGATCGCAGTGGAGAGTGTGCTGGGCAAGGGCACGGTATTTACCGTGCGGCTACCGGTCACGACGTCAGTGGCAAGCGCAGCGTAAACGTAGAACCCGCACCCGGCTCGGATTGCGCCAGCAGCTCGCCGCCATGCAGGCGTGCGACTTTCTTGCAGATCGCCAGTCCCAATCCCGTACCGGCGAAATCTTCCTGTGTATGCAGGCGGCGGAAACCTTCGAGTACCTGCGCGAGATGCTCTGGCGCAATGCCGATGCCCTCATCGCGCACCGCGATGTCGAGATGTGTCGCATCGGCCAGCGCCGCCACGCGCACACGCGGCGTATCGCCGGGCTGAAACTTGAGTGCGTTGTCCATCAGGTTGACCAGTGCTTGTTCGAGCATCACCGCATCGCCCTGCACGCTGGGCAGTGCGTCGATCTCCAGCTGCGCATGGCGGGCCGCGATCTCGCTGGCGAGGCGGGTCTGCACCCGCTGCATCACCGCATCCAGCGCTACCGGCTGCGGCTGGCGGCTGGCATGGCTCAGGTCGGAGAACTCCAGGAGGTCACGAATCAACAGTGACAGCGTGGTGCCACTGGCCACCACATCCGCCAGCAGTGTCTGCCCATCGGTATCAAGCGCCGCAGAGTGGCGGCGCTGCAAGAGCTGCGTGTAGCCGACGATGGCGCGCAGCGGCGTTTGCAGATCGTGCGAAGCGACGTAGGCGAAGCGTTCCAACTCCTGATGCGATTCCATCAATGCACGCTCGCGCTGGCGGCGGCTATCCAGCAGTGCATAGGTGCGCAGGGCTGCGGCCACACTCACATAGAGCCGCTCGCTGGTCAGCTCGGTCTTGGTGCGGTAGTCGTCGATCTCGTAGGCGTCGATCACCGCGCGTGCCGGTGCCACACCCGGCTGGCCGGTGCGCAGCACGATGCGCACGTCGCGGTTGCTCAAGCCCTCACGCACATGGCGTACGAACGTAAGGCCCGCATCGTCGCTCTCCATCACCACGTCGAGCAGGATCAGCGCCGCATCGGGATGCGCTGCCAGCGCGCGCCGCCCCTCTGCTGCCGAGCCGGCGTTGACGAGGCGCACACCGCGACCGGAGAACTGCGCATTCTCCAGCGTCAGACGGGTGACGGCGAGGATATCCGGCTCGTCGTCCACCACCATCACGATCCACGGCGGCAGGCTGTGGCCTGAGCCATGGTCTTCATCGGCAAACAGCAAGTCGTCGTCGGTATTCATGGCGGCATTGTCAGCCGCCCTTGCGCAGGCCGCCAGCGTGCGTGAAATGAACCTCTGACCCATGCCAGACTCACATAAAGCAGTTGGCCACCCCTGGAGAAACCAACGATGTGCGAGCACGATGATTTCAGTGAGTTTGCAGGGCCGAACCGGCAGCTCACACGGCGCGAGTTCGGGCGCATGACACTCACCGCCGGGCTGCTCGCCAGCCTGCCAAAGGCCGCGTTTGCGGGCCACACCAAGGGCAGGGACGTGGAGATCAAAACCGCAGATGGCATGGCGGATGCCTACTTCGTGCATCCCCACAAGGGCAAGCAGCCGGCGGTGCTGATCTGGCCCGACATCTTCGGCTTAAGGCCTGCGTTCAAAGACATGGCGACGCGCCTCGCCGAAGGGGGCTACGCGGTGTTGGTGGTCAATCCCTTCTATCGAAGCCAGCGCGCGCCCACCGCGCCCGCCAACCCCAGCTTCGACGACCCCGCTGTGCGTGAGTCACTGATGGCGCTCAAGAACGCACTCACGGTGGAAACCGCCGCAGTCGATGCCAAGGCTTTCGTCGCCTGGCTCGATGCACAAAAGTCCGTCGATACCCGGCGCAAGATTGGCACCGCTGGCTACTGCATGGGCGGCCCGCTGGTGATGCGCACGGCAGCGACCGTGCCGGAGCGCATTGGTGCCGGTGCCAGTTTCCACGGCGGCGGGCTGGCCACCGACAAGTCCGACAGCCCACATCTCTTGATCCCGGCGATGAAAGCGCAGTTCCTCATTGCCGTCGCCGAGAATGACGACGCTAAAGACCCAAATGTTAAGGAAACCCTGCGCGAGGCCTTCGCTGCCGCGCAGCTACCCGCCGAGATCGAGGTCTACGCCGGCACCAAACACGGCTGGTGCCCGACCGATTCTCGCGTCTACAACCACGATCAGGCCGAGAAGGCTTGGAGCCGGATGAACGCGTTGTTCGGGCGCGCGCTGTTGGTGTGACACTGCATTGCGCTCGTTGCTTGACCCTTTCTCGAAAAGTTTTGTTGAGTTGGCCAGGCCCAGACCCCAACCCTCTCCCAGGGGGAGAAGGGATTTTCCTTTCCTTCTCCCTCTGGGAGAAGGTGGCGCAGAGCGCCGGATGAGGGACGCTGCCGCATCAACCGGACAGGATTTTTGATGACACGCCCTAGGCTGTTTTGCGTGCCTTCTTAGCTTCGTACATTTTCTCGTCCGCTTTGATGATGAACGATTCGAGATCCTCCGCGTCTGACTGCGCAATGTGAAATGCACCAATCGTCACCGACAATTTCCAGGGGCGGACATGGTGCTGATTGAAAGAGTCGACTTGCTGTGTCAGTCGCTTCTGAAGCTCGGCCACATCGAGGCAATTGACCGCAAGGATGGCGAACTCATCACCTCCAAGCCGACCAATGATGTCGCAGTCCCGGAATGTCAGGCGATGTGCCTCGGCAACCGCCACGATCGCCTCGTCACCGGCTGCGTGTCCATACGTATCGTTGATGTATTTCAGTCGATCAATGTCCACGAAGAGCATCGTGGCGGGCACTGCTGTGCGCCGGAGAGATTTGAACTCCTGTTCCCCAAGCAGGAAAAAGCCTCTCCGGTTGTACAGCCCGGTCAACTCGTCGGTCATCGACTGCAGCTTGACCTGATCCTCGGCACGCTTGCGCTCGGTGATATCGACGCCGACGCCGCCCACAAAGGTCTCGCCGATCGAGTTCTGAAAGGGAAACTTGAAAACCCACCAGAACCTCACCATGCCATCGGGATCGGGCGTGGACTCAACCGTTTCGACCGTTTTCCCTGAAAGCAGCACCTCGCGGTCAGCTTTGGCAAAGTCTTCAGCCACATCCTGTGGCCACCAGTCGAAATCGGTTTTGCCCAGAACCTGGGCCGACTGCAACTGGAAACGCCGCTCGTAGGAGCGGCTGACATAGGAATAACGGCCAGCGGAGTCTTTCATCCACACCAGTACAGGGCTCTCATCCATGAGTCCTTTCAGATGGGCCTTGGTGTCTTCCAGTGCCTGTTCAAGGCGACATCCCTCGGTGATATCGGTCGCGATACCGCCCACGTGGGGCGGGCCTCCCTCATTGCTGATCGGAAAGCGGACGAGCAACCATTCACGCGGCTTGCCGGCGAAATCCGGCCCCGGCCCGCTGGAACTTCGCGCCGTTCCGGATTGCATCACTGCAATCTCCGCTGCGCGGCAATCGTGTGCGAAGGACTCGGGCAGAAAGTCAAAATCCGTTTTCCCTTTCCACGAGCCAGCAGCCATTCCGTAATGTCGTTCGAGAGCGATGTTGGCGAAGAGGTACCGTCCGGCCTCGTCCTTGACCCAGGTAATGGCGGGGCTATGGTCCATGAACGCGCTAAACCGGTTTTCGCCTTCGTGCAACTGTCGAAGAAGCTCCGCCTGTTCTGCTGCGCGCCTCAGTTCCTTCTCGGTAATCAGCAACAGCTCCTGATTTCTGGGGAGCGTGTACAGCATTGAAAGAAACAGCGGGTTCCCGGCGAAAAGCCACAGCAGCACGAGTGTCACCCCTGGGCGATCAAGGTCAAAGCTGCCAGTGGCGATCAAGCCGGAAACGATGATCACGCATAACAGGACTGAATAAATCGCACACAGATGCACGGCGTGACGGGTCCTGAGCACTGCCACAGCCGCAACCTGCACGAACGGGACGAAGGCACAGATTGGTCTGAATGCATTCGTCAGCGGGTCTTCCAGCATCGGCTCGTGGTAGGCAAATGCCACGCGCTGGAGTACCACCAGCGCTCCCGATGCGATAGCGAAGGTGCCGATCGCCTCTGACCAGGATTTCTTTTGATGGGCGTGGGCATGCAGGAGCACGGGAACCAACAAGGCGCACAGTAGCCCGTCGAGCAGCAAGAGGGCCCACTCCACCTGCGAAAAACCGGTCATCTGCGCGGCAACGAAAGCACCGCCAAATGCCAGGACGATCTGCAGCAGGAGGGTGAAAAGCCGTGCGCGGTGACGCACGCGCTCAAAAGAGCTCAGGTCGACTGGGGTGATGGCGGTCATGCAGGTACCGAACGCTTGTTATAAGTTTTAGTGATCTCGCCCTCCGCGAGATTCAGTTCGTATAACGCGTTCGTCAGGAAAATGGCAACAACAGCAGCCAAGAGAAAAGAACCGCTTGCTCGGTGTTTCCTTGGTGCTTGTTAAAGCGTTGCAGCCCCCGTCTTCGTCAGTTGCGCGACGATACCTGGGTTTTCCAAGGTGGAGACATCCTGTGTGATGTCCTCGCCCTTTGCGATGGAGCGCAATAGCCGCCGCATGATCTTGCCGCTGCGGGTCTTGGGCAGGCCGTCGGCGAGGCGGATGTCGTCGGGTTTGGCGATGGCACCGATCTCCTTGGCGACGTGCTCGCGTAACTCCTTGACCAGTGCATCGGCTTCGACGCCTTCGGGGCGCGTGCCCTTGCAGATCACGAAGGCGCAGATCGCCTCGCCCTTGATCTCGTGCGGCCGGCCGACCACGGCGGCTTCGGCCACACGCGGGTGACTGACCAGCGCGCTCTCGACTTCCATCGTGCCGAGACGGTGGCCGCTGACGTTGAGCACGTCATCGACGCGGCCCATGATCCAGTAATAGCCGTCGGCATCGCGGTGCGCGCCATCGCCTGCGACATACAGATAGCTGCCATCAGCTCGCGGGGGGAACTGCCCGAAGTAGCCCTTCTTGTAGCGCTCGTTGTCACCCCAGATGGTGCGCAGCATGTGCGGCCAGGGCTTGGTGATGACGAGATAGCCGCCGGCATCCGCGCCCTGCTCCGGCTCGCCCGACTCGTTGACGATCTCGCAGAAGATGCCGGGCAGGGGCCGGGTGCAAGAGCCGGGTTTGGTCGGCATGGCACCGGGGATCGGCGAGATCATCGCGGCACCGGTTTCGGTCTGCCACCAGGTATCGACGATGGGCAGCTTCTCACGGCCGATGACGCGGTGGTACCACATCCAGGCTTCGGGGTTGATCGGCTCGCCCACACTCCCCAGCAGACGCAGCTTCGAGAGGTCGTACTGCTTCGGCCAGTCGTCGCCGAGCTTCATCAGCGCGCGGATGGCTGTCGGCGCGGTGTAGAAAATGGTGACGCCATGATCCTGGCAAATCTTCCAGAAGCGCCCCGCATCGGGCCAGGTCGGCACGCCCTCGAACATCATCACCGTCGCGCCATTGCTGAGCGGCCCGTAGCAAACGTAGCTGTGGCCCGTGACCCAGCCCACGTCCGCTGTGCACCAGAACACGTCGTCTTCCTTCAAATCGAAAATCCACTGCGCCGTGAGATGCGCACCGAGCAGATAGCCACCGGTGGAGTGCTGGATGCCCTTGGGCTTGCCGGTGCTGCCGCTGGTGTAGAGCAGAAACAGCGGGTGCTCGGCCTCGACCCACTCTGGTTCGCAACGGTCGCTCTTGCCGGCGACCAGCTCGTGCCACCAGACATCACGCCCGCTGACCATGCTCACCGGGTTGCCGCCGTGCTGAAGCACGATGACTTTCTCGATGCTCCTGCCACCGCCGGCCAAGGCCTCATCGACCGTTTTCTTGAGGTCGATGAGATTGCCACCGCGCGAGTTACCATCGGCGGTGATGATCCACTTCGCACCGGCATCCTCGATGCGGTCTTTCAGCGAGGTGGCCGAAAAGCCACCGAACACCACCGAGTGGGTGGCGCCGATACGGGCGCAGGCGAGCAGGGTCATCACCGCCTCCGGCGTATGCGGCAGGTAGACAATGACGCGGTCGCCCTTGCTGACGCCGAGTGATTTCAAGCCGTTGGCGAGCTTGCACACGGCGGCGTGCAGCGCCTTGTAGGTAAGCGTGCGCGAGCCACCCTTGTCCGCCTCGAAGCGGATGGCGATCTTGTCGCCGCGCGCGCCGAGGTGGCGATCCAGGCAATTGACCGAAGCATTGGTCCTGCCATCCACAAACCAGCGGTAGTTGGGCGCCGCAGAGTCATCGAGAACGATGCGGAAGGGCGTCTGCCAGGCCAAGGTCTTTTTGGCGAGATCGCCCCAGAAGCCGACGTAATCGGCGGCAGCGGCCGCATGCAGGGCCGCCAGCTTGTCGGCATCGAGTCGCGCGTGGCAGACGAACTCAGCCGAGGGCTCGAAGCGGCGGTTCTCCGCCAGCACGGATGAAATGCCCTTGTCGGGTAGGTGCATGGATTTTTCTCAGTCAATGGTTGCGCGAGTGAGAGTTTGCGGGATTTGAGCGCGAAGTCGAAATGCGGGCGGGTGAGCGCTGCATGGTCCTGCTGTGCTTGCGGCCGCGAGTTAAGTGCCGGTTCACGGCGAGGCCCCAATAAGGTCTGTGCATGTCTGATCCAGTCGCAAGCTGCGCTGAATCTGTCAGGCAGCAAAAATCCCTGGAGACTGTCGATGAACACAGATCATGCAATTGCAAAGAAGCCAAGCCCCGCGCAGCCCACGACCCGTCGCGGGTCGAGGTTCCCGGCCCTGCTGCTGTCGGCGCTCGTCGCCATCCTGGCACTCGGCCACGCGGAGCCAGCGGCCGCACAACGCTCGAAAGCCGCACCGGTCATTTCCGAGTTCTATGTCGATGCTGACGAAGAGCTGCGCGCGGGTTCGACACTGGACTTCACACTGGAAGGCAGCGCACGCGGCTCGGCCAGCGTGCGCATCAGCGGCATCGAGGCCCGCATTCCACTGAAGGAGGTTGAGCCTGGTGTCTACGAGGGCCGTTACACCGTCAGGGCCAGCGACCGCATCAGCAGCACGACCACCGCGCGTGGGACGCTCAAGCGCGGCAGTCGCTCCACCAGCTCCTTGCTCGGCGAGTCGCTGGGCGTGACCGTCAATGCGTTGCTGCCGGTACCCACCCCCGTGCAGCCCGGTGTGCTTGCCATCGAGAGTTTGGCGGTGACACCACTCGACAAGCTCGAAGCCGGGGCTGATCTCGATTTCACGATGGTTGCCAGCCCGGGTGGTCAGGCCTCGGTCAGTATCGAAGGCGTTGCCAACCCGGTCTTCCTGCGCGAAATCCGCAGCGGCACCTACACCGGCAGCTACACCGTGCGCCGCAGCGACCGCATCGCCAGCAATGCGCGAGTGACTGGCACGCTGCTGGCGAGCGGCAGGACCCTGCGCATCCCGCTCAATCAGCTGCTGGTGAAGAGCGTGGCGCGTCCGGTGATCGGCAACCTCCTGCCGGTCAATGGCGCGCAACTCTCTTCGGGCACTGCGGTGTCGGTCTCCGGCACTTTTGACGACAGCAGTGGCAGCGGTGTGGATCCGACTAGCGTCGTGCTGGTTGTGGCCGGACGCGATGTCACCCGCAGCGCGGTGATCACCCCGCAGTTCTTCAACTACCGTGCCGATCTCGAGGCCGGCAGCTATACCGCCGTGGTCACTGCGAAAGACCGTGCTGGCAACAGCCTGCGCCAGAGCTGGCAATTCACGGTGCTGGCCTCCGCAAGTGCGGCCAGCAGCGTGCCGCTGTCGCTGGAGCTGACCAGTCACCAGAATCAAGGGCAGGTCGTCGCCGGACAAATCGAGCTGCGCGGCCGCACCGCACCGGGGGCAACCATCGATGCGCAGGTCACCGCCGTATCGGCGATCTTCGGCCTCCTGGGCCTGAGCCAGAATCTGCTGACCCAGTCGACGCAGGCGGATGCGAACGGCAATTTCCGTATCGGCTTCAACGCGCCGCCGATGAAACAGGGTGGCGGTCGTTTGCAGATCACGCTCACCGCCAGCAAGGGCAACCAACGGCAGGTGCAAAATCTGGTGTTGATCCAATCGCAGTAGCCCGCAGCAAACACCAATAACGCCTAAGGAAAATCACCATGAACTATGTCGACAGCTTTGTGATCCCCGTACCCATCGAGAATCTGGCGGCCTACAAGATACTGGCGAAGAAATCCGCCAAGCTCTGGCTCAAGCATGGCGCGCTGGCCTACAACGAAAGCGTTGCCGATGACGTCAAGCCCGGCAAGACCACCTCGTTTCCGCAGAGCGTGAAGCTCAAAGAAGGCGAGACCGTGGTGTTCGCCTGGGCGCTCTACAAATCCCGCAAGCACCGCGACGAGGTGATGGCCAAGGTGATGGCCGATCCGTTCATGGCCAACATGCAGCCCAGCGACATGCCGTTCGATGGCAAGCGCATGTTCTTTGGCGGCTTCAAGCTGATCATCGAAGCCTGATGCGCTGAGATCTGTTGCGCTTCCTCTGGCGGAGCGTAGGGTGGGCAAACTTTTTTCGTTTGCCCACGCGGGTCAACGAGACAGGCGCTACACCGTCAACCGCGCGGACACGCTATCACTTCGCCCACCCTTGTCACTCAGGCCGCCGCAATAGTCGTGCGGTGCAGCAGCCGGTGGTGCCCCGCATAGCCGCCGGTGGCCGCGTGCAGCAGCGAGCGGTTGTCCCACATCACCAGCATGTTCGGCTGCCAGCGATGGCGGTACTGAAAGGCCTCGCGCGACTGCCACTGGTAAAGCTCCATCAGCAGCGGCATCGCCTCGGCATCGGCCATGCCCTCAATGCCGATGATGTAGCCGAAGCAGCCGAAGACCCCCTCGCGGCCGGTTTCGGGATGCTTGCGGATCAGCGGGTGGCGCTCTGTGTTTTCCGCCTCCTTGGAAGGCCGGATCACCATCGCGCGTGCCCTGGTGGTATCGCCTTTGCCGTACAAGCCGTCGGGTGCGTAGGCGCGCTTCGCGGAATGGATGGCCATGCGGCCTTCGAGTCGCTTGCGCAGGGCATCGGGCATCGCATCCAGCGCCGCATGCTGGTTGGCGAACAGCGTGTCGCCACCGACCGGCGGGATGGTGATGCCATACAGGCAGGTGCCTGCCGGTGGTCGCGCCTGAAAGCTCCAGTCGCTGTGCCAGGTTTCTGCGAATAGCGACGACCTTTCGTCGGCACGCCGCTCCACCGCGATGATGTGCTGGCGTCCTGGAATTGGTGCGATGAAGGGGTCTTCGCCGAAGCTGCCGAAATACAGTGTGAAGCGTTCCAGATCGTCATCGCTGAGCAACTGATCGGGGAAGGCGAGGACGTGATGCTTTAGCCATGCGGTACGGATCGCGGCGATGGTCGCGGCATCGACTGGCTGCGAGAGATTGACGCCAGACACTGCGGCGCCGCAGGCCTGCTGGGAGGGTGTCACCGTCAGGGTCATGGGCAGGCTCATTGCTGCATGATTTGTTGTGGGGCCGATTGTGCGCCAAGGCTTGGCGTAAGGGCTGGTGCCAGCCCAAAGCGGATGGTGAACATTTGACTTAGCCTCCCCTTGCGATGCCTTGGACGAGTGCATTCCACTCTTTTCCGAACGCTTGGCAACTTGCAGCACTGCTTAGCACGTATTCCTCATTCAGGCCTGTGGAGGAACTTAGTACGAGTTTTCCGTATTCCGTGATGGGAATTTCGTAGTTCTCTTTGAAGCGGCGGTCTGGGCTGCCATCCTTATTAGTCCTTGCCCAAGTCTTGCCGACAACTTGAGAGTCAGTGGGGACGCCTTCTTCTTCCTGAAAGCGCGTGATGCTACTGATGAAATGAACGTCTTTGTACTCGAGCAAGGCAAAGCTGTGCTCACCCGCAAAATAGACGACAAACAGTGGGAATAAGTAGATGTCACCACCGTTGGCGTTCTCGAGGTGTGGAACCTGCCAATCCGATTGAATGACAGTGCATCGTCCGAGTCGAAATTGGACCTGCTTTCGTTCTACCGCTCTTGCTGCAAGGGTTCGCTCAGCGAACTGATTAATCACTCTGTGACTAACTGTGTCCCAGATTTTTTGGGATCGAGATAGCTGGGCAAAAGAATCTGTTAGACGGGAGAAACTTGCCTTAAGGCTATCGGGAATCTCAATTTGAGTTCCTAGTTTTGCCAACTCCTCCTGCTCTTCCAATTCGACGCGTCTGGCCGTTGATTCTTCGGCGGCCGCTTCAAGTGCAGCAAAGCGCGACTTCATCAGCCTTCGGAAGAGCCAACCATTCTTCCAGCTGAGGTGCTTTCTCGTTGCAACTCCCTCGGTTGATTTCGCTACTGCGATTTCCTTTGCAATTTGAGCCTGCTCGGTTCTCGCGCGATCCAAGAGCTTTCGGAATTCTGCAATGCCAGGCGACGTAAGAACTGCAGAGCCCGCGCTCTCGATTTGTTCGACCCTTGGATCCATGACGATGGGCTGCACAGCAACTGGTAAATATTGCTGAGCATGTAGAGGCGGGGAGAAGGTGCCACCGCGTGCTTGGGCGCCAGATAAGGACTGTCGGAAAGAAAGGCCAGTGCCTGGGACTGTTGCGGTTATGTATTGCCCTTGTGGGCCTGACGTAATTCGGAAGGGGCCGGCTCCAACAGAAGTTGAAATTCCACTCGGCGAGAGCGTCAGACGCACACCGGGCAGCGGTGAAAATGACTTACGGAAGCGCCACATGGTTTATCCTGACGGGTCTGACAGCTATCCTAGCTACGAACGCCCGCTTCTGGCACTTCGCTGACCTTCATTTCATTGTCACTAGCCAAACCTTACCGCTGCTGGAACGTTTCATCAAAAAGTCTGTGGTGTGCTGTGTGATACCACCGAACGGCGCTTTGGCCTTGAACTGCAACGTCACGGCGAAGCGTGCAGGATCGTCGGTGGTGGGGGCGATCTGCATCACGGCGAAGTCGCGCAGGCTGTCGGGCAGGCGCAGTCTGGCCCTGACGAGGGGCTGGGTGTAAAAGCGCACTTCTTCCATGGTTGGCGGGGCAAGGGTGGGTGCAACGAGGGGTGATGCCTGTGCGCGTGGCAGGCCGATGCTGAGCAGGGCTGCGGCGAGCAGCGCGGGCAGGCTGGTCTTGCTGGCTTGGGCGGGTCGTGCTGTTTGAGGCTTGAGCAGTGGCGCGAGTGCTTGCCAAGCTTCCAACGCCGTGAGTGGCAGCAGCACTTCAAGCATCAAGCCCGGCACGCAGAGTTGCCCTTGCTCCACCCAGCCAGATAAGCGCCGGGTGGGATCGTCAATCAGCTTGCGATAGCGACGGCGGTGATCGGCAAAGTGGTCGCGGGTGATGAGGCTGGCACCGGTGGCGCGGGCATCGCGCAACAGCAGGCCATCGGCAGTGCGGCCAGCGGCCACCTCGATGCAGTGCTGCGGGTGCTGCATGAGCTGCTCGTAGATCGACAACTCGGAGGGGAAGCGATGGCGAGCGCTGGCATCGAAGTAGAGTCGCGCTTCGTGGCCTTGCGCGAGCAGTTGCGCCATCAGTGTCATCGGCACCCGCAGCGAAGGCACCCGGCTGTCCCAGTAGGCGAGGTTGAGCGCGTCGATGCAGAAGCGGCGCGAGGTGGGCGACAGGTGATTTTCGGGGCTGACCATGAGCGCGCCAGTGATAGCACAGGGCATTGATCGCGGATAATGCGCGACCTTTCTGCCGTGATGCCCGCGTGTCCACCATCCTTTCCATCAAAAACTTGACCAAGACTTATGCGTCGGGCTTTGTGGCGCTCAAAGGCGTTGATCTCGATATCCGGCGTGGCGAAATCTTTGCGCTGCTCGGCCCCAATGGGGCGGGCAAGACCACGCTCATCAACATCGTCTGCGGCATCGTTAATGCCACGAGCGGTACCGTTCTGGTGGATGGACATGATGCTTCTGCCGACTACCGTGCGGCACGCGCCAGGATTGGCTTGGTGCCGCAGGAGCTTTCCACCGATGCCTTCGAGACGGTGTGGGCGACGGTCAACTTCAGCCGCGGGCTGTTCGGCAAGCCGAAGGACACCGTGCTGGTCGAAAGGGTGCTGCGCGAGCTCTCGCTGTGGGACAAGCGCGACTCGAAGATCATGACGCTCTCCGGCGGCATGAAACGGCGCGTGATGATCGCCAAGGCGCTGTCGCACGAGCCGCAGATTCTCTTCCTCGACGAACCCAGCGCGGGCGTGGACGTGGAGCTGCGCCGCGACATGTGGGCAATGGTGCGGGGCCTGCGCGAGCGGGGCGTGACGATTATCCTCACCACGCACTACATCGAGGAGGCCGAGGAAATGGCCGACCGCATCGGCGTGATCCGCAAGGGTGAGCTGATCGTGGTGGAAGAGAAACAGGCGCTGATGGCGAAGCTCGGCAAGAAACAGCTCACGCTGCATCTCAAGGCACCCCTGGCGGCCATCCCCGCCACGCTCGCCGATGCAGCGCTCACGCTCAAGGATGATGGTGACTCGCTGGTCTACACCTTCGATGCGCAGAGTGATGAGACCGGCATCGCGGCCCTGCTGCGGCGTCTGGACGAGCACGGCATCGATTTCAAGGAGCTGCAATCGAGCCAGTCGTCGCTGGAAGATATTTTTGTCGATCTGGTTCGGGAGCAGCGCGCATGAATGGCATCAACTGGCATGCGGTGAAAGCCATCTACCGCTTTGAGATGGCGCGCACCTTTCGCACGCTGGTGCAAAGCATCGCCTCGCCGGTGCTTTCGACCTCGCTCTATTTCGTGGTGTTCGGTGCGGCCATCGGCTCACGCATGGGGGCGATCGAGGGCATCAGCTATGGGGCCTTCATCATCCCCGGCCTGGTCATGCTCTCGCTCTTGAGCGAGAGCATCGGCAACGCCAGCTTCGGCATCTACATGCCGAAGTGGTCGGGCACGATCTACGAGCTGCTGTCCGCGCCGGTGTCACATGTCGAGGTGGTGCTGGGCTACGTGGGTGCAGCGGCCAGCAAGTCGGTGATGCTCGGCATCCTCATGCTCGCCACCGCGCGCCTGTTCGTCGATTACAGCATCGCGCATCCGCTGTGGATGGCGCTGTTTCTCGTGCTCACGGCTGTCACCTTCAGCCTGTTCGGCTTCCTCATCGGTATCTGGGCGGATGGCTTCGAGAAGTTGCAGATCATCCCGCTGATGGTGGTGACCCCACTCACCTTTCTCGGCGGCAGCTTCTACTCGATCAGCATGCTGCCGCCGCTCTGGCAGACGGTGACCCTGTTCAATCCGGTGGTGTATCTGGTCTCAGGCTTCCGCTGGAGTTTCTATGGTGTGGCCGATGTCAGCATTGCGGTGAGCGTGGGCATGACCTGTGTATTCATGTTGCTGTGCCTGACGGCGATCTGGTGGGTGTTCAAGACCGGCTACAAGCTGCGCAACTAACGTAGTGAATCCGCTCAGTGAGTGGTGAGCAACCGCGCGATCTCCGGAGCCTGATGGCCTGTCAGGTTCTTGCTAACCTCGGCCACCACTTTCTGCGAAACCTCGGTGTGGAACTGCTTGCGCAGTACGCCCAGAGTGGCAGGTGGCGCGACCACTACCAGCTTGTCGAATAATCCAGCGTGCGCCGCCTTATAGAGATCGTCGGCGATCCGGGAAGCAAATCGTGCCTCTTCCAGGTTGTGCCAGTCGGTCTGTTCTATGGCGCTGCGTGCGCCAATACCTGCACCGCCGGCGCGGCGACCAGGTCGGTCGGTGCCTTGGTCGCGCGTGGCGGGATTGTCGTGCGCCTTGAGAATCTCCACCTGCAGCTCAGGCGTCTCTTCGCTGCCAATGTTGCGGAGGAAGAGCGCCTTGGAACCATCGCCGACCAGCACCAGAGCATCTGCGGGAATACGGACTGCACTCATGGTTTTCTCCTTGAGTTTGCATTGGAAAGAGAGTCGGAGGTTACCCACCGCATCTGAATTGGGGTCGAATGCGGGGTTCGTAATTAAATCTGAGGCATGGCCCGGTGACGGCTGCCATTCCGAGTCGCTTACACTGCGCACCACTATTCCAGTGGAGCCCTCATGGCAAAGCCAAACTACCAGTTCGAAAAGCGCCAGCGCGAGCTGAAAAAGATCAAGCAGCAGGAAGAAAAGCGTCTCAAGAAACTGGCTGGTGGTCATGCCGCCGGTTTGGCCGACGCCTCCGACGCGGCTGACCCCGCAGCACCCGCAACCACCACCAACCCGGAGCAAACCCCATGAGCAAGGGAATGGATCGCAAGAAGGAAACCAAGAAGAAGCCCGCACAGACGCCGGCTGAAAAAAAAGCGGCGAAGAACGAGAAAAAGAAGTAGTGACTGCCTTTTTCAAGCCAGCAGCAGAGGCGGCTCACGCCGCCTTTTTTTGTGGCCAGCCGAGCCACCTGCCATGAAGCCGCCCAAGGGCCTGCAACCCCTGGTCGACAACGGCATGGTCGATGCCGTGCTGCGGCAGCTCAAGAGCGGCAAGGAGGCCTCGGTGTTCGTGGTCGCCTGTGGTGACGAGGTGCGCTGTGCCAAGGTCTACAAGGAGGCCGAGCATCGTGGTTTTCACAAACTCGCCCAGTACCAGGAGGGCCGCAAGGCACGCGGCAGCCGCGATGCTCGTGCGATGGGCAAGGGTGCCAGCCGCCACGGCCGAAAGCAGCAGGAAGAAGAGTGGAAGAATGCCGAGGTGGAGGCCCTGTACCGCCTCGACTACGCCGGTGTGCGAGTGCCCAAGCCGCACGGCGTGCATGCGGGTGTGCTGCTGATGGAACTGGTCTGCGATGCCGATGGCCACCCCGCGCCGCGCCTCAACGACGTCGACATCACGCCGGAACAGGCGCGCGAGTGGCACGCCTTCATGATGCGGCAGATCGTGCTGATGCTCTGCGAAGGCTTGATTCACGGCGATCTGTCGGAATACAACGTGCTGGTCGATGCCCAAGGCCCGGTGGTGATCGACCTGCCGCAGGCCGTGAGTGCGGCCAGCAACAACAATGCGTTCTCCATGCTGGAGCGCGACGTCAACAACATGCGCGCCACGTTTGGCCGCGCCGCGCCTGAGCTGCTCGAAACCCAGTACGCACGCGAAATCTGGAAGCTGTTCCAGGCCAGTGCGCTGAAGCCCGACAGCGTGCTGACCGGCATGTTCGTCGATGTCTCGCCAGAGGCGGATGTCGGTGCCGTGCTCGATCAGATCGAGGAGGCGCGGTTCGAAGCCGAGCTCAGGCAGCGGGGGCGCGAAGCGGCTGAAAAAGCCTTGGATAGCTAAGGCTCTTGCCCTGCAGGCACTGTTTGCGTATCCTTCGCGCCCCGCAGAGGAACCCCTCGGCGGTTTTCCTTGCTCCACCGCCTTTGATGCGGGGGGCTTAATCCACAAGGAGTTGCATGCGCCACTATGAAATCGTGGTCATGGTGCACCCGGACCAGTCTGAACAGGTCCCGGCCATGACCGAGCGTTACAAAGCATTTATCGAAGCCGACGGCGGCAAGATTCACCGCCTCGAAGACTGGGGCCGTCGCCAGCTGGCGTACCCCATCGCCAAGCTGCACAAGGCGCACTACCTGCTGATGAACGTCGAATGCACCGACAAGGCCCTGGCCGAACTCGAAAATGCCTTCAAGTTCAACGACGCCGTCATCCGCAAGATGGTCGTGCGCACCGAAGGGGCAGTGACCGGCCAGTCCGCACTGTTCAAAAATCCCGAAGAAGAAAACAAGCGCGAGTACAAGGCCCGTGGCGATGCTGTCGCACCTGCCGATGACACCGCTGAAGTTGCTGTGGCAGAGGAGACCGAAGCATGAGCCGTTTCGTCCGTAACAAGCGTCGTTCCTGCAAGTTCTCGTCCGACTTCGCACAGCCGATCGACTACAAGGATGTGAACCTGCTGAAGCAGTACATCAGCGAAAACGCCAAGCTGCAGCCTGCCCGTGTCACCGGCACGGTGAGCTACTACCAGCGGCAGATCACCAACGCTGTGAAGCGCGCGCGCTTCCTGGCGCTGCTGCCCTACACCGACAAGCACGAGTAAGGAGACTCTCATGGATTTGATCCTGCTCGAAAAAATTAAGCACCTCGGCGATCTGGGCGATGTGGTGAAGGTAAAGCCCGGCTATGGCCGCAACTACCTGATGCCCAATGGCAAGGCGCTGCCCGCCACGGCTGCCAACAAGACGGTGTTCGAGACCCGCAAGTCCGAACTGGTGAAGAAGGCCAACGATTCCGTCGCTGCCGCCAAGATCCGCGCCAGCAAGCTGGAAGGGATGACTTTCGTTGTCCGCATGCTGGCTTCTGAAGAGGGCAAGCTGTACGGCTCGGTCGGCCCTGCCGAAATCGAGCGCGCTGCGGCTGCACAAAAGGTCGAACTCGACAAGAGCGAGATCAACCTGCTGGCAGGCCCGATCCGCAACACCGGCGAGTTCAAGGTGCTGGTGCGCCTGCACTCCGAGGTGGAAGTCGAAGTCGCCATCAAGGTCGAGGCCGAAAAAGCCTAAAAAGCCTTTTCTGCATCAGCAACGGCCCGCCCTGTGCGGGCCGTTTGTTTTTGGGATGCGGCTGTGCTTCGCGGCAGCCATTGCCGCTTGCAGGGGACGTATGACTTATCCACGGCCTGCCCACGGGACTTTCATTTTCTACCCACCGGGTTTGGCCCTGCTGAAGGCAGCGTCTGAAGGATTAGAGTAGCGGTATGGCTCCCATCGAATATCTAGACCGCAGCGACCGCCCCCAGGGCACGGGCAAGGTGCGCCAGCTGCTCACGCCGAAGGTGCCGCCGCACTCCGAAGAGGCCGAGATGTCGGTGCTGGGCGGCATGATGCTCGACACGCGGGGCGTGTTCGAGGTGCTCGACATCGTGGTGGAAGACGATTTCTACTTCGAGAAGCACCGCATCATCTTCAAGGCCCTGTGCGCGCTCGCCAACCAGTCGCGGCCCTGTGATTTCATCACCGTTTCCGACTACCTGCGCAACCTGGGCAAGCTCGAAGACGTGGAAGGCATGCCGTACCTGGGGCAGCTGGTCAACGATACGCCGGGTGCCGCCAATGTCGCCGAATACGCGCGCATCGTGCGCGAACGCGCCGTGCTGCGCGGCCTGGTGTCGGCGGGCGACCAGATCACCGAACTGGCTTTCCGCCCCGAAGGCCGCAATGCCACCGAGTTGCTGGATGTGGCCGAACAGCAGCTCACCAAG
Organism: Nevskiaceae bacterium; assembly: GCA_021731445.1. GTDB lineage: Bacteria > Pseudomonadota > Gammaproteobacteria > Nevskiales > Nevskiaceae > Stagnimonas. Next base: position 15,828 of record JAKFXK010000055.1, on the reverse strand, counting down.
CTGCGTGGCCGCGATGCCAAATCGAAATCGCAGTACATGCAGATGGCGCCACTGATGGAGGCGCTCGACAAGAAGATGCGGGCCATGCAGGCCAACCCCAACGGCACGGGTGGCCTCTCGACCGGCTTCACCAAGTTCGACGAGATGACCAATGGCCTGCACCCTGGCGATCTCATCATCGTTGCGGGCCGTCCCTCGATGGGCAAGACCAGTTTTGCGATGAACATCGCCGAGTACGCGGCGGTCGATAAAAAGCTGCCGACGCTGGTGTTCAGCATGGAAATGTCGGCCGAGCAGCTGGGCATCCGCGTGGTGTCGTCCTTCGGGCGCGTCGACCAGCAGCGACTGCGCACCGGCCAGATGAACGACATGGACTGGAGCAAGTTCAGCTCCGCCATGGGCATGATTCAGGATGCCCCGCTCTACATCGACGAAACCGGCGGGCTGTCGCCCTTGGATTTGCGCAGCCGTGCCAGACGCGTGGCGGGAAGGCATGGTTTGAGCCTGATCGTGGTGGACTACATCCAGCTCATGCAGATCCCCGGCAGCGAGAGCCGCACCAACGAGATCTCCGAGATTTCGCGCAACCTGAAGTCGCTGGCGAAAGAGCTCAACGTGCCCATCATCGCGCTCTCACAGCTCAATCGTGGCGTCGAAAACCGCGACAACAAGCGGCCGCGCATGGCCGACCTGAGGGAGTCCGGCGGTATCGAGCAGGACGCCGACGTCATCGTCTTCATCTACCGCGACGAGGTCTACAACAAGGACACGCCCGACAAGGGCACGGCGGAACTCATCATCGCCAAGCAGCGCAATGGCCCGACCGGCATCTGCCGCACCGCCTTCCTCGGCCAGTTCACCCGCTTCGACAATCTCGACGCCCTGGCACCCGCCGGTTACGACGACTACGCATGATCCCGCGCGTCACCGCAACGGTTGATCTCGCGGCCCTGCGCCACAACGTGCGCGTGGTCAGGCAGGTCGCGCCGCGCAGCAGGATCATGGCGGCGGTGAAGGCCGATGCCTATGGCCACGGCGCAGTGCCGGTCGCACGCGCACTCGAAGCCGAGGGTGTCGGTGCACTCGCAGTGGCCTGCATGGAGGAAGCCATGCAGCTGCGCGAGGCGCATCTCTCCACCACGCCGATCACGTTGCTAGAAGGCGTGATCTCCATCGAAGAGGCTGCACTCGCCGTCTACGAGCGTCTGCAGGTGGTGGTGCACGACCACTGGCAGATTGCCCTGCTCGAACAGCTGCCGGCCAGCGCCGAGATCCACGTCTGGTTCAAGCTCGACAGCGGCATGCACCGCTTGGGCTTCCCCCTCACCGACGTGCCGCGCCTGGTCGAAACCCTCAAGCGGCATCCGGCCTGGACGTTTCAGGGCTGGATCACCCATCTGGCCTGTGCGGATGAACCGGACAACGCCGCCACGCCGCGGCAGATTGCCGCCTACAGCCAGGCATTGCAGGGGGTTGCGGGGCCGCGTTCCATCGCCAACTCCGCCGGCCTGCTGGCCTGGCCCGAGGCGAGGGTGGATTGGGTGCGTCCCGGCCTGATGCTCTACGGCGCCTCGCCGCTGCCCGGCAAACTCGGCAGCGATCTGGGCTTGAAGCCCGTACTGACCCTGCAAAGCCGCCTCATCGCCATCCGCGAATACGATGCCAACGAAGCCATCGGCTACGGTCAGACCTGGCGTACGCCAGAGCGCATGCCCATCGGTGTGGTCGCGGTGGGCTACGCCGATGGCGTGCATCGCTGCCTGCCCAGCGGCACGCCGGTGATCGTGCGCGGCAGTCGGGTGCCGCTGGTGGGTCGTGTCTCGATGGACATGATCACCGTCGATCTGCGCACCGTACCGCAGGCCGCAGTGGGTGATGCGGTCACCCTCTGGGGTGCTGCGCTACCCGCTGAAGAAGTGGCGGGCTATGCCAACACCCTGGCCTACGAATTGTTCTGCGGGCTAACGCAGCGAGTACGGTTTCGCTACATCGGTGGTTGAATAAATCGTTGTCCTCCGGGACAACACAGACACCGGACCGCGTCAGTAGCCCATCTGTTTCGACGCCAGGTCCTTCATGATCTCCAGCGAACCTCCCCCGATGGTGAGCACCTTGGTCTCGCGGTAGATGCGCTCGACCTTGGCGCCGCGCAGATAGCCGGCACCGCCAAAAACCTGCATCGCTTCATTGGCGATCCATTCCAGCGTGGTGCAGGCGTGGTTCTTCAGCAGGCAGACCTCCGCCACCGGCATCTGCTTGTTGGATACGCGCCAGGCCAGTACATCGAGATGCGCTTTCACGGCATCCAGCCGCATCTTCATGTCGGTGAGCTTGTGGCGGATCACCTGGTTGCGAATCAGTGCCTTGCCGAAGGTCTGGCGCTCGCGCGCATAGGCCAGCGATTCTTCGTAACAGACTTGTGCGAACGCCCAGGCCTGGGCGGCCAGCATGATCCGCTCTTGGTTGAAGTTCATCATGATCGCCATGAAGCCCATGTTCTCCGCGCCGATGCGGTTGGCAACCGGCACCCGACAATCCTGAAAGTAGAGCGTGGCAGTGTCGGAGCACCACCAGCCCATCTTTTGCAGCGGCGTGCGAGTGAAACCCGCCATGCCGTCCTCGATCACCAACAGCGAAATGCCGCCCATGCCCTCGCCATCGGTGCGTACCGCACAGGTCACAAAATCGGCGCGCATGCCACTGGTGATGAAGGTCTTGCTGCCGTTAACGAGGTAGTCGTCGCCCTCGCGTACCGCCCTGGTCTTGAGGTTGGCCACATCCGAGCCGCCACCGGGTTCGGTGATGGCGAGTGCGGCGATCTTCTCGCCCGCCAGCACAGGGGCAGCGAAGCGGGCCTTCTGCGCGGGGGTGCCTGCATGGGCAATCGGAGGCGTGGCAATGCCGTGGCTCATCAGCGAGGCGATGAGACCACCGCTGCCGGCGCGTGCCAGCTCCTCGGTGAGCACGATCAGGTAGAACAGGTCAGGCACCTCGACACCGCCGCAGGATTCAGGAAAGCCGATCTGCAACAAGCCGGCATTGGCTGCCTTTTTGTGCAGCTCGCGCGGCAAGGTTTCGGCCGCTTCCCAGCGGTCGATATGGGGAACAATCTCTCTTTCCACAAAGCGTCGCACTTGGCTGCGGAAGTCTTCGTGCTCTGCATTGTAGAAAGGACTTCTGGCAGCTATCGCCATTTCCATCTCCTCGCATTTTACTGTGCGGGCAGGTTACGGGAGTCGCTGCTGATGCGCTAGCATCGCCACACTACAAGAGGAGAGAAGACATGGCTCAGAGTCCCTGCGCGCCGGAGCACCTGCCGCTTGCACGCATCTTTCATTGGGAGCGCACGCGCCCGCACCACGCCTACCTCACACAGCCGATGGGCAATGGCGTCGTCCGCGACTACACCTGGGGTCATGCAGTCGGTGAGGCGCGGCGCATCGCGGCGTACCTCAAGGCGCAGGGCTGGCCTCAAGGTTCGACGGTAGCAATCCTTGGCAAGAACTCCGCGCACTGGATCATGGCCGACTACGCGATCTGGATGGCTGGCTATGTGTCCGTACCGATCTACCCGACGCTGACCACCGAGAGCGTGCGGCAGATTCTCGAACACAGCGAGGCAAAAGCCTGCTTCATCGGCAAGCTCGACGGCTTTGAGCAGATGCGCCCCGGCATCCCGGCGAATGTGCTTTGCATCGCCATGCCGCTGGCGCCAAAAACCGACTACGCGCAATGGGATCGCATCGTCTCGGAGACCTTGCCGCTGCAAGGCGAAGTGGTGCGCGCGGCCGATGAACTCGCCACCATCGTCTACACCTCAGGCACCACCGGCATGCCCAAGGGCGTGATGCACAACTTCGGCAACATTGGCTGGTCGGGCACCCCGCCGGAGCAGCGTGGCAGTCTTTCGCCCGACGACCGTATGCTCTCCTACCTGCCGCTCGCCCATGTCGCCGAGCGCTGGCTAGTGGAAGCCAACTCCATCCGCTGCGGCTTTCGCGTGTTCTTTGTCGAATCGCTCGATACCTTCGCGGCCGACCTGCGTCGCGCACGGCCGACCTACTTCATCTCGGTGCCGCGCCTGTGGACCAAGTTCCAGCAGGGCGTGTTCGCCAAGATGCCCAAGGCCAAGCTCGACCGCTTGCTGAAGATCCCGATCATCAGCGGACTGGTCAAAAAGAAACTGCTCAAGGCCTTGGGGCTGGATGCCGTCCGCATCGCCGGTGGTGGAGCGGCCCCCATGCCGGTATCGCTGATCGAGTGGTACCGCAGCCTCGGCCTTGAACTGCTCGAGGGCTATGGCATGACCGAAAACTTTGGGGTGTCGCACGGCTCGCGCGTGGGCCAGGCCCGCATCGGCTATGTGGGCCATTGCTGGGAGGGCACCGAGCACCGCCTCTCGCCCGAAGGCGAGGTTCAGACGCGCGGCCCCAGCCTGATGCAGGGCTATTTCAAGGAGCCGGAAAAAACCCGCGAGACCATGACCGAGGATGGCTGGCTCCGCACCGGCGATCTGGGCGAGATCGACGAGGCCGGGCGGCTGAAGATCGTCGGTCGCCTGAAAGAGCAGTTCAAGACCAGCAAGGGCAAGTACGTGGCCCCGGCACCGATCGAAAACAAACTCAGCACCCACAGCGCCATCGAGGCCTGCTGTGTTGCGGGCAGCACTTATCCGCAGCCGTTTGCCTTGCTCATGCTCAATGCCGACATCGCCAAGGCCTGCGTAGAAAGCGCCGAGAAAAAGGCCGAGTTGGGTGCCTCGCTGGCTGCACATCTCGCGGCCGTCAATGCCCAGCTCAACGAACACGAGCAGCTGGATTTTTTTGCGGTGGTGCCGGAGCAGTGGACGGTCGAAAACCAGTTCATCACGCCGACCATGAAGGTGAAACGGCCGATGATCGAATCGACTTATGCGAAGCACTTTGATGCCTGGGTGGCGGCGAGGCAGCCGGTGATCTGGCACCGCTAGGAACGGACCGGTTGTTTCTGGGCATATGCCTAGACCATTTGCTTCTTGGCTCTCAGGTGCATCGCGCTGTTAGCGTCGCGGCCCCATGCAAACTTACGGCCTCGGCTATTCACTCGCGGGACTCATCGTCGGCATCGCCGTCGGGGCCACTGGCGTGGGTGGCGGCTCGTTGATGACGCCGATCCTGATCCTGTTTTATGGCATCAGCCCCAAGCTGGCCGTTGGTACCGACCTGCTCTATGCCTCACTCAGCAAGAGTTGGGGCGTGGTGCTGCATCAGCGCAACGGCAGCATGGCTTGGTCGATCGTGGGCTGGCTGGCGCTGGGCAGCATCCCCAGCGCAATCGCCATGCTGGTGTATATCGACAGCCACGGCAGCAATGGTGATCTCGACCGTCTGATCAAGCTCACCCTCGCCATCGCGGTGATGACCACGGCGACTTTCACGCTGTTGCAGGAGCCGATCCTGAAACTGGTGCGGATGAGCGAGAACGCCAGCGGCAGCAGCCTGCTCGAACGTCACCAGAAACTCGGCACGGTGCTGTCAGGTCTCTTGATCGGTGCGGTGGTGACGATCAGCTCCGTCGGGGCCGGCGTGATCGGCATGATGCTGCTGATGATGCTCTACCCCAAGGAGCAGCCGCTGCGGCTGGTGGGTGGTGACCTTGCTCACGCGGTGCTCATCACCGGCCTTGCGGGACTGGGCCACGCCAAGCTCGGCACCGTGGATTACCTGCTGCTCGGCTGGCTGCTGCTGGGGGCGATCCCCGGCATCTGGATCGGCAGCCGCCTCGGGTTTCGCATGAATGCGCTGGCCCTCAAGCGGGCCATTGCGATGATGCTGATCGTGGCGGGCGCGATGACGCTCTACAAGGCGATCAGCGGCTAGCCCTCGCGCCGCTGTGGCCCGACCACAGCTGACTCGTCAAGGTCTTTTGCACGCAGGCGCTTTTGCACGCTGCGCAGCACGCCCGAGGTGTCGAGGCCGACTTGCGCCAGCAGTTCTTCGCGCGTGCCGTGCTCGACGAAGTGATCAGGCAGGCCGAGCGTGAGCAGCGGCACCTGCACCTGATGCGCCGCCAGTGCCTCGCAGATGGCGGAGCCGGCACCGCCGGTCTTGGCATTGTCTTCCAGCGTCACCAAGAGATCGTTTTCCTGCGCCAGTTCCAGTAGCAGTTCGAGATCGAGCGGCTTCACGAAACGCATGTCGGCGACCACCGCATCGAGAATGTCGGCGGCTTCGAGTGCGACCGGCACCATGCAGCCAAAGGCGAGAAAGGCCACCCGTGGACGGCGGCGGCCGCGCGCTTCGCGGACGATGCGGCCCTTGCCGATGGCGAGCGGCTTGGGGATTTCATCCACCGCCACGCCCAGCACATTGCCGCGCGGATAGCGCACGGCACTGGGGCCCGTGTGGGCGATGCCGGTCGCCAACATACGCCGCAACTCGTTTTCATCGCTGGGGGTCATTACCACCAGATGGGGGATGCAGCGCAGATAGCTGAGATCAAACGCGCCGTGGTGGGTTGCGCCATCGGCACCGACCAGGCCACCGCGATCAATGGCAAAAGTGACCGGCAGGTTTTGAATGGCGACATCGTGGATGAGCTGGTCGTAGCCCCGCTGCAAAAAAGTCGAATAGATCGCGCAGACCGGCTTCAGGCCCTCGCAGGCCATGCCGGCTGCCAGGGTCACGGCGTGCTGCTCTGCGATACCGACATCGAAATAGCGAGTGGGGAATTGTTGCGAGAACTCGACCAGTCCCGAACCTTCACGCATCGCGGGCGTGATGCCGACGATCTTCGAGTCGCGTGCGGCGGCAGCGCAGAGCCAGTCGCCGAACACTTGGGTGTAGGTGACCTTGGCTGCCACTTTTTTGCTGGGGAAGGCACCCGTCACCGGGTCGAACTGCGTGACGCCGTGATACTTGATCGGTTCGCCCTCGGCCGGCACGAAGCCCTTGCCCTTGACGGTGATGACATGCAAAAACTGCGGGCCTTTGGCCGTCTTGAGCTGATCGAAGGCGGCGGTGAGTGCATCCAGGTCATGGCCGTCGATGGGGCCGTGATAGGCAAAGCCCAGGGTCTCGAACAAGGCACCGGGACGATCGGCCAGATGCATGTTGTTTTCGCAGCTCTCATCATCGATGAGGCGTGGCAAGGCAAAGTCCAGCTTGGCAGCGACACGTGCCGAGTGGTCGCGCAGCGCACCGACGTTCTCCGAGATCGACATGTCGTTGTCGTTGTAGACCACCAGGAGGTCGAGGCCCAGGTGCCCGGCGTGGTTCAGGGCCTCGTAGGCCATGCCACCGGTGATGCCGCCGTCGCCGATGATGGCGACGGTACGGCGTTGCTCGCCCTTCACCCTGGCCGCAGCCGCCATGCCGGCGGCGGCAGAAATGCTGGTGCTGGAATGCCCGACGCCGAAGCTGTCGTACTCGCTCTCGCCGCGATGGCAGAACGGCATCAGGCCGCCGAGTTTGCGGATAGTCTCCAAGCCTGCGCGACGGCCGGTCAGCATTTTGTGCGGATAGGCCTGATGGCCGACATCCCACACCAGCCGGTCGTGCGGGGTGTCGAAACAGCGGTGCAGGGCGATGGAAAGCTCCACCGTGCCGAGGTTGGCGGCAAAGTGGCCGCCGATGCGGCCGAGCGTTTCGATCAGGTAGCGGCGCATCTCGACCGCGAGATGCGACAGGTCTTCCGCAGGCAGACGCTTCAGGTCGGCGGGCGAATCGACTTGGCCGAGCAGGGTGTAACCAGGCACATCGTTGGCGTTGTGGCTCATGTCAGCAGCATGTCAGAAGCGTGAAATGTGTTGCCTCATTATCGTGCAGTGCGCGGCTTGTTGCACTGCGGCATTTTAGCCGGACGTGGTGTGGATTCAGTGGCGACGGTGGGTAATTTTCAAGGTCAATTCGCGCAAGATTTGTGCAGCTTCGCCAAAGCCTGCGAGCTGTTGCAGCGCTTCATCCAGCAAGGTTTGCGCGCGACTCTTGGCAAGGTCCAGCCCCAACAGCTGCACGAAAGTGGACTTGGCCGCGGCCAGATCCTTGCCGGCGGTTTTGCCGAGCGTGGCACTGCTGGCAGTGGCGTCGAGCACATCATCCTGGATCTGGTAGGCGAGGCCCAGCGCGGTGCCGTAGGCATCGAGTGTGATGCGGGTGGCGTGATCGGCTTGGGCAGCCGCAGCGGCGAGGCGAATGCAGGCGAGTATCAGCGCGCCGGTCTTGTGCGCATGCAGGCGTTCGAGATCAGCGAGCGCCAGGGTCATGCCTTCGGCTTCGAGATCGGCCTGCTGGCCGCCGGTCATGCCGCGCGAGCCACTGGCGGTGGCCAGCAGGCGCACCATTTCAACGACTGTCGCCAGAGGTAGATGGGGAGCGTTAGCCAGCCCCTCGAAAGCGGTGGTTTGCAGGGCATCGCCGACCAGCACGGCAGTACCCTCGTCATAGGCCTTGTGGACGGTCGCACGGCCCCGGCGCAGGTCGTCGTCGTCCATCGCGGGCAGGTCGTCGTGCACCAGCGAGAAGGCGTGGATCAGCTCAAGGGCGACAGCGGGCGCATCGAGCACCTCAGGTGCGCCGCCCAGCGCTTCCCCGACGGCGTATACCAGCAGCGCACGCAGGCGCTTACCCCCTTCGCAGGCGTAGCGCATGGCCTCGTGCAGGCGGGCCGGGTAGGTGTTGCCCGGTGGCAGCGCCGCATCGAGTGCCTTGTGGAAGCGCGCCAGCCGGGCCGACTCCCAGGCCGTGAAGTCGCCGTGCTTCATTCGTCCTTGAACTGGCCGTCGATGAGGGTCTTCACTTTCAGCTCGGCAGTGTCGAGTGCGCTGCGGCACTCCTGCGTCAGCGCCATGCCGCGCTCGAAGATGGCAAGCGATTCTTCCAGCTTGAGTTCACCGCGTTCGAGCTTCTGCACGATGGCTTCCAGCTCTTGCATCGAGGTCTCGAAGCGGGTGACGGGGTCGGTGGATTCGGTCATCGGGGTGGCGGCCGGTGCGGGGCGGACATTGTCGGGCCTGACGGGCTTTTTCACAGGGGGGGGCCGCCGGTTCTGGTCGGCAGCAGTTGCTGGTACAGCGCCAGGTATTCGCGCGCCGATGCGCCCCAGCCGGAATCGCGCGCCATGCCATTGCGCCGCAATGCAGCGCGGGTGCCGGGGTTGCCGAACAGCTCGATGCCACGCTGCAGTGCCCAGCACACACCGCCGACATCGGCATTTTCGAAACTCACGCCGTTGGCACGGCCATCGGCCAAGGTCTGCGGCGTGGTGTCGATCACCGTATCCGCCAGTCCGCCGGTGCGGCGCACCAGCGGGATCGTGCCGTAGCGCAGCGCATAGAGCTGGTTGAGTCCGCAAGGCTCGAAACGCGAGGGCATCAGCAGCAGATCGGCGGCGGCGGTGAGCTGGTGGGCCAGCACCTCGTCGTGGGCGATGCAGGCCACCACCTTGCCGTGAGATTGCAGCGCCCAGCCGCGCAGGCTGGCCTCAAGGGCCGGATCGCCACTGGCCAGTACCACCAGCTGAAGGGGCATCTGCTGGATCGCCTCGCGCGCCGCCAGCAGCAGATCAGCCCCTTTCTGGTCGGCAAGCCGGCCGATGAAAACCACCAACGGCAGGGCCGAATCCGCTGGTGAAAAACCCAGCGATTGCGCCAGCGCCAGCCGGTTGGCGCGCTTGCCGGCCTCGACGGTGCGCAGGTCATAGCAATGCGCCAGATGCGGATCGCGGGCGGGATCCCACACCGCGTCGTCGATGCCGTTGAGGATGCCTCTCAGCTTTCCGGCCTGTGTCTCCAGCAACCCATCGAGGCCGCAGCCGTAAGCCGGGGTGCGGATTTCCCTGGCGTAGCCGGGGCTGACGGTGGTGATGGCATCGGCAAAGTTGATCCCGCCTTTCATGCATGAAAAACCGCCCCAGAACTCCAGTGCGGCAGGCTTCCACCAGTGCGCGGGCAGTTGCAGGGCATCGAAGGCCTCGCGCCCGAACTGACCCTGGTAGGCGAGGTTGTGGATGGTGAACACCAGCCTCGGACGCTGTGGCCACTCGGCCAGCCAGGCGGCGGCGAGCGCGGTCTGCCAGTCGTGCAGGTGCACGATGTCGGGTGTGAAACCGGCGGCGCCTTGCTGCACGAACAGGGCGAGCGCGGCAGAAAACGTGCCGAAGCGGAAGGCGCTGTCGGCAAAGGGCTGCTGTTGTGCATCGGCATAAGGAGTGCCGGGGCGGTCGAACAGCGCCGGGGCATCGAACAGGTACACCGGCAGGCCATCGGCCAGCGCGCCGCATCGCACGGTGAAATCAACCGCGTTCACCCGCAGCTGTGCCACCGTTTCGGTCGCACCGAGCGCCGCCTGTACGCCGCGATAGGCCGGCATTGCCACCCGTACATCACAGCCCATTTTCATCAGTGCCGAGGGCAGGGCGCGGGCTACGTCACCCAGGCCACCGGTCTTGGCAAGCGGAAAGCATTCGGCGGCGGCATGGAGGATGCGCAAGGATTCGCTCATGGCAGTGATTATCCACCAAGCCTGTGGCAGGCCTGCTGCCGTGCGCGTGCCAAGCGCCTACGATAGAGGTCACTGCACGCGCCACTACCATCGCACCAGAAACGAAACGATGAACGCCAAGAACACGCCCAACGAGCAGGACAGCCGCTTTGTCAGCCGCCTCACCCGCGAGACGCTGGCACTGGTGATGGCGGGTGGGCGGGGCTCGCGGCTGATGCAGCTGACCCTGCCGCGTGCGAAGCCGGCGGTGCCGTTCGGTGGCAAGTTCCGCATCATTGATTTCACCCTCTCCAACTGCATCAACAGCGGGGTGCGGCGCGTCGGCGTGCTGACCCAGTACAAGAGCCACTCGCTGATCCGCCACCTGCAACAGGGCTGGGGATTTTTGCGCGGGCAGTTCGGCGAGTTTGTCGAGCTGCTGCCGGCCGAGCAGCGCGGCGAGGTGTATGGCTGGTATGCGGGCACTGCCGATGCGGTGTTCCAGAATCTGGACTTCATCCGCCGTTGCCAACCCGCCTACGTGCTCGTGCTGGCAGGCGATCACATCTACAAGATGGACTATGGGCCGATGATCGCGCAGCACGCACGCACCGGAGCGAAAGTGACGGTGGGGTGTATCGAGGTGCCGCTGGGCGAGGCCAAGGGCTTTGGCGTGATGCAGGTGGATGCGCACAACCGCATTACCGAGTTCCAGGAAAAACCCGAGTCGCCCAAGGGTCTGGCCGACAAGCCGGAAGTGGCACTTGCCAGCATGGGCATCTATGTGTTCGACGCGCGCTTCCTGCTTGATGAGCTAACCCAGGATGCCGGGGTCAGCGAATCCAGCCACGACTTCGGCAAGGACATCGTGCCGGCGGTCATCGCCAGCGGCGATGCCTATGCCTACCGCTTCAGCGATCTCTACGATCCGGCCCGGCAGGGTTATTGGCGCGATGTCGGCACCATCGACGCCTACTGGCAGGCCAACATCGAGCTGACTTACGTGCTGCCAGACCTCAACCTCTACGACGCCGAATGGCCGATCTGGACGTTGCAAGAGCAGGTGCCGCCCGCGAAGTTCGTGTTCGACGAAAGCGAGATGGCGGGTGCGGCCATCGAGTCGCTGGTGGCCGGTGGTTGCATCGTCTCCGGTGCAGCGGTGCGGCGCAGCGTGTTGTTCGTCAATGCGCGGGTGGAACGTGGCTCGAAAGTGGAAGACTCGCTGCTGCTGCCCGGTGCGCATGTGGGCCGCAACTGCCAGATCCGTCGCGCCATCATCGACGAAGGCTGTGTGATCCCCGATGGCACCCGGATCGGCTTCAACAACGCCAAGGACAGGAAGAACTACCACGTCAGCCCTGGGGGCATCACGCTGGTGACGCGGGAGATGCTGGAGGGTTGAAGAATGTGCTTCGGTTCGAGGCAGTGGGCATCGTCACCATCTTGCTGTTGTCATTCCCGCGCAGGCGGGAATCCAGTTTTGCCGGCATACATGCCGCTGCAATGTCAAAAGCCACCTGGATTCCCGCCTGCGCGGGAATGACAGACTCTTAAAGCATGGACATAAACCTCAGATTGCTGCTCGAACCTGCCGCCGCCAGCGCGCTGGCAGCAGGCGCGGTGGGTGATCCTTTTGCATTGCTCGGCCCGCATCCCTGTGAAGGCGGCTTGATCGTGCGCGCGTTTCTGCCCGGTGCCTTAGGCGTGCAATTGCTGGTGCGCGATACCGATGCGCTGCCCGCCGCGATGCAGCCGGTGCAGGTCGATGGCTTGTTCGCAGCGTTTCTGGCAACGGCCAAGCCCTATCGGCTGCACATCCGCTGGCCCGTGGCTGGTGGCGGCGAAACCGTGCAGGAAACCGAAGACCCCTACGGCTTCGGCCTGCTGCTGGGCGAACTCGATCTGCACCTGTTTGCCGAAGGCCGGCATCAATCCCTCGCGCAGTGTCTCGGTGCGCAGGCGATGCGGGTGGAGGGGATCACCGGCGTGCGCTTTGCGGTGTGGGCACCGCACGCGCGGCGGGTGTCGGTGGTGGGGGCATTCAACCTCTGGGATGGTCGCCGCCACCCAATGCGGCGTCGCGTCGAGAATGGTGTGTGGGAGTTGTTCCTGCCGCGCGTGCAGCCCGGCGAGGCCTATCAGTTTGAGATTCTCACGGCCGATGGCGCGCTGCTGACCAAGGCCGATCCCCTGGCGCGGCAGGCGCAGATGGCCCCGCTGACCGCCTCGGTGGTGTTTGATCCCAAACCTTTCGGATGGCAGGACGCGCAATGGCTGAAAACCCGCGCGCAAAGGCAGGGCACGCAAGAGCCGATGAGCATCTACGAAGTCCACGCAGCTTCCTGGCGTCGGCATCCCGATGGTCGCCCCTACCAGTGGCCGGAACTCGCGGCGGCACTCATCCCCTACGCCGTCGGGATGGGCTTCACCCACATCGAGCTGCTGCCGGTGATGGCGCATCCCTATGCGCCGAGCTGGGGCTATCAGCCGCTGTCCTTGTTCGCACCGCACCCGGACTGGGGCACACCGCGCGAGTTTGCAGGCTTCGTCGATGCCTGCCATGCAGCGGGGATTGCTGTTCTGCTCGACTGGGTGCCCGCGCATTTCCCCGCCGATGCGCATGGTCTGGCGCAGTTCGACGGCACCGCGCTGTACGAACATGCCGATCCACGCGAGGGCTTTCACCCGGACTGGAAGACGCTGATCTACAACTTTGGCCGCAGCGAGGTGGCGGGTTTCCTGATCGCCTCGGCACTGCACTGGCTCACCGAGTACCACCTCGATGGTCTGCGCATGGATGCAGTGGCCTCGATGCTGCACCGCGACTACTCGCGTCCCAAGGGCGAGTGGCTGCCCAACCGTTTCGGAGGCCGCGAAAATCTCGAAGCCGTGGACTTCGTGCGCGCGCTCAACACGGCGGTGCAGCAGCAATGCCCTGGTGCGCTGGTGATGGCGGAGGAAAGCACCAGCTGGCCCGGCGTCACCCATGCCATCGCCGAAGGCGGCCTGGGCTTCAGCAGCAAATGGAATATGGGCTGGATGAACGACACGCTCGCCTACGCCCAGCTCGATCCGGTGTATCGCAGTGCGGCGCATGAGCGCCTCACGTTCGGACTGATGTATGCGCACCGCGAACGTTTTGTGCTGCCGCTGTCGCACGACGAGGTGGTGCATCAAAAAGGCTCGCTCTGGCGGAAGCAGCCGGGCGATGACTGGCAGAAGTTTGCCGGGCTGCGCGGGCTGTTCGGCTGGATGTGGGCGCATCCCGGCCGCAAACTCTTGTTCATGGGCGGTGAGCTGGCGCAGAAGGCCGAGTGGAACCACGACAGCGAACTCGGCTGGGCCGCACTCGCGGAGGCCGCGCCGCAGAACACCTTGCATCGCGGCGTGCAGCAGGTGGTGCGCGATCTCAATCATCTCTATCGCACGCTGCCCGCGCTGCATGCGCAGGATGACGTGCCGCAGGGTTTCGAGTGGCGGCTGGTCGATGCTCGGCAGCAGAGCCTGTTCGCCTTCTGCCGGTTTGCCCCTGATGCGGCACCCGTGCTGGTGGTGAGCAACTTCACGCCGCTGCCCCGCCTCGCCGTCATGCTCGGGGTGCCGCTGGCGGGACGCTGGCGCGAAGTGTTCAACAGCGACGCCGGACATTACGGTGGTAGCGGCTGCGGCAATCTCGGCGGCGTGGTGGCCGAGGCCAGGCCGCATCACGGCCAGCCTGCGCGCCTCACGCTTGCCGCGCCACCTTTGGCGACGGTGTGGCTGGTGTGGGAAGGCGGCGCATGAGTGATGCATTGCGCGGGGCCCGCGGTCCAAGCAGCCGCTATTCTGACCCGCCGATTGATCTGGTTTCCGCTTGATGCCGACCCTGCACCTGACTCTCGAAACCTGCCCACCCGGGCCGCCGGGGGCGCAGCTGACCGGACGTGGCATCAACTTCAGGGTCTATGCCGAGGCCGCCGAGCGGGTGACGCTGTGCGTGTTCGACCAGACGGGACGCGAGGAGCTGGCCCGTCACGCGATGCCGGAGTGCACCGATGGCATCTGGCACGGCTGCCTGCCCGGCGCGGGCGAGGGCTTGGTCTACGGCTACCGCGTCGATGGCCCCTACCTGCCCGCCCAGGGCCTGCGTTTCAACCCCAACAAGCTGCTGCTCGACCCCTACGCCAGGGCCTTGCAGGGTGAGCTGGTCTGGGATGACGCGCTCTACGGCTATGACTACCAGATGCCCGATGCCGTCGGCGACGCAGCCGGTTTCGATGCCCGCGACAGTGCGCCCTTCGTGCCCAAGGCGGTGGTGGTGCCGGAGGATTTCGACTGGCAGGGCGATGCGCCGCCGCGCGTGCCCTGGCGTGACACGGTGCTCTACGAGTTGCACGTCAGGGGCTTCAGCCGACTGCGCAAGGACCTGCTGGAAGAGCAGCGCGGCGGCTACCGCGCGCTGGGTGCCGCCGCCACCATCGCCCATCTGCGCGCACTGGGTGTGACGGCGGTCGAGCTGCTGCCCATCCACAGCTTTGTGCGCGACCGCCGCTTGAAGCAACTCGGCCTCACCAACTACTGGGGCTACAACACGCTGGCCTGGTTTGCCCCCGATGCCGCTTACGGCTCGCGCGAGGATTTGAAGCGCGCCATCCGCGAGCTGCACAAGGCGGGCATCGAGGTGATTCTCGACGTGGTCTACAACCACAGCGGCGAGGGCGACGAGCTGGGGCCGACCCTGAGCCTGCGTGGCTTCGGCAACGCCGAGTATTACCGCCTGCAAGCCCGGGACCCCAGCCGCTACATCAACGACACCGGCTGCGGCAACACGCTCAACTTCCAGAATCCGCGTGTGATCCAGCTGGTGATGGACTCGCTGCGCCACTGGGTGAGCATCTATCACGTCGATGGCTTCCGCTTTGACCTCGGCGTCACGCTGGGCCGCGAGGCCACGGGCTTCGATCCCGGTGCCGGGTTTTTCGACGCGCTGCTGCAAGACCCGGTGCTGAGCCGCGTCAAGCTCATCATCGAGCCTTGGGATATCGGCCCCGACGGCACCCAGATCGGCCGCCACGCCGCCGGTTTTGCCGAGTGGAACGGCCTGGCGCGCGATGGCATCCGCCGCTACTGGCGCGGTGATGCACTCGCACGTGGCCCGCTCGCCACCTGCCTGCAAGGCTCGGCGGATCGCTTCGACCATCACCGCCGCCGCCCCTGGGCCAGCATCAACTTCATCACCGCCCATGACGGCTTCACCCTGCAGGATCTCGTCAGCTACGCGCACAAGCACAACGCCGCCAATGGCGAGCACAACCGCGACGGCTGCCAGGACAACGATTCCGCCAACTGGGGCACCGAAGGTGCGACCCGGGACCCGGCCATCCTGTTGCAC
>JAKFXK010000065.1 GCA_021731445.1 Nevskiaceae bacterium | reverse complement strand
TTGTGGACGCCTTCGAGCATGGGCGTGACGTTGTCCTGCTCCTTGTACATGGGGATGACGACGGAGAGACGCGGGGCGTTGATGAGCTGGTTCATGGTGCAGATTTTCTCACACGCGACTGGGTGATCCAGGCCACGGCCCCGGCGGCGAGAGCAATGCCGAGCACGAGAATGTGCAGGTTCACAGCTGCTGCCAGCAGCGCGGGTGTGGGCGGGGCGAGCGGCGAGGCAAAGGCGATCACGCCGGCCTCGTAGGTGCCGAAGCCGCCCGGGGTGTGGAGGGGCAGCACCGTGGAGAGATCACCGCCAATCGCGCCGAGCAAGCCAGCAATCAGCGAGAGCTGTGCAAGGGCTGCGAACACGGCGGCGAGGGCTGCGAGCTTGATGCCCCAGGCCGACCAGCTCAAGCCGAGATCGATCAGCACTTGCGCAGGTCGCTGCGGGATACCCGCGAGCAACTTGCGGATGAGCTGTGCCGCCTTGCTTTCGCGCTGGTGCAGGGCTTGCGAGAGCCTGCGATTGAGCGTGGGCGCCAGCAGCGGAAGCAGTGCCGCGGTCAGTGCCAGCAACAGCCATGCTGTGAAAGGCAGGGGCAGCAGTGCTGGTGCAAAGGCGAGCAGTGCCAAAACGCCGAGCACGTTCAGATCCAGCAAGCGCAGCCACAGCAGGGTGCCTGCACCTTCGGCCATCGGCACACCGAACCAGCGTTGCATGAGAATGGGAAAACTCACCTCGCCGGTGCGCGCAGGCAGGATGAGATTGAGCGCGTTGTTGAGCAGGATCAGTTGCAGGCATTGCGGCCATCGGCCGCGCGGGATGCGTGGCTCGGCGAGATAGATGCGCAGGGCGCGCAGACTGTAGCTGGCGAGTTGGGCTGCCACCACCACCGCGACGAGCGCTAAGGGCACCTGCGACCAGGGGCTGAGCAGGCGCGCGAATCCCCACCAGTGTTCGATGGCGGCTGCAAAAGCAACGAGCACCAGCACTTGCAGGGCGATGAGCAGGGCGCGTCTGAGGGTGGGAGCCATCCTCACATCTTCTGTCATTCCCGCGAAAGCGGGAATCCAGAGCGGCGGCCAGCGCCGTGTCGTTTCCGCGCTCACGGAGAGAACTGGATTGCGCTTGGCCCGGATCGGGAGTGCCGTGCGGCACTCCCGCTTTAGCCAAACGCCTTCGCGGGAATGACGAGGCCCTACTAAACTACTGCCATGAGCTACCTCGCCCTTGCCCGCAAATACCGCCCGCGCCGTTTTGAAGACGTGATGGGGCAGGGCCACGTCACCAAAGCCCTGTGCCACGCGCTGGATCAGGATCGGCTGCACCCGGCGATCCTGCTCACCGGCACGCGCGGCGTAGGCAAGACCACGCTCGCGCGCATCATCGCCAAGGGCTTGAACTGCGAGACGGGTGTGACCTCGCAGCCCTGCGGCGTCTGCGGCAGCTGCAAGGAGGTCGATCAGGGCCGCTTCGTGGACCTGCTGGAAATCGACGCCGCCTCGAACACCGGCGTCGATGACGTGCGCGTGGTGATCGACAACGCCCAGTACGCGCCGGTGCGCGGCCGCTACAAGGTGTATCTGATCGACGAAGTCCACATGCTGTCGAAGAGCGCCTTCAATGCGCTGCTGAAAACGTTGGAAGAACCGCCGCCGCGCGTGAAGTTCATCCTCGCCACCACCGACCCGCAGAAGCTGCTCGCCACCATCCTCAGCCGCTGCCTGCAATTCAATCTCAAGCGCCTGCCGATCAGCGTCATCCGCGAGCAAATCAACAAGGTGCTGACCGAAGAAGGCCAAGCTTTCGAGCCGGGTGCGGTCAGCGAGATCGCGCGCGGCGCCGATGGCTCGATGCGTGACGCGCTCTCGCTCACCGACCAGGCCATCGCCTTTGCCGGCGGCGGTGAACTCAAGCGCGAGCCGGTCGAGGAGATGCTCGGCACCTCCGGCCGCCGCGTGCTCTATGACCTGATGGCGGCACTCACGACGCGGGATGGTACGGCCTTGCTCGCAGGCATCCAGAAGCTGGAAACACAGGCCCCGGATTACGCCGCCCTGCTCAACGAACTCGCCACCGTCCTGCAACGCCTCGCTATGCTGCTGGCCCTGCCCAAGGCGCAGACCGAGGATGATGACGAGGCCCTGCTGGCGCTCAATGGCCGCTTCAAGGCCGAGGACTTGCAGCTGTATTACCAGATCGCCGTGCTCGGCCGCCGCGACCTGGGCTGGGCGCCAGAGCCGCGCCTGGGTTTCGAGATGTGTCTGCTGCGCATGCTGGCCTTTCATCCGGATCAGCCACCGGATCAGCCCGTGACCGTCGGCGGTGCGCGTCCTGCAACGAGTGCTGCCGGCATGGCTGAGCCTGCACGCCCCGCCGCCGTCGCTCCAACGGCAAGCCTTGCGCCGCCTGCACCCGTCGCAGCCAGGCCGCGCATCGAGCTGCCCGCCATCGCAGCACCAGCACCCACGCCGCAGCCGGTGGCTGACGATGCGCCCTGGGCGGTGCGGCTCGAAGCCCTGGCACTCAAGGGTCTGACCAAGACACTCGCCCACAACGCGGTGTGGACCTCGCGCGACAGCGATGCCCTGCGCCTCACCCTCGATGTGAAGCACAAACACCTGCTCACCGAGGAGCGCCGCCAGGAATTGCAGGAGGCCTTGCGCATCCAGATGGCAGGCCCCATCCATCTGGTGATCGACGTCGGCATCGGTGCACTCGATACCCCTGCTGCACTGGCGATTGCCGCACAGGACGCGAAACAGAAAGCCGCCGAGACCGCCATCGTCGAAGACGAGCGGGTCAAGGCCTTCCAGCAGCATTTCGGCGCCAGCATCCGTGCCGGTTCCATCAAATCCCTCTAACCCCAAAAATCAGGAGCGCCCATGAAAGGCCCCATGCAACAGATCCTCGCCCAAGCCCAGAAGATGCAGGAAAACGTCAAGCGCCTGCAGGATGAAGTCGCGCGCATGGAGATCACCGGCGAGTCTGGTGCGGGCCTGGTGAAGGTGACGCTCACCGGCAAGCACCAGGCGAAGAAGGTCGAGATCAGCGCCGATGCCTTGACCGAAGACAAGGAGTTTCTGGAGGATCTCATCGCTGCCGCCATCAACGACGCCGCGCAGAAGATCGAAGCCGCCAGCACCGCGAAAATGGGCAGCGCCACCGCCGGCATGCAGCTGCCGACGGGGATGAACTTGGGTGGATTGATGTAAATCTTTTAGCCCCCTCTCCCGGAGGGAGAGGGGGGATAGCAAAAAAATGTCCAGCTACTCTCCCAAACTCACCCGCCTGATCGACGCCCTGCGCCGCTTGCCGGGCGTGGGCCCCAAGTCGGCACAGCGCATGGCGCTGCATCTTTTGCAACGTGACCGCGAGGGCGCGGCCTTTCTTGCCCGCAGCGTCAGCGAGGCGATGGAAGGCATCAACCAGTGCCCGCGCACCCGCATGTTCTGCGAGCCGGATCACTGTGGCTTCTGCAGCGCGCGGCGCGACGACACCGGGCAGCTCTGCGTGGTCGAAAACCCAGCTGACCTGCTCGCCATCGAGAGCGGCACCGGCTATCGCGGCCGCTACTTCGTGCTGATGGGCCGGCTTTCGCCACTCGATGGCATCGGACCGGAACAACTGGGCCTGTCCCTGCTGATCGAGCAGCTTTCAAAGGGAGACGTGCGCGAACTCATCATCGCCACCAACCCGACCGTGGAGGGCGAGGCCACCGCCCACTACATCGCCGAACTCGCCAAGGCGAGAGTGGTGAAAGTCACCCGCATCGCCCACGGTGTGCCGATGGGTGGCGAGCTGGAATATGTCGATGGCGGTACGCTCAACCACGCCTTTGCGGGGCGGCAGCTCTTGTAGCAGCGCGTTATTTGTTGAGCAGCGCATCCACCTTGGCGGCACAGATGAAATCGTTTTCGGTCAGCCCGTTCGCGGTGTGCGTCCACCAGGTCATGCTGACGGTCTTGTAGCCGAAGCTGATGTCCGGGTGATGGTCTTCCTTGTGGGCGATGTAGATCGCCGCATTCACGAAGGCGGTGGTGTGGTAGTAGTTCTTGAACTGGAAGGTGGCGATGAGTTTTCTGCCCTCGTCCGCGAACTCCCACTCCGCACGCAGTTCATTCTTCAGTGCCTTGGCTTCGGCGACTGGTAGCGGCGGGGTCTTGCCTTCGCAGGGTATGCAGCGTTTCTCGGCGAGCTTGGTCATGGGGGTGTCGTGGTAGGGATCGAGTGCGAGTTTAGGTCCATCGCGCCCTGTTCGCAGCATGGACTTACGGCAGTCCGTACTGCCGCACTGCCCTCGGGTTGAGTGCCTTGGCAATTGCACTGTGCTGCTCCGCCTCAGCGCGCTGAGCTGTCGCTGCAAAGCTGCGGGCCGCAGCGGCATGCAACTCGGCGGTATTCCAGCCGCTTTCGAGGGCGGTGCGGATGAGCTGCTCGGCCGCCTGCACCTCGCCTGCGCGCAGCAGCGCATCGACGAGCTGGATTTGCGATTCGCCATTGGGCCGCAGCGCATGGTTCTTGCGCGCCAGTGCGAGTGCCTCCTGCACGGTGCCAAACCGCAGGAAGTGATCCAGCGCGTGTCCGTAGCTCGCCTCCGGCAGCAGGCTCAGCCGGGCGTCGTAGAGCTTGCGCGCGCGCGCGATCCAGTGTGCAGCAGCTGCCTCGTCGCCGCGCTCGCGCAAGAGGCTTGCCATGGCATCCATGAACTCCGGGTTCTGGGTGTCGCGGATGATCTCGGCGTATTCGCGCAATGCCGAGTCGCTGTCTCCTTGCAGGGCATGGATTTCGGCGATGTGCTCACGTGCGAGCCACCACCCCGGCAACAACCGCAGCGCGTGGTGGTAGTGGGCGAGGGCCTGATCCCAGCGGCCACGATCCAGTTCGATCAGGCCGCGCTGCAAGGCGAGGAAGGCGCGGGGATGCGGCGAGTCGCCGTGGTAGATCGCATCGGCGCGGTCGAGCAGGGCATGCGCCTCGCTGAGGTTGCCGCTGCGTACATGCCAGTGGGAGAGACGTACGAGGGCGGGCAAGTCTTCGCGGCGCTGCAGCACTGCGCGATAGCCGGTGAGCGCCTGCTGGTACTGACCTCGGTAAAAGGCGAGATCAGCGCGCAAAGCCATGATCGCGGTGACATCGGGATCGCCCTCTTTCCCGGCGAGGTCGAGATCGGCCTCGACGCGATCCAGCCGATGCACCGCAAAATTGAAGCGCGCGCGCGCCAGATAAGGCCCGCCCTTGCCTGCCAAGGCAAACGCTTTGGCGAGGGACTGTTCGGCCTCGCTGTAAAAGCGGTAGTCGCCGGTGAGCTGCGCGAGAGCCTGCTGTGCCTCGGCGAGCGCAACCCACTGCGGCCACACCACCGGGCCACGCGCGATGGTGGCACTTGCGTCGGCCACCGCCGCCTCAGCAGCAAAGCGCTCCTGCACATAGCTGACAGTCGATGCGGGCGCCGCCGCCGTCATGCTGACAGCGGCAGGCTGTGGTGGTGGAGTGCCGCAAGCCGTGCAGGCGAGCGCCGTCAGCAGGGCAAACTCAGCCGGCTTCACGGGGGTGGATGTGCTGCCGCGAGGTACGGAAACTGGGCGAGAAATGGCGACTCGTTGCGGGTTGGATTGTTGGGTAGCCTCTCGAATGAAAACACCGTGCATGGCCCGCTGCCACAGGTGCCGGGCGTGGTGAGGTCGAGCAGCGCCATCGACAGGATGCGATCCACCGTCGGGTCTTCAAAACGCCGCCCGTTGGGAAAGCCATCCGGCTGCGAGAGGTCAAGCTGAAGCGTGTCGGGGATGATCTTGCCGATCACCTGCCGCAGGCAGACATCGGTGGGACAGACGGCGAGGCCCTTGGCGATGATGGCGTCATCGAGACCCGTGTGCAGCTGCTGCAGGCGCTCGGTCATCAATGCGGCGTAGTCGCCATCCTGGTTCGGATCGGTGCCGTTGAACGGATCCTTGTCCTTGGTCAGCAGCAGCACCGTGGCGACCACCGGCTGGCCCATGCGGTCGAAGCGGCCATGGGCGACTTTCGGGTTGGTCGGAAACACGAAGCCATCAGCCGCAGGCGCCGATGGCGGCGGGGTGACGGAGCCAGCACTGCCACCGCCACCGCCGCAGGCGGCAATCAGCAGGGCGGTGAGGAGTACAGAGCTGCCGCGTGAAAAAGTGTGGATGTTCATGGCCGCTCCTTACTTGATCAGCCGTTCGCCCGAGGCCCAGACCCGGATCAGCTTGTTGTTGCTGTTGCCGGGTTTGGGCACGATGAGGCTGGGGTCCATCTCGAAGACGATGGCGGTGAGATTGCGGCGTGCGAAGGAATCGCGGCTGGCGTCGAAGAACAGCTCACCCTTGGGTTTGTCAGTGCTGTTGAAACTGCCGATGGTGGCGACGAAACCCTGGAAGTCGAAGAAGAAAGGGTCGTCACGCAGGCCCGCATAGGCGCGCAAGCCGGTCGGCGAGCTGAGCACCCGCTCTACCGGGCCAGAGACGAACTGCGCCCCCGCGCCCGGCAGGTTCTCGAACTGCACGCCCGCCTCACCTCTGGCGTTGCGGCCAAAGCGGACGAGGATTTCGTGTTCGGGTTTGGCATCGCCATCGAGGTCGATGTTGTAGAGGAACAGCACATCCGGATCGAAGCGGCCAGTGGGGCCATCGACGCGCGCGCGCGGCACGGGCGCGCCGCCGAAGCAGATCGCGCCGACCATCTTGCCGCCTTCACGAAAGATGAAGACATCGGTGATGTCGCTGGAGGGATCGGTGGTGGAGCGTGGCGCGTCAGCGTGATCGGCGGCGCTGGCGCTGGCGGTGGCGAACAGCAGCAGGGCCGCCAACATCCATTTTCCGGCCGCTGAAACTACCTTGAGCCTTGATTGCTGCATGGTGTTCTCCTCCTGATGCCTGTTGCGGAAGGCTACTGCCCTCTCCTCACCTCGTCGCCGACAAACCAGGGTTTGCCGTCGGTGCCTAAAAATAGTCCTTCCATCTCCTTCTGGTTGAAGGGACGGGAGCCAATCCGGCCGAAAACTGCGATCTGGTTCCCGGTTTCATCTACAGCGCGGTCGCGGTCGAGGCCCTTGCTGAGTGCGAGCAGCGGTTTGCGGCTCGGCCAGTGCGCAATCCATTGCGGTTTCGGCTCGGGCGAGAAGCCGTAGAACTTGGGCTGCGTGTCCGGAGCCGTGAGTTGCAGCACGTGCAGGCCGCTCGTGTCGGCGATGTAGGCGAACAGGCTGGCATTGGTGGAGCCGACCACCACATCGTTTGCGCCCTTCAACTTGTCGTCGGCGGTGGTGTGGGTGAGCACGCTGGGTTGCTCCGGGTTTTGCACATCGACTACCACCAGACCTTCAGCGCCCGCTGCGATGTAGGCATAGGTGCGCGCGACGTAGACGCGACGCGCATCGGCCATCGGCAGCAGGGCTTTGGCGATGGCTTGCACAGGGTTGGTGATATCGAGCACTTCCAGCCCGCGCGCGGTGGTGACGAAGGCGTAGCGGAACTGCACGGCGACACTGCGCGCATCGCTCATCGGCGTGATGCCGATCAGCTTCGGTTGCAGCGGCTCGGCGAGATCGATCACGACCAGCCCGGCATCAGCGATCACGTAGATGCGGGTGCCGGCGATGGCGAGATGGCGCGCGCCCCTCAGCACGCCGTCGGCGTTCCAGGTGAGTGCGCGCTTGAGTTTGTTGTTGCGCGGCTCGCCGTCCTGCAGGGTATCGACGTTGACGAGAATCAGCCCCTCGACCGCATCGGCAATCAGCGCGTAGTGGTAGAGCGGGTGCATGGCCTGCTCCTGGTTCTTTTCGCGCTGCGTGGCATCGGCATTGCGCAGCGGATTGATCGGTTGGTTGGTGGGCAGCACCACACAGCGCGCGTCTTCGGTCTTGATGCGCGTGTCGTGGCCGAGCGGCGAGAACGGCGCGGTGATGAGCCGCTGGCTGAAGCCCTTGTTGGCGATGCTCGCGGCATCGTAGGCCTGCATGCCCTTGCTGCCCTCGGCGGCATACAGGTACTCGCCGCGCAGTTGCAGGCAGCGTACCGGCTCGCTGCTGCCATTGGCGTGCGCGGTGGTCAGCTTGCGACCGCGCGCTTCGTGTGCCGCGTACCAGTCCGGGTAGGCGTAGCGGTGCAGATAGCTGCCGAGCACGGCCTGCGGTTCGTTCCATTCCGTCACTTGCACCGCCGCAATGCCATCACTGCCACCGGCCCAGGCATGAAAGCCGATGAAGTTCACGAAGTTGGTGCCCTGGCCCAAGAGCGAGGCCATCCAGGCGTTGTTGTCATTGGCCTGCGACAGATGACAATCCGAGCAGGTCTTGGTTTCGGTGGTGCGCTCGGTGTGCGGGTAGTGGGGCGCGAAGGCCTGGCTGGAGAAGCCGCCGGACGAGACCGGCGGCTGCTGGATGTAGATCCTCTCGCGGCTGGTGTTGGTGGACGACAGCACCAGCGCCGAGGACGAGCGGATGGGGGCGACGCGATGGCCCTTCACCTCGCCATGCTTGCCGAGCATGAAGAAATCATCGCGCGCCACCTGCGGGTTGTAGGTGGCGTAGTTACGTGTCTCGCCGCCCTCGAAGTGCTTGCGCTCGGTCTTCCAGTTTGCTTCGATCGGCAGATGGCAGCCGAAGCAGCTCGTGGTCCAGGAGCTGTGGCAGGTGACGCACATGATCTCCTCGTCCTGGTGCGCGCGATCTGCTGGCTTCACATCGCGGCCATAGCCGAAGTTTGTCGTGTCGCGTGCCATCAATTTCGCACGCGCAGCTTTCTCGTTGTAGTGCGCTTTGCCGGGCGTGACCGAGTCCTTCACCAGATGGATTTCCCACTCCATACCTGGTGTGACGCTGCTGCGCTGCCAGAGCTTGCCGTCGATCCACTCGAAACGCAGGCGCCCATCCTGCACCCGCTTGTTGCTCATGTCGGTGCCGCCGGGCGGTGCGGCGGGGCCTGATGTTTTCAGCGTCGGGTAGCGATCCACCGTGCCGTGGCAGTCCTGGCATTCGATCTCGATGGCCTGCGCCACCTCGCCCGCGATGTGGCCGTTGCCGTGCATGTCCTGCGAGAAATGGCAGTCCACGCACTGCATGCCCTTGTCGACGTGGATGCTGGAGAGATGCACGGATTTCTTGAACTTTTGCGGGTCGTCGTCGGCCACCATCGCGCCCTTGGCGTCGAGCAGGTTGCCCTTCTTGTCGCGCTTGTAGACGGCACGGAAGTTCCAGCCGTGGCCGTGGTAGTCGGCGAACTGCGTGTCTTTCATCTCCGGGTTCTTGTCCCAGACCCTGGCGAGAAAATCGGTGTCGCCCCAGAGGCCGCGTGTCGCCGCTTCTTCGGGGTTGCGCTCGTTGATGCTGCGAATCTCGGCATCGGTCGGATACTTCTGTTTTTCCGGCCACATGCGCGGCGCGTCCGCCTCGTAGTCCCACATGGTGTAGCCGAGCATGGAGTTCATGAACATGTTCGGCTGGTGCATGTGGCAGGTCATGCACTGCGCGGTGGGGATGGCGCGCGTGAAGGCATGTTGCAGCGGGTGGCCCGGCTCGTTGCGGGCGATGGTCGGGTCTAAAGTCTGTGTGGTGCCGCCATGGCCGAACTTCGCATACGGCCCTGAGTGCTTCGGCTCGCGGTCGTTGGCATAGACCACGTGGCAGGCGGTGCAACCGGAGCTGCGGTAATCACCCGGCTGGTCGTTGGTGCCGAGAAACCAGAGAAAGGGATCGTTGAGGCGCGTCTTGTGCAGATTGAGCACCGGCACCGCGATGCGATTGCCGGTGCCGGGGCCGCGATTGGATTGCTTCAGGTCCGGGCGGCCCGGTTCTTCCAGCCTTTGGATCAGGCCCAGCGAGTTGGGCAGGCCGGTCTCCGGGAAGATCGAGTTGATGTTGCGGCCGCCGCGCTCGAACACGCGGAACACGTCGCCGGGCGGTGTGACCTCCCAGGCGGGCAGGGGATAGAGCGTCTGGATGATGCCCTTCTTCTGCATGTTCTCGTCCACCGCTACCGGGTTGCTGATGGTGGCGGGCAGGTAGGTGAGTGCAGCCTCCGGCTTCGGGCCGGTCTTCTGCGCGACCTTGTCCAGCAGCTCGCTCTTCAACGGCAGCATGGTGTTGTCGGGGAAGGCGCGCGGGCCGCTGGCGGGTGCGTAGCTCTCACCCAGCACGCTGCGTTTGTGGGGCAGGATGCCGTTGTTGTAACTCGCACCCTCCCAGAACATCGCGGCCGTCGCCATCAGGCTGCGGCGGCTGGCTTCGATCACCGGCTGGTGGCAGGCACCGCAGGCCAGGTCCGCCACGCGGTAGTCACCGGGATTGACGAAGCGGATGAACTCTGCGCGCTCGCGGTTGATCTGCGCGAAGTTGGATTTGGGATTCGCGCTGCCCTTCCACGAGGCTGGCCACAGCGGCAGCACGTGGGCCGAGTCCATCGCCTCGGTGTAGGCCCGCTCCGGCCGCGTGCTGCCCTGCGGCAGTGCCACCTTCGCATTGCCGCCGTGGCAGTCGGTGCAACCCAGCACCACGCCGGGATTGGCGTGCATCGAGGGCTGGTCGGTGTCGGTGTGGCAGCTGGTGCAGCCGGCGGACTTCGCTTTCGCATCCCCGGTGGATTGGCTCACTGGGGCAGCTGGTGCGGGGTGATATTGCCTGTCGGCTGCGGCGCCACTTTCCGCCGCAAATGCAATCGAACTACAGAGCCACAAAATGCTGACGAGGATTGCAAGACAAAAGCTCAATGGAAACTGCTCGTCATACCGGCGAAAGCCGGTATCCAGTCCCCCCCAAAGTGGCTGCACTTCACGACTGGATACCGGCTTTCGCCGGTGTGACAAATTCAGGGAGGGGTCGTTGTGCATAGCGGCAGGCTCAATAAGCAAATGTCACATTCGCCAGCAGCGAATACGCGTCTTCATCCGGGAACAGCGCCTCGAAACCTGCACCGGGCAGAAGCTGCGCGTAAGAGAGCCGCAGCACCGCGTTCTGGTTCTGGAACGGCCGCCAGATCAGCGCGGTGGACAAGTCCCAGCCGATGGGCTTGGAGATGCCGCCCTGATTGCGCGCCACCTCGACCACGGTGGTGTCGGCAAACCAGAGGTGGTTGAAGTTGGTCGAGAGACGCAACTGCGGTGTGAGATCGAAGTCGCCACCGACGCCCAGCAGCATCGTGCCGGGATTGGTGAAATTGCTCTGCCCATGTTCCTTGCTGGTGCGCAGATTGTTGAGCACACCATTGCGGGTGGAAAGCGTCACGCCGCCACCGCCAATCAGCGGCACGCCCTGTCGAATCCAGTAGCTGGTGTCGGCCCCGGCAAAGATCGGGTTCTCGAACACGGCATCGAAGCCGTTGGCAGTGCTGTCGTACGGGTCGTCCTCACCACTGGCCCAGAGTGCCGAGACGCGCGCGCGGATCCAGTCGTAGTCGCGCGACCACTCTGCGGCGGCAAAGCCCGCGAAGATATCGCGGCCCTCATCGCGGAACACGCCGCGTGTCTCGCGGCCCGCTGCGAGGTAGGCCGAGACGGTGAGATTGTCGCGGCCGAAGTGGCCGTCGCCGTTCACGCCCAGATACGTCACATGGTAATTGCGCCCGCGCTCGGTGCCGAGCGAGGCGGGGCGGGCCAGTAAGCCATTGCGGTCGAAAAAGAAATCGCCGCCCTCGGTGTTGCGGTTGTGCGCAACGAGTGCCTGGCTGGTGAAGCCCAGCACCGGCCAGTCCTGACGGTAGAGATTGGCGGCGAAGAGATCATCCTCGCGGGGTGTCCGGTTGATGGCGTTGAGGCCGGAGTTGGTGTCTTTCTCAAGCCTGCGTGCCCAGATGAGATTGTACTGCCAGCGGTTGTTGTCGCGGGTGCCGAACAGGCGCGCGGAGATGGGCAAGTCCTGAAACAGGAAGCCGCGAAAATCCAGCGAGATGGGCTGGATGCCGAAGCGGACGCTGTCGAAGTCGTAACGGTCGCTGACGTTGCGCAGGTGGTAGTCGAGAAACAATTCCTGCATACCGATGAAGGTCTCGCGCCGCGTGGTGGACTCGCGCGGGTCGACGCGCAGCGCGCGGTTTTCTTGCACATGCACATGGTTGAAATTGAATGTCGGCGTGATGTGAAACTCGATGTCCGGTGGCTTGAAGGTGGTATCGCCCTTCAGGTAGATCAGGCTCAGGATCACGCTTTGCAGGAAGGCATTCTGCGTGTCGCCGCCGAAGATGCCATTGGCCCCCGCGCGGTCGGGCGCTTGCGCTGCCACCGGCGTGGGGATGCTGCGCGGCTCGAACACGGTGTCGGAGATCGCCAGCACCACCAGGAACTCGTCATGCCCGCGAATCGGTTTATCGCCCTTGAGCGTGTTCTGCTCGTAGGGGTTGCGGATCTGATCCCGCAGCACGCCAAGGTTGCTGATGAGCCGCCAGCGGTCGGGCACCGGCGCGCCCTGGGTGCTCTGCCAGTTTTCGATGGGGCGAACGGATGTAAGGCCGGTTCTGGCGTTGGGGTCTGGCAGCGGTGCGGCGGCAGCTTCAGCGGTATCGGGCCGGTGCCTGTCCGGGCGGCGACGCTCGCTGAGATCGGCCTCAGGCTGAGGGCGTTCCGACCAGAACTGCTCATCCATGAGTAAGGCTGGGGCGGCTGCCTTGCCAGCGCCTTCTGCCTGTACGGTCAGCACGGGCAGCACAGGCAGCAGCAAGGCAAGGCTGATGGTGGCGGGCAGTCGTTTCACTTGCCCTCGCATGGCCGCTGCTCGTCGCTGTCGAGAAACGGCGCTTGCGGGCATTGCACGTAACGCAGGTTGATATCACCGCGTCGGATGGTGTCGGCGCGCATCGCTGCAGGCGCATGGCCGATAGCGCCGCCCAGCCGCACGCCCGCGTGGTGCAGGCCGAGGAAGGCGACCATGTCGTCCTGGTCGATGCCGTCACCGGAAATGCCGATCCCGCCGACCAGCCTGTTGCCGCGATAGATCGGCACGCCGCCCGCAAATATCTGCAAGCCATTGCCGAGACGGGAGATGCCGGCCCCCGGTGCTGCGGGCATCTCGGTGCAGCTGCCCGGCGTCACATCGCTGCCAGCACCCAGCACGAAGCTGACGTGCTTGATGATGGCGGAATTGACGAGGTCGAGCTGCAGGCCGGTGGAGAAAATGCTCCAGTCGCGAATGGTTTTCGAGACCGGCCCATGCTCGCCGCCATCGGGGATGCCATCCGGAAAGTACGGCCGCGCGACATTGCCGATGCTGCGGTTGCCGTAGGCATAGGCTCCATCGGCAAACGCCATCGGCTGATTGAAGAAGCTGCGATAGGCGGGCAGGTAGTCGGCGATGCGCGCCGTCGCACCATTGGCGAGATATTGGGTATCGGGAGTGGCAGCAAGATCGGCCGCCGCCGCCGGGTTGCTGAAAAACGCGACGCTGCGCGCCTTTTGCAGCGACACATCGGTGCCGAACAGCGGCGCATCGCGGGTGCGGACCACACTCAGCACCGTGCCATGCGTATCGGTGACGGCGATGGTCACGCGCATCTGTGAAGACAGCGGCCTGCGGATTTGCGCACGGCTGCGGTTGGCGATCTTCAGGGCTTCTTCGAGCACCGTCTGCACCTCAGCCGCAGCGAGCGGTACGGTGCTGCCCAAGCTCGCGGCATCACTGCCGGGTTTTGGCGCAAAGCGTTCGGTGTTGGCGGCATCCACCAGCACGAAGCCATCGAGCGCGGCGAGTGCGGGGTTGCTGGCGGGGCGGATGCCGGATTCTGCCAGGCCGAAGCGCGTACCTGCCTTGATGCTTGAGTCGCCCGTCGCGGTGTAGCCGCGTACCGCCAGCCGCTGGCCTGCGCTGCCATCGAGACTGGCGAAGCTGGGTGCAGCACTGGTCGCAGTCATCAGCTGGCCTGCGCTTGCATCGCTGTAGCGCAGGGTCTTGCCATCGACGGTGATGCGATCTGCGCGGCGATCCTCTGCGGGCTCGAAGCCGCGCTGACCAGCGAGCGCTATCAGCTCGTCGAGATCGCTGTCGGCATCACGCACGTCGAGGTCGGCGCCATAGCTTGAATCGGCGATCACCCCGACACCGCCGAGCAGAACGCCGCTGCGGTAGAGCGGGAAACCACCGGGGTCGGCAGACAGGCCTAGGGGGCTGCGCTGCGGCCCAACGCCAGGGCGGGTGGCGGCGAGGCGCTGCACCAGATCCGAACAGGCCAGCGAAGAAAACTGCACGCCGAACAGCGGCCCGCCAGGCTGCCGGAACTCGCCGGGGTTGAAGAACTGCTGCACGATCTGGCTCGCCGTGCGGGTGCTGAATGCATTGCCCTCGGTGGAGATATATGCGGCCGTGATCGCCTTGCTGATTGCGGCGAGCGAATCCGGGATGACGCTGATGCCTTCCAGCCCGCCGCTGACGCCGCGACCGGAGTTGATGGTGATGCTGGTATCCGAGCCGCTCATGCGGAACACGCCGAGCACATTGCCGACACGATCCACCACCGCGACCGTGGCCCTGGCACTGCGCGCCTGTGCCTCGGCGACACCTTGCGCGATCACCTGCTGCACGTCGCCCGCTTCGAGGCGCGGCGACGCGACATCGCCACAGCTGCCGGTACAAGTGCTGGCCCCGATGCCGCCACCGCCACAACCCTGCAACGCGGCAAACGCGAAAGCCGGCAGAACAGGGCGCAGCCAGTGGCTCACGGCACGTCCTGAGCCGCAGGCCTCGGGACGGTGAGGTTCGCGCTGGCCTCAAGGTGATAGACGTGGCAGGACTGGCAGGGCGATGCCGTTTCGGTCATCACGCCGGTATCGCCGTGGCAGTCGCGGCACTGGCCGATGCCGGGCAGCAGCACGTCTTCGGAGTGCTTGGAATCGGTGCTGGCATGGCAGCTCGTGCAGGACTCGGTCTGGTGCGCGCCATGCGGGAACACCAGCGTGCGAAAGGCAGGCTGCGTGGTTGGCGCGACCGGTGTGATCTGCCAGCGGCTCGGCTCGCCGGCAATGGTCGTCACTGCATGGCAGAGGAAACAACTACGCTTCTCGAACACATCGGTCAGTGTTTTCTGCGCCTCGGCATCGGCCCAGGCGAGGGCGGCCTTGGCTCTGGCGGGGGACAGCGTTTCGCCGGGTCGGCGGCGTTCTCCGACCTCGGTCGGTGCGCCCGTCGTCATCACGCCACCGGCCAGCGCCAAGCGCGCAAAGTGGTCGCGCACCGACTGCACCACGGCAGCCGGCTCGCCAT
This sequence comes from Nevskiaceae bacterium, assembly GCA_021731445.1. Classification (GTDB taxonomy): domain Bacteria; phylum Pseudomonadota; class Gammaproteobacteria; order Nevskiales; family Nevskiaceae; genus Stagnimonas. The sequence goes on along the minus strand of JAKFXK010000065.1, from coordinate 35,682 downwards.
GCGGCAGCAGACGATCCGGGTATTGCGGGTCGAAGTCGAGGCGATGGCAGTCGGCGCAATGGCTTTCCATCGTCACCGGCAGGAAGCTGGCGCGATCTGCGGTGGGTGTGTGGCAACTGGCGCATTCGAGCACGCGCTTGCCTTCGGGTGCGTCGATGCCTTTTTTCAGCAGGTGGAGGTCGTGGGGAAACTTCAGGCCGGTGTCTTCGCGCCTGGCCTCTGGCGTGCCCTGCCGTGCGTCGATCCACAAGAACGGCTGCTTCGCACCTGCCGGTGTCTTGCGCGTGAGCTTGAGCAGAAACTCCGGGTGAGCGCTGCTGAAATCCGCCGTCGGCAAACCGGGCTTGCCGGGCAGTGCCGCCGGGTCGGCATGGCAGACCGTGCAGGCGGCATTCGCGGTGGGGATCAAGCCATGCGGGCCGTTGTGCTCACGGTGGCAATCGGTGCAGCGCTGCTCGGAGAAGGGATGCTGGCTGGCAACCGCAGGCGTCAGCGCATGGTCGCCGAGGCCGGCATGGCAGCCCTTGCAGCTTGCGTCCTGCACGCGCAGGAAGGGCTGCTGGTGGCAGAGGCCGCAGTCGGCGCTGAGCATCTGGTGGGCATTGGAGAGCGGACCGGAGTTCCAGAGGATGTCCGCCTTCAGCGCGCGCTCGGGCACCGTACTGCGCTCTGCAACCTCCGGTGCTGCCACTTGCCCGAAATAGCGCAGCAGCGGCCAGGCGAGTGCGACCGCGATCACGACGGCAAACAGCAGCCAGGACAGCCGCCGCCGCGACCAGCCGGTGTCGGCGAGCGTGGTCTTGAACGCGGCCTTGCGCTCATTGCGTGCTTCGTGCGCGGGCTGGCTTTCTTGCAGCGTCAGAACCAGATCGTGTCCGGCACTGGCCTTGCCGACGGTGAGTGTGTAGCGCCCGAGGTCGATCACATCGCCGGCCTTGAGCGTGTCGCTCTGCTGCGGTGTGCCGTTGACTTTCACCCCCAGACGGCTCCTGGCCTGCAAGTGGGGTGCTAGACCCATCAGGCCCTTGTGTAGGGCGATCTCGGCATGGGCCATGGCGAGGCGCAGATCGCCCAGCACCACGTCCTGGTCGCTGCCGCGCCCGATGCGCAGCGTGGTGACATCCAGCACCTGTTCGGTGACTGGTGCATTGGGCGACTCGATGCGGCGCAGGAGGACTTTCATGGCGCGCCTACCAGTAAAAGAAGACGGACACGACATGCGCGATGAGGGCCGCGATCAGCGCAAAAGTCAGCGGCACATGCACCAGCAGCCACACCTGCAAGCGCGCGTGCAGGGCGATGTCGCGGTTGATGCGCGCCACCAGTGCCTTGCGCCGCCCCATCACGTCGAGCAATTGCTGGACACGCTGCAATTCCTCATCGCTTTTACCCGCTCCGCCCAGCTGGTTGGCCATGAACATCACGGTGTTCTGGCGGGTGACACTGGCATCGAAGGGCCTGTTGATTTTATTGCGCAGAAACTCGATGCGCTGCTCGATGCTCTGACGGAAATCCTCCGCACTGCGACGCGACTCGGGCTGGCCGTAGAGCTGGCGGCGCAGCCCGCCGCCGATGGAGGCCTTGTCAAGGGAGCGCACCACCTTGCGGTGCAGATCCTCGCCCAGCGGCTCGGCCAGTTTCAGGGCTTGGTCGCTGAGATCAAGCAGCTCTTCGATCCAGGCCTCACGCGTGGAGCCCGCACGTACTTGCGCGATCTCCTGCGGCAGCCGCGAGTAGACGACAAGACCATAGAGACCGGAGGCGATCACCAGCAGCATCAGCACATAGCCGAGCGTGTGGATGTTGAGGCCGAACTGGAAACCTGAATGCAGAGTGGCGATAACGATCAGCGACAGGCCGAGATAGACATGCGCGGAGGTCCAGCCCTTGACCGTACCGAGGCTGGAGCGATAGCGCCGCTTGCGCACGCCGAGCAGGGTCAGCCACAGCACCAATGCGGCCGAGACGCCGCCCAGCGTGTAGCCCAGCCAGGTGCCGCCATTGGGCGCATCGAGCGGCGTGTGCCAGACATAGCCCGCGATGGCAAGCGCGCACAGCAGCAGGACGATCTTGGCCCACAAAAGACCGCGATGGCGCAGGAAGCCGGTGTGGACGCTGTCGCGTTCGGTTTTTGTTGATCGGCTGGCTTTGGGCTGGCTCATGGTGCTTCGCGCTAGCCGCTGCTCTGGGTGAGCTGGATGAATTGCTCTGGCGACACCCGGATGGCCGCACCCGTGGGGCAGGCGCGCACGCAGGCGGGGCCGCCCGACAAGTCCTTGCACATGTCGCACTTCACCGCCACTTTCGGGCTACTGGTCTTGGGCTTGTCGGCCTTTTGCGGGCGGGTGCCTGGCTCGGTGCCGCCGAACAGCAGCCAGCTCATCAGGCTGGGCTGCTTGTCGCTGGTGCTGCCCATCTGGATGACGCCATACGGGCAGTTCTTTTCGCAGTTGCCGCAGCCGATGCAGGCGTCGGTGATGAACACCTCGCCATTGGGCGCGCGGCGGATCGCATCCGGCGGGCAGTCCTTCATGCAGTGCGGATGCTCGCAGTGGCGGCAGCTGGTCGGTACATGCAGCTCCGCGAAGCTGGCGCCCGCCTCGCGGTCGAGCCGGGAGATGCCGCCGTGGGTGTCGGCGCAGGCTTTTTCGCAGTGGTCGCAGCCGACGCACAGGGTCTCGTCGATCAAGAGCGCGTCGGTGGCCTCGCCCAGGCCCTGCTGCATGAGGAACTGCACGATGCCCTGCTGCTGCCCACCGCCCAGTGGCGTGTTGGCATTGGCCGCAGCGCGCGCCTTGAAGGTCGTCCCCAGCTGTTCGCGCAGGCTGGGATGCTGCGCCAGCAGGCTGCGGAAACTCTCGGTTTCCAGCTTGATGGTTTCGGTCGCCACCGCCGCCCGCACCGTGGCGCTGCGCGTTGCTCCCGTAAGCAGCGCCATCTCGCCCACGTACTGGCCGGCGGGCACGTAGGCGAGCACGGTTTCCTTGTCGGCGACCATTTGTGCCACCGTCACCGAACCCTTGCGGATCAAATGCAGGCCATCGCCCACATCGCCGGCGTTGAACAGGGTCTCGCCGGCCTTGAAGCGCTCGACGGTCGCCTTGGCGACCACGCCCTGCAGCTCTTCGGCGGTGAGGCCGGGTGCGATCTTCGACTGGATGGCGCGGGTCAGGAAGGTCTCGTCCAGCACGCGCTTCACGGCGGCGACACTGGCGATCAGCTTGTTCATCGAGCGGCGCGGCGTCTCGATCAGCACACAGCCCTCGCCGGCCAGCACGGTGGCGCTGCGGCGGCGGCCGGAGATAAGGCTCATCTCGCCGAAGAACTGGCCCGCGCCGAGCGGGATCAGCTCCGAGACATCGTCCGGGTTCACTGCGATGAAGACGCTGCCTTCGAGGATGGAATAGAAGCTGTCGCTGTAGTCGTTGCGGCTAAAAATCACCTTGCCGGAGGCAGGCGTGCGCAGCTCGGAGTCGAGCAGAAACTCACGCAACTGCAAGGGCGTCAGCGGGCTGAGCACCGGCACCTCTTGCTGGATGCGGGCGATGGCGGCAGGCACGGTGGTGAAGCCTGGCAGGCTGGCGAACTTCTTCGCCAGCAGCGGCGCATCGGCAGGTTCCGGGTTGCGCCCGGCGATGAACTCCACCACCTCCCAGCCCTGGTTCATCGCCTGCTTGATCAGCGGGAAGCCTGCCAGCGCGCCGATCACATACAGCCCGGTGACATTGCTCTCGTAGCGGTCGCTGACCGCCGGCACGGCATTGGGATCCTTGCTGGGGAAGACAATGCCGCAGGACTCCACGAAAGCGCGCGGCGGCGTGGCGCCGAGCCGCGCGATGATGCGGTTGCAGTCGATGGGTGCGGCACCCTGCGGCGTCGCCAGGGTGATGACGCCACGTGTTGCGGCACTCATCGCCACGCCCGAAACGCCTGCGTTGTAGACCACCCGCACGCGACCCTGCTCGATGGCCTTGAGGATCGCCTCGCGGTTGCCCTCGCGGGCACGGTCGAAGTCGTCGCGGCGGTTGACGATGGTGACTTGGTTGTTGGTGCTGAGCGCCAGCACGTTCTCGATGGCGGCATCACCGGCACCGACGACGACGATGGTTTCCTTCTGGTACTCGCCCGGGTCGTCGAGCTGGTACTGCACCAGCCCGCAGTCCTCGCCCTCGCAACCCAGCTTGCGCGGATTGCCCTGCAGGCCGATGGCGAGCACCACATGTTCGGCCTGCACCGTCTCGCCGCTGGCGAGTTTCAGCACGAAGGCACCGCGCGCACCGCTGATCGCACTCACCTCGGCTTGGTGACGCACGTTCACCTTGAGTTTTCTGGCGCCCTCGTCCCAGACCTTGAGGATGGCCTCGCGCTGACCCGCTGCAAACGGTACCGAAGCGCGCAGCGGCAGTGCGCCCGGCTCGGCCATCACATGCTTGCCTTTCTGGTAGCGATGGATGGTGTGCGAGAGATGGGCCTCGGATTCCAGCAGCACATGGGCGATGCCCAGTTCTGCCGCGCGCGCTGCCGCAGCAAGCCCCGCAGGGCCAGAGCCGACGATGGCAATCGAGTACTGACCACTCACTGGCGCACTCCGCTGGCTGGTTCCATTGGCTGCATGTCCGCTCCCGGTCGCTCTTTAGATCACGCGTTGCGACTTGCATCCTGCAATAGCGCAAGACTATGTTCAGCAGACGCTCAGGGCAACCCGGATGCAAACTTTTTTATTACGGACAGCGCGGGGTGATTGGTGAAAGCTTCGAAATTTCGTTTCAGACACGCCCTGTCCAGCCTTTGCGCAGGCTTGCTGCTGTGTGCGACTCCGGCCAGTAGCCTTGCCGAAGACCACCACGAAGGCGTTGCCAGCTGCGCCAGCAGCCTCTGCCACGGTGCGACACGACCCTTGGGCGAACATCCGATTCGGCAGGACGAGTACTTCATCTGGCAACGGCAGGACCCCCACGCCAAGGCGCATCGCACCCTGTATGGCGCGGCCAGCCGCAAGATGGGTGCCGTGCTGGGCATCGACGCGGCGACGGCTCCAGCCTGCCTTGCCTGCCACAGCGAGGTGGTCCGCCCCGCCTTGCGCGGGCCGCAGTCCCACCCCAGCGACGGCATTTCCTGCGAGGCCTGCCACGGTGGGGCCGAACGCTGGTTGTCCGAACATACGCGACCCGGCATCACGCTCGAAGAAAAAGTGTCGCTGGGCATGACGCCCACCTGGCAGCGCGAGACCCGAGCCGCACTCTGCCTGAGCTGTCACCAGGGGGATGCGCAGCACCGCATCACTCATACGATGATGGCGGCTGGGCATCCGCGTCTGGTGTTCGAGCTGGATACCTTCACGTCAATTCAAACCCTGCACCACCGCCGCGACGCCGACTATGCTGAGCGCAAGGCGGCGTATGAGCCGGCACGCGACTGGATCGCCGGGCAGGCCAAGGCGGCCGAGCTGCATCTGCAAGCCCTGACGGACGGGCGATTGATGAACGGCCTGATGCCGGAGTGGATGCAGTTCGACTGCGCTGCCTGCCATCACCGCATGGATGCCGGACGCTGGAAACCAGAGCGCATGCCGGGTGCCGAGCCGGGTGCGATCCCCTTCGCCGATGCGCCGCAACACCTGATCGCACTCTGGCTCGGTGCCCTGGCACCGGCCGAGGCGGCGAGCTGGCGTGAAGGCCAGCGAAAGCTGCATGCCGCGCAGGGCGAGGGTGTCGAAGCCGTCCGCAGCGCCGCCCGGCAGCAGCTCGCAACGCTGCGCACGCGCCTCAGTCCGCTGCTCGCCGGGACCACGCCCAGCACCGCGCAGTTGCGTGTCCTGCTGAAGGCGCTGGCGCACGATACCAGCCACCAGCAAGCGCCGCTCACCGGCGAGCAGCGGGCGATGGCACTGACCGTGATCGCTGATGCACTGCGGCTGCAAGGTGCGGCGCTGCCTGCTTCGGCCAGCCGCGCCATCGAGTCGTACTACAAGGCCGTGCGCTCCGTGGATCAGTTCGAGCCCAAGGCCCACGCCAAGGCACTGGATGCCGTGGCGCGGGCGCTGCCTTAGCCTGTGAGTGCTTGGGCGAGATCGCGCTGCAAGTCGCCCACATCCTCCACGCCCACCGAGAGCCGGCACAGCGTGTCGCTGATGCCGAGTGCCGCACGCTGCTCTGCCGGCACGCTGGCATGGGTCATGATCGCGGGGTGTTCGATCAGGCTCTCGACGCCGCCGAGTGATTCGGCCAGCGCGAACAGTTGCGTGCGCTCGAGAAAGCGGCGCGAGTCATCGAGATCGCCTTTCAGCTCGATGGAGATCATGCCGCCGAAACCCTTCTTCATTTGCTGTTTTGCCAGCGCATGCTGCGGGTGCGAGACGAGGCCGGGGTAGTGGACGCGCGCGATCCTGGGATGCGCTTCGAGCCACTGCGCCAGCTCGAATGCATTCTCGCAATGTCTTTGCATGCGCAGCGCCAGCGTCTTCACGCCACGCAGGGCGAGGTAGCTGTCGAACGGCCCCAGCACCGAGCCGATGGCGTTCTGCAGGAAAGTGATGCGTCCCGTCAGTGCCTCGTCACCGCCGGTAATGAGCAGGCCGTTGACGACATCCGAATGGCCGCTGATGTACTTGGTGGCCGAATGCATCACGCCCGCAAAGCCATGTTCCAGCGGGCGTTGCAGGTAAGGCGTAGCGAAGGTGTTGTCAGCCCAGGCGGGAATGCCGTGCTTGCGCGCAATCGCGCCGATGGCGGAGAGGTCAGCCAGCTTGAGCATCGGATTGGTGGGCGTTTCAATCCAGATCAATCTGGTCTGCGGGGTGATCGCAGCCTCGACATTCTTCGGCTCGCGCAGATCGACAAAGCTGAACTTGAGGCCCGCCGATTGCGCCCGCACGCGGGCGAACAGGCGATAGCTGCCGCCATACAGATCATCGCTGGCGATGACGTGCGCGCCCGGCTCCAGTGTGTCGAGCAGCGTTGCGGTGGCAGCCAGGCCGGAAGCAAACGCAAAGCCCTTCGTCCCGCCTTCGAGATCAGCCACGCAACGCTCGTAGGCATAGCGCGTCGGGTTGTGGCTGCGCGAGTACTCGTAGCCTCTGTGTACCCCCGGTGACTCCTGCACATAGGTGGAGGAGAGCGACACCGGCGGCATGATGGCGCCAGTGGTGGGGTCGGGTGCCTGGCCTGCATGGATGCAGCGGGTGGCGAAGTGGGCGTCTTTGTCAGTGCTCATGTGTCTATTCCTCAGAGGCCGCTGTCTCGGTCGAGCGGCGGAATGTCCAGGCCAGGCCTAGGCCACCGGCCCAATTGATTTTTTCGCGCAGCAGCGGACTGTCTTCATTGCTGGCCCCGTGCAGCGAGCTTAAACGGGCAAAGGTGAAGAGTGTCCAGGATTCACTGAAGGCGCGGCTGAAGTTGGCAGTCGCCCGCGATTCGACATAGCCGCGCCGGCTGTTGTAAGCCGGCCGATCAGCCAGCGCGAACCGGGGTGCGACCTCGTAGAAATAGTCGTTCAGTCCCTCGCTCGCAAACATGGGCCCGGCCGCGAAACGCGCCCGCCATGCGCTACCCGCCAGCTGGCGGTCGGCATAGGCGAGTTCGGGTGTGGTGATGAAGCCGCGGAGGTCGATGCCGGTGAAATCGGTAGAGAACACGGCGCGCACGGGCAACACCACGCTCCACGCCGCATCGGTTCTGGGCCTTGCAAACGTCAGCATCAGGCGTGGGCCGATCTCCAGCAACAGATCGAGATTGGGCATGCCCTTGCGCGCCGGGTTGCCCGCGCCTACGGGCAGGGCGCCGCCAAAGCTCAGGTCGAGTTCGGTATCGGGCGTGAAGCGGTAGCGCCCGCGCACACCGCCGCCTTCGGCGCGCAACGTGCGACCACGGTAAATCGCATAGGGCAGTGGCAAGGCGCGCAACTGGTTGCGGTCGGCACCGGGATAGTCCGGCACCATGGCGACGGCGCTGACCAGGCCGAACTCCCAGAGTGGCTGTGGAGTCACGCCCTGGGCTGCCGCAAGGCCCGGCAGCAGCGCCAGCAGGATGCCACCGACAGTGGCGTGAAAGGCTCCCGCAGGCATGATCAGCCGAGCTGCTTGCGCAGGTAGTTCAAGAGATCGATCTTGGTGATGAGGCCGACGAAGCGGCCCTGGTCGGCCACCACTGCGACGAGATCCTTGGCGAAGATCGGCAGCAGCTCGCTGATCGGTGCATCCGGGGCGATGGTGACAACGCTGGCGCACATCGCGCTCGATACCGGCTGCGCGAAACGCGAGGGATCAGCCTGCACGCTGAGCAGCACATCGCTCTCGTCCAATATGCCCACCACGCGCTCGCCCTCCATCACCGGCAGCTGGCTGACGTCGAACAACTTCATGCGCCGATAGGCTTGCAGCAGTGTCTCCTGCGGCGCAAGGGTGGCCACGCTGCCCTCCTGGTAGCGGCGCACGATGAGGTCGACCAGGTTGCCCTGCTTGGGGCGGTCGAGCAGGCCCTGCTCGAACATCCAGAAATCGTTGTACATCTTGCTCAGATACTTGTTGCCGCTGTCGCAGATGAAGGTGACGACGCGTTTCGGTGCCGTCTGCTCGCGGCAGTAGCGCAGCGCTGCGGCGACCAGAGTGCCGGTCGATGAGCCGCCCAGGATGCCCTCTTTCGAGAGCACCTCGCGCGCCGTGAAAAAACTCTCGGCATCGCTGATCGCGTAAGCTTTTTTCGCATGGCGAAGCTCGCAGTTGGGCGGGATGAAATCCTCGCCGATCCCTTCCACGAGCCAGCTGCCGGGCACCACCACTTCGTCGCGTTCGATCAGTGGTTCGAGGATCGAACCCTTGGGGTCGGCCAGCACCATCTGCACCTGGGGTGCGACCCGCTCGAAGTAGCGGCCCAGGCCCGTCAGTGTGCCGCCGCTGCCGACACCGACGACGACCGCATCGAGCATGTGTTCGCATTGCGCCCAGATCTCGGGGCCGGTCGTCGCCTCGTGTGCAAAGGGGTTGGCCGGGTTGGCGAACTGGTTGACGTAAAAACTGTTCGGCGTCTCGCTGGCAAGGCGTTCGGCGATGTCCTGGTAATACTCCGGATGGCCCTTGCCGACATCGCTGCGGGTAATGCGGCAATCGGCACCAAGCGCGCGCAGGTGCAGGATTTTTTCCTGCGCCATCTTGTCGGGAATGACGAGAATCAGCTTGTAGCCTTTCTGCGCGGCGACGAGCGCCAGTCCTAAGCCGGTGTTGCCAGCGGTGGCTTCGATCAGCGTGCCGCCGGGCTTTATCTTGTCTTCACGTTCGGCGGCCTCGACCATCGACAGGCCGATGCGATCCTTGATCGAGCCTGTAGGGTTCTGGTTTTCGAGCTTGACGAACAGGCGGCAGGGGCCGGTATCGAGATTCTTGAGTTCGACCAGCGGCGTGTTGCCGATGGTATTGAGGACGTGTCCGTCGCGGCGCATGGGTGGCTTCAAAGAGGTGGAATTGGCAGCAGGCTAGCACGCAGGCCTGGCCCGGCTGCTAACCTTTGACGACTCCCTTGTCAGTGAAAATCCAATGGCTTATAGCGCCCAGAATCTGGTCTGGATCGACCTCGAAATGACCGGCCTCGATCCCCAGCAGGATCGCATCATCGAGATCGCCACCCTGGTCACGGACAAGGATCTGAACCTCTTGGCCGAAGGCCCGGTGATGGCTGTGCACCAGAGTGATGCCGTGCTGGCGATGATGGATGCCTGGAACCAGCGCACGCATGGCAAGTCCGGCCTCGTGCAGCGGGTGAAGGATTCGACCCTGCTGGAGGCCGATGTCTCCCGCGCCACCATCGACTTTCTGCGGCAATGGCTGCCCGCACGTGCTTCACCGATCTGCGGCAATTCGATCTGCCAGGATCGCCGCTTTCTCGCCCGCTGGATGCCGGATCTGGAACGCTTTTTCCACTACCGCAACCTCGATGTCTCGACGGTGAAGGAGCTGGCTGCACGCTGGGCACCGGACACCCTGCGCAAGCTCAAGAAGGACGGCAGCCACCAGGCGCTCGACGATGTGCGCGAATCGGTGGCGGAGCTGAAGCACTACCGTGCCGCGCTGTTTCGCTGCTGAGGAGTCCACATGAAACGCATTACCACTGCGCTTGTCTGCGCACTGCTGTCCACTTTTTCAGCCTTCGCAAATGCGGCGGATGATCCTGCCGTGAGCCGTCTGTCCTGGCTCGAAGGACAATGGTCGGGTAGCAAGGACGGCATCGAAAGCGAGGAGCGCTGGAGTTCGCCCAAAGGCGGCGCCTTGCTGGGGATACATCGTGATTTCAAGGATGGGCGGATGGTGGCTTTCGAGTTTCTGCGCATTGCTGGCAGCAAGGAGGGCAGCACCTTTTACGGTTCGCCGATGTCGGCCCCACCGACGCCATTCCGCATGACCGAACAGGGTGCCCAGCGGGTGCGCTTCGAGAATAAGGCCCACGATTTTCCACAGGTCATCGAGTACTGGCTGGATGCAGCAGGCCTGCTGCATGCGCGCATCGAAGGCCCGCAGAACGGCAAGACCGTGCGCGAAGAATGGCAGTGGAAGAAAGTGGCTCCCTAAGCCGAGAACCGCACCACCACCTTGCCGCCGCCCAGCTCGCTCTGCTCGATCTTGAGGTGGCCCTGGTAGGCATCGACGATGTCTTTCACCGCGCCTAGTCCTAAGCCCTGTCCCTCGTGCCGGGTATCGGCGCGAATGCCACGCTCCAACAGGTGCGCGGCTTCGGCGGGGAAGCCGGGGCCGTCGTCTTCCACGATCAGCGTCACCTGCCAGCGATCGCGGCTGGCGTGGATGCGCACGCGGCTGTCGCCGTACTTGCAGGCATTATCCAGAAGATTCCCGACCATCTCGTAGAGGTCACCCGCATCGGCGCGCAGCTTGAGGTCGAGAGCGATGTCGATTTCGAAGGTGATGCGCCGTGACTGGTAGACCTTCACCAGAGCGCCGCTGATCTTCTCGACCAGCGGCCGCAGGGTTGTCGGTTCGGCCAGCACGCGGGTGCCGACCGTGGCGGCGCGCTTGAGCTGGTGCTGCACGATATGCCCCATGCGCGCCACTTGGTCGCCGAGCAGCTTCTGCTGCTCACCCGTCTGTTCACGCTCAGCGATGCCATGCAGCACCGCGAGCGGGGTTTTCAGCGAGTGGGCCAGATCCTGCAGGGCATTGCGATAGCGTGATTGCTGGCTGCGCTCGTTGACGATCATGGCATTGAGGCCGTCGGTGAGTGGCCTTAGCTCGACCGGGTAATGGCCTTCGATGCGCTCGCGTTCGCCACCTTCGATCTCGCCCAGTTCGCGTACCAGATGCCGCAGTGGACGCAGGCTCCAGCGCATCACCGCACCCTGCAACAGAAGCAGCACCGCCGCACCGCCGCCAAGCCAGATAAACAGGGTACGGCGATAGGCGGCGATCTGTGATTCGTAGAGTGCGCTGGTCTCCGCCAACATCAGCGTGTAGTGGCGCGGCCGATCCGCGTCGGCGGCATAGCTGATGCCGAACAGCAACAGAAAGCGACTGCCTACCTTCTCGAATCGCCATTCACCCACCGGCTGGCTGGCCGGGGTTGGAATGTCATCGCCCAAGCTGGCACTGCCCCAGAGCAGTGCCAATTCGCCGAACAGGGCAGCTTCCAATCCCGACTGCGGCTGTTGCAAGCGGGTGTCCGGCAGCTTTTCATTGGCAAACGACAGCTCGCCGTATTCGTTCGGCTCCGCGCCACCGAGCAAGGCATAGCTGATGGCCTGCATCCGCTCCAGCTGGGCCTGCCTTGCACTTGCCTCGAAGGCGCGATTGAGGCTCAAGCCGCCGAGTACGAGAAAAATTGCCAGCGTCAGTGAAGTCGCCAGCAATAACCTCGTGCGTAACGAGAACACCGCGCCTTTAGATCAGGCAGTCGCAGCTTGCGGGCGTGGTAGATCCCAACGGTATCCCGAACCACGCAGCGTGGTGATGGGATTGAGTGTTGCCTCCGGGTCGATCTTCAAACGCAGGCGGCGGATGAACACCTCGATGACATTGCTGTCACGCTCGTCCTCCTCCGCGTAGAGATGCTCGGAAAGCTCGGATTTGCTGATGACCTTGCCGGCGTTGGTGAGGAGGTATTCCAGCACGCGATACTCATAGCTGGTGAGATCGACGCCACGCTCGCCGACCTTTAGCGACTTGGCGGTGGTGTCGAGTTCGATCTCGCCTGAAACCAGCTTGGCCGAGGCCCAACCACCTGCACGACGCAGCAGCGCACGTGCGCGGGCAAGCAACTCAGGGGTCTGGAACGGCTTGACGAGATAGTCGTCGGCACCAGCCTCGAGACCTTCAACCTTGTTCTGCCAGCCATCTCGAGCAGTCAGAATCAGCACCGGCACGCTGCGCGGACCGGTCGAGCTGCCGGTACCCTTGCGCAGGCGCTTGATGAGATCAATGCCGGTGAGCTTGGGCAGGCCCAGATCGACGATGGCGAGATCAATCGGATATTCCTGCGCCATGTACAAGCCTTGCTCGCCATCGGCGGCGGCCTCGGCAACATAGCCTTCGCCGCGCAGGGCTTCGCAGATCTGCTCGCGCAGGGCGTTATCGTCTTCAACGACCAGTACTCGCATGGTTTTTCCTCTTTCCGGTTTGTGGAGGGGTTTGTTGCTGAACAGAAGCCTGCGCGCCGAACCTTAATCGGGTACGAACACCATGCGCACGTTGCCGTCTTTCAAGAGCTTCACCCGCCAGCCACCCGTGGCGGAATCGACCGAGAGCACCCGGCCACCACCATTGAGTTGCTGCGCTTCGCGCGCGGCATCTTGCGCACTGCGCAGGCTAGGCAGCGCATTGTTGCCGGGTACTGCAAAGTGATCCGGTACCGGTTGACCCAGGCGCGGCGGCTGCGGCAGCCCCAGGCCGGCCGCCAGCGATACTGTGGTGGTGGTGGCGAGCAGAGCTGATGCGAGCAGTGCCTGTTTCACGACATCATCCTCAGCGCGTCAATAGCGCAGCGGTGAGACATCCACCTGCACCGGCAGGCGGCTGCCCGGGTCGTAGGGCATCTGCGTGGTGTAGTCCTGGCCGTTGTAGCGGTAGGTCACGTCATAGCCCTCGATACGCTGCTCGTAGCGCGCACTCTCGACCGTGTGGCAGCGTGGTTCGTAGGCCACGCTTTCACGGTAGCCACGGTCATCGCCACGATAGGCATTGCGCTGCGTATCGCGCACCGCGTTGCGGCCCACGTCCGCGCCGATCACCGCGCCGATGGCGGTGGCGATCTTGCGGCCGGAGCCGTCACCGATCTGATGGCCGATGGCCCCGCCGATGACGCCGCCGATGACGGTGCCGAGTGTGCGCTCGGCACGGCTGCCATCACGGTCATGGCGACTCTGGTATTCATCCCGGTACACCACGCGCTCGTCGTAGCACTCCTGACGTGGCTCGCGGATACGCACCTCACGCAGGATGGGCCTTGCGGAGATCACCTGAGCGTAATCCTGGTGGGCCTGATAGTGCTCACGACCATATTGGCCTGCCTGGCCGGCAATCGGAAACAACAGCGCAGCCGCCAGCGGCAGAACCGCAGTGAGCGAAGCGACAGAACCATTCATGACCAGCCTCCGAGAGACTCTTTAGACACCCCAGACGGTTGGGGTCGAATGGCAAATTATGACTGTGATCTGAATCAAATCTGAATCCAGGCTTGCTGTCGTCTCGGCCTGGCGGCCAGAGCCAGCACCAGCAGCAGGGCTAGCCCGAAGGCACCGCCGCCAAAACGGCCGCTACTGTTAGCAGGTGTTGCTGTGCCGGGTGTTGCCGGCGCAATGACAGCAGGTGGCATAGGTGAGGCGGGCGGCTTTGATGGCATCGGCGCTGTTGCCGTCTTCGCCGGCAACAGGAAAATCTGCTGCGTTGCATCGCGCTGCATGCGCAGGGCATTGCGGGTGCTGGCCATGACGATTGCTCCACCCGCCGTGGCAGGCCAGCCATTGAGGCCTTTCGCCATCAGCATCGTCGCGGTGCCCCAACTGTGGTCGGCAGCGAGTACGGCCGTCATCGTACGCCAGCGCCAGTCGGCGGCGCGGTTATCGAACCACACTGCGCGCACGCGGCCATCGGCATCATTCCCCAACCGCGGGTGCTGGCTATCGGCGGTGTTGGGGTCGATCGCGATGCCAGCGGGATCGGCGGCATTGGCAAACGTCGCACCGGCATCGGTGGAGATCGCATAACGCACGGTGCGACTCTGGCCGCTGGGGTTGGCCAGCATGCCATCCCACACCGCCACCAGTGCGCCATCGGGTGAGAAGGCGAGGCTGGGGTGGCGATTGGCGTCGCCATCCTTGCCCATCTGCACGAATGCGCCCCAGCTGGCTTCGCCGGGTTTGCGAACCTGCACGCGCACTTTCCAGTGATCCACCTCGGTGCCGTCGCCGACGAGCACCTGACCGGTCCAGCCCGGATCGAGATCGTCACGGTTGTCCTGGTAGCCAACCGCCATCAGGCCATCGGCGCGTACCGCAACGGTGGGCCACAGCGAGGCCGGGTAGAGCGCGCTGCGGGTATCGCTGGGATCGGCCGCGTTGAAGCTCTTGCCGATGCGCGAAACGTTGACGGGCTCGGCATCGACGCCGACGACCTGTGCGAACACATCGAACGGCTGCGCCGCACGGATTTCCTGCCAAACCACCACCGGCTGGCCTGCTGGCGTGAGTACGAGTGCGGGATGCTCGGCGCGGCCCGCGAGGCCGCGTATCAGCTGCTCGTCCGCCCAGGTCAGGCCGCCATCGCTGGAGCTGCGCAGGTAGATCGCCGGGCGGCGCGGCACTTGGCCGGCACGCTCGTCCTGCCACACCACGAACACATCCATGCCGCGCGCCACCAGCTTGGGGAAACGCGCGCTCTTGCTGGCCGGGGCGAGGTCAATCTCGGTCGCCTGCCTGCCATCGTCAGCGAGGCGGCGGTAGACCACCCTGGTCGCGCCCGGCTCATGCCGCTCGGCGACGACGTGATGGACATGCTCGGCACCGACGGCGACATCGGGAAAGCCCGCAAAGCTGCCGACACCGCCAATCATCAAGGTGGCGTTGTCGGTCGCGCCGATGTCGGCCGGCAGGGGGATGGCGGGGTTCGGCACCGCGAGCCGTGGCCCGATGAAGATGGGCGCTGTGATCGCGCGACGCTGGTTGGCGATGCCGGTGACGATCTGCTGGGTCACGCCCTGGGGGTTGTCGCGGATGCCGGTGTTGACCGAATCGGTTTCACCGACGCCGATCACCTCCACGTAGTACCAAGCGTCGTTGTCGTCGGTCGTGATGTCGTAGAGCTGCGTCGCGGTCGGCATGGTGCCGGTGAAGGTCTTGAACGGCACCGCGCCGGGCGCGAACTTGCCGGGGTTCTTCCAGACGTTGATGGTGTTGCCGCTCGCCGTGGTCACGGTGACGCGCAGCTTGCCGACGGTGCCGGCGGGTACCACCACCTCGTCGCCGCCGAGTGACTCGAAGACGCCATCCCCATCCATGTCGGCTTCGAGCTTCGCGGTGGGTGTCACGCCATCGAGCCGGTTGGTGATGGTGACGCGATTGCCCTGCATCGCCTGCAGGATGCTGCGCTCGCTCAAGTCCCGCGCAAACACCTGCGTCGCCGGCAGGCCCACGCCCGCGACCTGCCAAAGCTCGCGGAAGTGATTGTCGCCACCGCCGACACCGGCGAAGCGGAAGCCTAAGTTCCACTGCGACTCTGCAAAGCGCAGCTCGGTGGCGATGCCACTGCCCTTGTTCCAGGTTTCCACCAGGTCATAGCCGACGGCATTGGCATTCTCGTTGGGCGTGATGCCGTCGTCGCCGACGATGCCGTCGTCCGGGTGGTTGTGGCCGTAGAGCGCGCCTTGCAGATGCGCATCCCAGATCGAACCCTGGATGCGGCTCCAGTCAGGACGACCGGCGTAGACGGCATCCTGTACCAGCCAGTCCACCGCACCGAGCGCCTTGCAGTGCGGGCTGCCGTTGCACTCCTCGCCAGGGATCAGCAAGAGGTCGGCGGATTCCCACAGCGGGTCGTAATGCTGGTCATACGTGCGATGGTCGGTGAGCGGCAGCCAGTCGAGACCGTTCAGCACACCCTGGCCGATCTGGTCGGCGACGCTGACGTTGCCCGGCCCGCGCCCATCGGCGCCCTGCCGCAGCGCCGAGCCGTCGGAGGAGTGATCGTTGTGTACATGGGTGTCCCCCGCGAGCCAGGTGCCAACGGGGGCGGCCTGCGCCTTGGCGATTGCGGGGGCGGTGCCTGTGCTGCCGTTGCCACTACAGGCGGCCAGCAGGGCAAAAATCGCAACAGTGGCAAGGGGCAGCAGACGCATGGCAGTGAACTTTCGATCCAGGGTGATCAAGAGTAAGCGCCCGGCATCGCCAGAACGTGACAGCTGATCGTTGGCACTCGCATCCAAGCTGAATGCGCCGCCGCTGCGAAACTTCGGTATTGTTCGTCTTCAAGCCGCTGGATGAATCAGCTTGATTGCGTGATGACGCTCACCCTGCGAATCGCACGCGACGACAGAGTGAGCGCAGCGAATCCAAAAAATGCCCGCCAAACCAGATAGCCCGTCGAATCTGACCAGCCTCGGCCTCGCCATGACGGCCCAGGCACCGCTGCCAATGGCGGTGATCGAGGTCGGTAGTCATATCCTGCGCTACGCCAATCCGGCGTTTTGCCGTTTGCTGGATCAGCCGTTGCAGGCCCTGCTCGGCAAGTCATTCTGCGCCCTGCTGCCCGACCAGCCGCAGTGCCGGGGCCTGCTCGAGCAGGTGGCTCGGAGTGGCAGCGGTCTGCGCCACGACCAGCAACTGCGCTCGGGGCCGCATCCGATGTTCTGGTCATTTCTGATGTGGCCCCTGCTGGACGATGGTCTGCCGGCAGCGGTCATTGTGCAGATCACCGAAAGCGTGCAGCAGCCCGCCACCACGCCAGCAATGAACGAGGCGACGCTGGGCGCCCGGGGCCAGGAGGCAGTTATCGACGCTGCCGAAGAAGCCAACCGGCGCGTGCATGAGGAAATCATGGTGCGCAAGCGCACCGAGCTTGCGCTCACCGAGAGCGAGCTGCGTTATCAGGCGCTGTTCGATTCGGTGCCGGTCGGGGTGTTCGTCTGTGACCTCGACGGCATCGTGCAAAGCTATAACCGCCGCGCCGCAGAGCTGTGGTTGCGCCAGCCCACGCCTGGCGATGCCAACGTGCGCTACTGCGGCTCTATGCGGCTGTACCTCCCCGATGGCAGCTACCTGCCTCACGAGCAGTCGCCGATGGTGGAAGTGATGCGCACTGGCGTCGCGGCGAACAACATCACGGTGTTCAGCGAGCGGCCCGACGGCACGCGGATTCCGGTCATCGTCAATTTTTCGGCCTTGCGCAACGAATACGGCGACATCACCGGTGCGATTACCTCATTCGACGACATCAGCGAGCTGTATCGTGCCGAAACCCTGATACAGGAAAGCGAATCCCGCTTCCGCGCCATTGCCGACCACATTCCGCAACTGGCCTGGATGGTCGACGCCGAGGGCTATGTCGATTGGTTCAATCGTGGCTGGCTCGAATACACCGGCACTACCCTCGAAGACAATCTAGGCGAGGGCTGGAAGGCGGTACACCATCCCGCCCATGTCGTGGCGGTCGCGGCAAAGTTTGAAAAGCACCTCAGCGAGGGAATCGACTGGGAAGACACGTTTCCCCTGCGCGGCAAGGACGGCGAGTACCGCTGGTTCCTGTCGCGCATGGTGGCCATCCGCGATGCCAACGGCAAGCTGCTGCGGTTTTTCGGCACCAATACCGATATCACCCGCCAGCGTGAAGTCGAGCACACGCTGAAGCAAGCGGACCAGCGCAAGACCGAGTTCCTCGCCCTGCTCGCCCACGAGCTGCGCAATCCCCTGGCACCGATCAGCAACGCCGTGCAGATTCTCCTGCAGGACACGGTCAGTGCCGAGGCCAGACAGGCGGCCGTGCGGATGATGGATCACCAGCTCGGTCAGATGGTGCGGCTGGTGGATGACCTGCTCGATATCAGCCGTATCAGCCAAAACAAGATCGAGCTGCGCAAGTGTCAGCTGGCATTGGCACCGGTGGTCAGCCAAGCCGTCGAAGCGGTGCGTCCGGCCTTTGCAGCCAAGCAGCTGGCCTTGACCCTTAGCCTGCCCTCAGAGGCGATCACTGTGGATGGCGATGCCACCCGGCTGGCCCAGGTCATCGACAACCTGCTCACCAATGCCGGCAAGTTCACGCCCAATGGGGGTAAGGTGCACCTGACGGTCGAAACCCGTGGACAGGAGGTGCTGATCCGCGTGCGGGACTCAGGTATCGGTATTGCCGCCGAACAGCTCACGCGGGTATTCGAGCTGTTCGCGCAGGTCGATGCCTCGCTGGAGCGCGGACAATCCGGCCTCGGCATTGGCTTGAGCCTGGTCAAGCAGCTGGCCGAGATGCACGGCGGCAGCGTCGAGGTACACAGTGCCGGCCTGGGGCAAGGGTCGGAGTTCATCGTCCGCCTGCCGGTATTGGCCGCAGCAGCAAAGCGACTGCCGCCGCCAGTGGTTGCCAGTGCACCAGAGCCAGTAGCGGAACTGTGCCGGCGGCGCATTCTGGTGGTGGATGACAACCTTGCCTCGGCACAGTCGCTCTCGATGCTGTTGCAACTCCACGGCCAGACCGTGCAGATGGCGCATGACGGCATCGAGGCGCTGGCACTGGCAGAGAGCTTCAGGCCAGAAGTGATCCTGCTCGATATTGGCCTGCCCCGATTGAACGGCTACGAGGTCGCCAGCCAGCTGCGGCAGCAGGTCTGGGGCAAGGCAATCATGCTGATCGCGGTCACCGGCTGGGGCCAGGCTGCCGACAAGCAGCGTGCCGAGGAGGCCGGTTTTGACCATCACATGGTCAAGCCCTTGCGGCACAACGAGCTGATGACAATCCTGGCTGGCCTGCCGGTGACTGCCTGAGGCTCAGGTAACCGGCGGGTCGCCAACCGTCGGTGCCGGGTTGATGGAAATGGTGTTGATCATGTTCAGAAGCTGCCAGCCGCATTTGAGAATCTGTGCAATGGCGTCCTGCTGCAGGACTGATTTCGGTGCCGGGTCGAGCTTCATGACCTGCGCAAAACCGAGAATCGCATTCAGCGGTGAGAGCAGGTCGTGTCGGATATGCGCCAGCCGGGTTTCCATCGCAGCGAGTGTGATTTCGAGGTCTACTGGCTGAGGCACGGGGTTCTCCAAGTCTGGGGGCTTGAGGTGATGGTGCAGTGTAGAGCCAAGTCTGCTTCCTGCTAGGCGTTCATCGTCGCTTGATCGCAGCGGCCAAAGATGACATGCCCAGGTCCTTTTCCTGCCAGACCGGGCCCTAAAAGTTTTGTCCGCATGACAAGCCTTGCAAAGCAATGCCATCGCTACAATCCCGCTCCGCCGCCAATCCTTACCCGAGCCTGCCCGATGCGCCTGTCCCGCTTCCCCATCGCCACCACTAAGGAAACCCCTGCCGATGCGCAGGTGATCTCGCACCAGCTGATGCAACGCGCGGGCTACATCAGAAAGCTCGGTGCCGGCCTCTATACCTGGATGCCGATCGGCAAGCGGGTGCTGGCGAAAATCGAAAACATCGTGCGCGAGGAGATGAACGCGGCCGGGGCGGTCGAGTGCTTCATGCCCTCGATACAGCCTGCCGAGCTGTGGCAGGAGTCGGGCCGATGGGAGACCATGGGCGAGGAAATGCTGCGGCTCAAGGACCGCCACGGTGCCGAGTTCTGCTACGGGCCGACGCACGAGGAGGTGATCGTCCACACCGTGCGGCAGGACGTGCGCAGCTACAAGCAGCTGCCCTTCAACATCTACCAGATTCAGACCAAGTTCCGCGACGAACGCCGCCCGCGCTTCGGCATCATGCGCGCGCGCGAGTTTTTGATGAAGGATGCCTACAGCTTTCACATGGATGCCGAGTCGCTGGAAGCCGAATACCAGAACATGCGCGCCGCCTACGTGCGCATCTTCATCAGGCTGGGCGTGGATTTCCGCGCCGTCACCGCCGACAGCGGCAACATCGGCGGGGCGAAGAGCGAGGAGTTCCATGTGCTCGCCGGTGCGGGCGAAGACCTGCTCGCCGTGGCCGAGGGCGGCAGCTATGCCGCCAACGTCGAGGCGGCAGTGACGCACGCCGTCGGCGAGCGGTCACAGCCCACGGCCGCACTCAGCAAGGTGGCAACACCCGGCAAGAAGACCTGCGAGCAGGTGTCGAACTTTCTCAAGGTGCCGCTCGATGCCAAGGTGAAATTGCTGGTGGTGAAAGCTGAGGGTGGTGGCCTGGTGGCCATTGCACTGCGCGGCGATCACCAATTGAACGAGATCAAGGCCGCGAAGCATCCGAAAATCGCCAGCCCCTTGATCATGGCCGAGCCTGCCGAAGTGCAGCGTGTGTTCGGCGCCGAGGTCGGCTATCTCGGCCCGGTCGGCGCACCTGCAGACATACTGCTGATCGCGGACCACGCGGCTGCACAGCTCGCGGACTTCGTCTGCGGTGCCAACGAGAACGACCAGCACTACACCGGTGCCAACTGGCAGCGCGACTGCGCTTTTACCGAGGCCTGCGACCTGCGCATGATCGCGGAAGGTGACGCCAGCCCCGATGGCATCGGCACCATCAAGTTCTATCGCGGTATCGAGGGCGGCCACATTTTCCAGCTCGGCCAGAAGTACACCAAGGCGATGGGCTTCACGGTGCTCAACGAATCCCAGCAGGCTGTGACGCCAGAAATGGGCTGCTACGGCATCGGCGTGTCGCGCCTCGCCGCTGCGGTGATCGAGCAGAGCCATGACGCCAACGGCATCGTCTGGCCAGATGCCATCGCGCCCTGGCGGGTGCTGATCTGTCCGATCGGCGCGGACAAATCCGCAGCCGTGAAAGAGGCGAGCGAGAAGCTCTATGCCGATCTCGCCGCCGCCGGCATCGAGGTCGCACTCGATGATCGCGGCCAGCGCCCCGGCTCGATGTTCGCGGATGCCGATCTGATCGGCATCCCGCACCGCGTCGTCATCGGCGACAAGGGGCTCGCCACGCAGCAGTTCGAGTACAAGCACCGCAAGGGGGCTGCGGCGGAGATGATCCCGGCGACGCTCGAGGCGGTGCTGGCCAAGTTGGGCTGAGTGGTGCGGCTGTACTCCGCTACAGTCCTGCATCGTTGAACAGGGGTGGCGACGGGTTGCCGGTTCCACCATCCCCATAGAAGGAGTGCCCATGTCCATCCGCCATTTCCAGCGCCAGGGTCTGGCCTTGCTGTTGCTGGCTTGCAGCCTGAGTGCACAGGCCGCGCCGCGCATCGAGATGCCGGCCGTCGACGTGGCGGCGGTACTGGCAGCGGATGCGCTCAAGCCTGGGCCGCAGCCCTATCGCTTTGCCGTGCCCGTCGCAATATCGGTGTCGCCTGCCAGCGCGGGTGAGTGGCAACAGCTGGCCGATGGCACGGCGGTGTGGCGTCTGGTGGTGCACTCGGCGGGCGCTGCCTCGCTCAACTTCGGCTTTACGCGCTTCGCCTTGCCGATGGGTGCGTCCTTGTCGGTATCGGCTGCCGATGGCCGCGACCGGCATGGCCCCTATACCGCTGACCATCACGGCAGCGGCCAGCTGTGGACACCGGTGGTGCGCAGTGACGAGGCGCTGATCGAACTGCGTGTGCCGCAGTCCGCACGTGGGCAGGTGGACTTGGCTCTGGGATCGGTCAACCACGGCTTTCGTGGCTTTGGCGCGAAGGATGCCTACGCGCCCAAGTCCGGCAGCTGCAACATCGACGTGGTGTGCTCCGACGGCGACGACTGGCGGCGGGAAATCCGCAGCGTGGCGCGCTTCACGATCGGTGGCGCGCTGCTGTGCACGGGCCAGCTGATGAACAACAGCGCGCAGGATTTCACGCCGTATTTCCTCACTGCCAACCACTGCGTGACCACGGCCGCCCAGGCCCCGACCACGGCCTTCTACTGGAACTACCAGGCCAGCCGCTGTGGTGGTGCCGCCGACGGCAGCCTGGCAGAGACACAGACCGGCGCGCTGCTGGTCGCGGCCTCGAATGGCTTCACCGATGCCGGTTCTGACTTCACCTTGCTGCAATTGCTGGCCGTGCCGGATGCGGCCTTCAAGGTCTACTACGCGGGCTGGGACCGCCGCGACCTGGCACCGGTCGGCGTGACCGGCATCCACCATCCCAGCGGCGATGAAAAGCGCATCAGCAAGGACTTTGACCAGACCTTCATCGCCGCCTACACCGAAGAGCCTGACTCGCCCCGTACCGCGCTGCAGCCCACTCATATTCTGGTGCGCAGCTGGGATCGCGGTGTCACCGAGGGCGGCTCGTCCGGCTCCGGCATCTGGAACGCCGAGCATCGCCTGGTGGGGCAGCTCTCCGGTGGTGGCTCCTCCTGCGAGTCGCCCAAGGAGCCGGACTGGTATGGCCGCATGTACATGAACTTCTCCCAGCTCGACGCGCCACTCACCAGCGTGCGCACCTGGCTTGACCCCACGGCGAGCGGGGTGACGGTGCTGGATGGTGCCGACCCGGCCAAGGGCAGCAGCACACCGACTCCCGCGCCGGCCCCTGGCGGCAGTACGGGCGGTGGCTCTGGTGGTGCGGCGACCCCCTTGCCAGGCAGCGGTGCTCCGCCTGGCAATGGTGGCAGCGCTTCGGCTGGTGATTCGGGTGGCGGCGGTGCGCTGGCTGCGGTCTGGCTGCTGACGGCAGCGGCACTGTGGCGTCGTCGAATGTCGATTGACCCGGCCCGCAAGTCGCTCAAGCATCAACCTGGCTTCAGTACCCGTTCATAGCCTTCATTCAAAACTCCTCGGCAGTGACCTGGGCCTCAAAGCGGCTTTAGGCAATGCAGTGAACAGGGCGCTTGAAGGAGTGGGTTATGCGGGATATTGCGTGGTGTCTGGCAACGCTGGCACTTCTGATCAGCACGGCCTCAGCCACCCAGGTGCAAGTAGCAGCCACCCCAGCTGCACCACTCACACTCACGTCTGAAGTAATCCGCAGCCAGTTGGCTGCCATCAAGACTCGCCCGCGCGGCCCGTTCGACAAAGTGCTGTGGTATTGCCACGACGGCGCGGTGCTGCCGCCCAAGCTTGGTGCCTGCGAGGCGCATGGCGGTGGCTACCAGCATGGTGCCTACAGTGCCGAGATGAAGCACATCCGTGCGGCCGGCTATCCGCTCGCCAACCTGCTGGTGCGGGTCGAACCGAAATCCATCGCTGGGCCCACTGCCGATCCCGATCTGCTGTCCATCCTCATCATCGAGCGCTTTCTTGTCGATACCGATGATGGCTGGATCTTTCGTGGTGCGCGCTCGCTGCGCGGTGCGGTGCAGGATCACAACGAGCGGGAAGCGGCGCGCGGCTTGCTTGCCGCACTGGCGAATGCCAATAGCCAATTCCTGACCCTGCGCGAGGCAGCGCGGGCGTTTCCGCATGGTAGCGAGACGGCGGGGATGGGCAAGGTGCGCGGCATGGCAGCGGCACTCGACACCAAGGACACCGGCTTCCACGCCCTGCGCGCGCGCATCCACAACACACCGGAGGCTGCCGACGCGGGCCGCGTGCGGGCCTATGCGGCAAGTGCGAGTGCAAAGCCTGCGCTGGCGGCGGAATACGCCGCACTCGCTGCGACCATTGACGAGACCTACCGGCCGAGATCGCTCTCCGCCGCGCTGAAAACCCTTGCACGTTCACTGCCGAAGAGCACGGCCAGCAGCTTGCAGCCGCAGTTGGCCGCAGTGACGGCGGCAGAGGTCTCGGGCCAGCCCATGCAGCGTTTGCAGGCTGCGGCCGATCTCTTGAGCTGGCTGCGCCTGCAGGCGGAAGCCAATGCGCCCAGCCAGCGCATGCCCCTCGTTGATGCGAGCCTGGAGGCGGAGACGCAGTTCCAGATCGCCGCTTCGGAAGTGTTGCGTCAAGCCGGCAAGCTGAGCCGCGAGGAGCGCCTGAAATTGTTAAGCAAGACCGCCGTCGCGCTGCACGGCATCGGCTTTCTCACCGACCGCGAGTTGCAGGAGCTGGGCATCGCCAGCGCCCAGCTTGGTCAGAAAGTGACGGTCAGCCAGTACCGGGAGAACTTGGAGTATCTCGAGCGTGCCTCCGCCTGGTGCGCGAGCCGGCTGCAATACCACTTCGGCACCGGCATCGAGCGTCTGCGTCCGGTCGAGCCCCTGGTCAATGGCTTCATCGCCGATCGCCTGCGCGCCAGTCCGCTGCTGTACTACTCGACCGCCCTGCAGACGCTGCGCGACGACGTCGATCAGCTCTCCGAGTCGCAGCAGAGCATCTTCGGGGCCTCCGGCCGGGGGGGGTTGAGGCGGCTCAATCCCGGCATTGCGCGCGGCGTGCTGCACACCTCGGCACCGAAGGCGACGGCGAGCGCGCAGCCGGCCATCTTTCTGGTGCCGGAGACGGTCTCCGATCTGCCACCGGTCGCCGGCATCCTCACCGAGCAGGAGGGCAATCCGGTGTCGCACGTGCAGCTGTTGGCGCGCAACCTCGGCATCCCTAACGTCGTGGTCGCGCGGCGTCTGCTGGCCCAGCTGGCAGCGCACGAGGGCAAGCCGGTGGTGCTGGCGGCGAGTGTTGGCGGGCTGGTGGAGATCGCCGAAGACGGCCCGAAATGGGACAGCATCTTCGGCAGCAAGGGGCCTTCGTCCGGCGTGGTGATCAGGCCGGACCTCTTCAAGCTCAATCTGCTGCATGCCGACTTCGTGCCGACACAGACGCTGCGCGCGGGTGATTCCGGCCGCATCGTTGGCCCTAAGGCGGCGCATGTCGGCGAGTTGGCGCAGCGATTCCCCAATCAAGTGTCGCCGGGTCTCGCAGTCACCTTCGGCATCTACCGGCAGATGCTCTCGCAGCCGACGCGGCCAGGCGGCCCGCCGATGTTTTCGTGGATGCGGCAGCAATACACCGACATCGCCGAGCGTCGCCTGCTCGACCCTACTGCGCACGCCGTACGGGTGGCGAGCTTTCTCGGCACGGTTCGGCAATGGATCACCAGCCAGCCGATGTCGCCGGTGCTGCAATGGCGGCTGGCCGATGCGATGCGCGAGAGCTTCGGCATGGAGGGCACTTATGGTGTCTTCGTGCGCAGCGATACCAACATCGAAGACCTGCCTGGCTTCACCGGCGCGGGCCTGAACCAGACCATCCCCAATGTCGTCGGCTTCGACGCGACGGTGAAGGCGATCCGCGAGGTCTGGGCCTCACCCTTCACCGAACGCGCCTACGGCTGGCGGCAGGATTTGATGCCCGAGCCGGAGCATGTCTACGCCTCGGTGCTGCTGCACAAGTCGGTGCCGAACGAGAAATCCGGCGTGATGATCACCGCCGATGTCGATACCGGCGATCGTGAGGCGCTGACGGTGGCGACCAGTTTCGGCGTCGGTGGCGGTGTCGATGGCGAGGCTTCGGAGTCGCTGCGCATCGAGGTTGATAGCGGCAAGGCAAGGCTGCTGTCCTCGGCCACTGCGCGCCGCCAGCGTCAGCTGCTGGCGACCGGCGGTGCCCGGTTAGTGCCGACACTGGCCGCCGAGCGCGTGCTGAGCGAGAGCCAGATCAAAACACTCACCGCCTTCGCCAAGAAGCTGCCCAAGGCTTACCCGGAACTGCTCGACGACGAGGGCGAGACGGCGGCGGCGGATGTCGAGTTCGGCTTCATCGGCGAGCGGCTGATGTTGTTGCAGATCAGGCCCTTTTTGCAGAACCGCGCCGCTGCGCGGCAGCAGTACCTGGCGAAGATGGACGAACAATTGAAGAAGCGCAGCGATAAGCGCGTGGACATGGATGAACCACCGGAGCTGGGCTCATGAACCTTTGCCGCGCGCTGTGTCTCATGCTGGCGGCTTGCGCCGCACCGCAGCTTCTGGCCTATCCCGTCGATGGCTACGGCTATTCCGGCATCCGCCGCCTCGAATACGCAGCCGCTGTGCAGGCCGAGGCCGTCAAGGGCCGCAAGCTGCATCCAGGCCAGTACCTGCCGCTCACCGAAATCGTGCCGCACTGGAGCGCGACCAAGGGCCACGACCTGCCCGCGCCCGACGCCGAGCTGAGCGCCGGTCTCGACGTGCTGATGCGCGGCTCTGGCTATGCCACCTACAGCATCGCGCTGCTCGATCTCAGCGACCCGGCGCGGCCGCGCTATGCCTCGAAGTCGGCGGACGACCGCGTCAACGTCGGCAGTGTCGGCAAGGTCATCGTCGTCCTGGCGCTGATGCAGACGCTCGCCGATCTCTACCCCACCGACATCGCTGCGCGCGAGCGCATCCTGCGCAGCACCCAGGTCGTGGCCGACACCTACAGCCAGTACGATCACCACACGGTGCCGTTCTACGATCCCCAGACCAAGAAGCGCGTCAACCGCCAGATCCGCGCCGGCGACACTGCCAGCCTCTGGGAGTATCTGGACTGGATGCTGTCGGCGAGTTCCAACTCTGCCGCCAGCATGGTGCAGAAGGAGCTGATCGCGCTGATGCACTTCGGCACGGCATATCCGCCGCCCGCTGATCAGTACCAAGCGTTCTTTGCGACGGCGGGGGCGAAGCAGCTCGGCGATCTGCATCTCGCTGCGGTCGATGGTGCGCTGACCCGCAACGGCTTCGATTCCTTGCAGTTCAGGCAGGCCAGCCTGTTCACCCGCGGTGGCAAGAACCGCGTCAACGGCCAGCAGAGTTTCGCTACTTCCAATCAGTTGCTGAAGTTCCTCTATCGCATGGAGGCAGGCACGCTGGTCGATGCCTTCTCCAGCCGCGAGATCAAGCGCCTGATGTACATGACGCAGCGGCGCATCCGCTACGCCTCGCATCCGGCGCTCAACGACTACGGCGTGTTCTTCAAGTCCGGCTCGTTCTACCAGTGCTACACGAGCGGCCGCTGCGGCAAGTACAAAGGCGACAAGACCAACCGCCTTGCTTCGGTAGCGATGATCGAGTCACCAGCCGGTGCGCCGAAGCTGCATTACCTCGTCGCCGTCACCTCGAATGTGCTGCGCGTCAACTCTGCGGTCGCACATCAGACATTGGCGCTGCGCATTCAGCGGCTGGTCGAGAAGATGCATCCACAATCGCTGCCAGTAAGTCCACCCGAAGGCAGTTTCGCTCCCGTCCCCGTCGACGATCCCGATCTGCCTCAAGCACGAGAGAGCGAGCCGCCATGAACACCCCAGGGAACCTCAGCACAAACATCAGGCTGCAATGGCAGGGTGGAATGGCTGCCCGTTCTCTGTTGTTGTTCGCAAACTTCTTTCTGATCCTGCTCGCCTATTACCTGGTGAAGCCCGCCAGCCGCTCGCTGCTGCTGGATCATGTCAGCGCGGATCAGCTGCCCTATCTCTGGACCGCCAGCGGTGTGGTGCTGCTGATGTTGGTGCCGGGCTATCAGGCACTGCTGCGGCAGTTCGGGCGCGTCCGCGTGGTGCTCGGCACTTGCATGCTGACGGCAACGCTGCTGATGATCTTTCGCAGCTTGTTCGATCACTCTGGTGCACCGACTGCGATCGGCTTCTACATTCTCGTCGACATCTTCAGCGTGGTGCTGGTCGAGCAGTTCTGGAGCCTCACCAACAGCGTCTACAACAGCAACCAGGGACGGCGCTGGTACGGGCTGATCGGCAGCGGTGGCCTGGTGGGTGGCGTTG
This sequence comes from Nevskiaceae bacterium, assembly GCA_021731445.1. Lineage (GTDB taxonomy): Bacteria > Pseudomonadota > Gammaproteobacteria > Nevskiales > Nevskiaceae > Stagnimonas. Next base: position 8,020 of record JAKFXK010000065.1, on the reverse strand, counting down.
CCGGTGGTCTGCTCGCGGGCTGGTTGGTCAAGCACACCGCGCTGCGCACCGAGGATCTCATCGGTGTCTCGGCGATGATGGTGCTGTGCATCTCGCTCTTGACCTGGCGGCTGGCTCGCGCCGGGGTATATCGCCTGGCCTCGCAGGAAGGCGAGCCGCGCGCAAAAGTGCTCGATGCCGGCGAGGTCTGGAACAGCATCCGTTCCAACAAGCTGGTTGCAGCGATCGCGCTACTGCTGCTGTTCTCTCAGATCTGCGAGCCGATCATCGAATACCAGTTCATGCAGCACGTCGAGCAAAGCTACACCGACCGCGAGGCGCGCACGGTGTATCTCTCGCATTTCCTGAGCTTACTCTCGGCGATCGCGCTGGGCGTCAATCTGATCGTCACGCCGCTGGTTCACCGCTATCTCGGCGTCATCGCTGGCCTCTTCGTGCAGCCGATCTTGCTGGGCATCTCCGCACTCAATTATGCCGCTCATCTCAACCTCGGCAGCGCCGCAGTGATGAAGCTGGCTGACCGCAGCCTGTCGTACTCGATCAACCGCGCCTCGCGCGAGTTGCTCTACGTGGGGGCTCAGGCCAGCACCATCTTCAAGGTCAAAGCCTGGATCGACATGGTCGGCTACCGCGCCTTCAAGATCATCGGCAACGTCGGCATCGTCGCGGTCACACAGGCGCTGCCGCCGGAAATCAGCCCCTATGCGCTGACCGGTGCCATCGTGCTGCTGAGCATCGCCTGGGCGATGAATGTGGGGGGTGTGAGCAAGCTCATCAGCCGCCCGCGCCGCAGGGTGATCGTGGTGGGGCGCGACGGTGTGGCGATTCCGGCCTGAAGCTTGAAGTCTTAGGAACCCTGGCTGGAAATCGCGGCGACCTGCTGGCCCGCAGTCTTGAACACCGCCTCGTCCAGACCGCCGATCAAGGACTTCAGCCATTCGCCGCCGCGCGCGTCGTCGCTGAGAGCCACCGCAATGTAGCGGCGGCCATCGCGCTCGATGATGGCGCTGTCGGAGTGGAAGTTCTTCCAGGTGCCGGACTTGCGATACATGCGCACCTGCGGGTACTTCTTCTCGAGGCCGGCAACGAACTTGTGGTGGATCGCCGGCGAGCCCATGATTTCCTTCATCTGCTTGCTGGCTTGCGGTGACACCAGTTGCCCGGTTTCCAGCATGTAGTAGAAGCGCGCGACTTCGTAAGCCGTGGCAGCGTGCGAGAGACCCCGCAGCGGGTCACGCAAGGTCGCACTGCCACCGGAAGCGTACGGCCTGCCGACCCAGAGACCACCATTGCCTTTGGCGTCATACAGGCGATAACGGTCGGATTGCAGGATCTGCGCCATGTACGCCGTGCCGACCTTGTGGAACATCGCACTCGCAGCTGTGTTGGAGGAGTGGCGGATCATCGCCTGCAACTGGGCGACGGTAGCGGCGTCGACCGGCACGCCGTCGCGCTCTGCCTTCTCGAACACGCCGAGCAGGATGGCGATCTTCGGCAGGCTCGCCGCATAGAACATCTTGTTGCCGTTGACCTGTGCCAGCAGAGGCTCGGCAGGATTGGTGACATCGACCAGCGAGACCGAGAGCCGGCCCTGCTTGACGAAACCATCAAGGCCCAGATTTTTCAGCGAATCGTCGAGTGCGGTTTGCAGGCGCGCATCGGAGTCGCGGCCAAGCACCAGCGGTGCGGAGAAGTCGGCGGGCTTGCTCAAGGCCAACTTCACCGCCTGAGCGGTGGCCGGTGCGGGTTGTGCAGGGATCGCAGTGGTGCCTACGGCGCTGGCGAAGAAGAAGGTGAGGGTGCTTGCAGCCAGGCGCAATCCATTGCGGGTCATAGAGATCACTCGAAAAATGTGAGGGCCAAAATAATCGGCCGTGACCACTAAAGGGCCACGGCCGGCGACTGGGGCGAACCTTACTCGCTACTGAAGCCTCTTGGCTATAGCAAATCCACCTAGGAGAGTGGTTGATTCTGTTCAGTTTTCTCTTTGATCTGCTGCAAAATCCAGCGTTTCCAGCCATCCCACAGCGATTCGCGGAACCTGGGCCGGAACATCGCGAAGTGACCGACGGTGGTGTTGCCGGTGTCCTGCGGCGTGAAGAGCAGATGCTCCTTTTGCGCTGCGCCATACAAGGCCAGCAGGCCTTCGCCGGGCTGCCAGGGCGCGTAATCGTCGTCGCTGATGGTGACGAGCCGCAGGGGTTTGTCGTAGCGGTGGTAGTGCGCCCAGCCGCGCTGTCTTGCGAGCCGACCGAGATATTCGGGATCGCGGATCCAGCTCGCCCATTGCCGCGCCACACCGGCTGGCAGTGACTCGCCGAAGAAGCGTTTCGGTACGTAACCCAGCAGCGCCGACATGCCCGGCAGCAGCAGGTGTCCGGCGGTCCACATGAAGGCGCGCCAGCGCAGGGTGTGCCAGCGCCTCCAGTAGCCGCTCTGGCTGGCGATGAAGAGCGCGGCGTGGATGCGGGAGCTGTCCATGAAGCCCATCAGCTGCCCGCCGACGCTGTGGCCGATCCACAGCAGTGGCTTGCCAGGTGCCTTCGATTCGAGCAGCGCCATCGCTGCGGGCAGATCGTGATCGATCCAGTCGGTCATGGAGGCCTTGCAGCTGCGGATCGGGCCGCTGCGCGAGCCGCCCAGGCCGCGGTAGTCGAAGATCAGCGTGGCGAGGCCGTGCGCCGCAAGATATTGCGCGAAGGGCGCGTAGAAACCGCGCGGCACGCCCATCGCGCCTGCCAGCAGCACACTGCCGCGTACCGGAATACTGGCGGCGAAGTGGTCCGCCGCCAGTGGTGTGCCGTCGCGCGCGATCAGAGTGATCGCGGTATCAGCCGCCTCGCCCATGTCAGATCGAGGGGTGCTTCTCGATGGGCATCAGCGCGTGATCGAGCGGCACCGGCGGTGCCGCTTTGGCGTTGCGCTCGGTCGCCTCCTTGTGGTGGTCGCGCGCCAGCAGCATGTACATCGCCGGCACCACGAACAGGGTGAATAAAGTGCCGATGCTCACCCCGGTGAAGATGACGAGGCCCATGTGGTTGCGTCCGATCGCACCGGCGCCGTCGGCGATCACCAGCGGCAGCACGCCGAGCGCCATGGCAGCAGTGGTCATCAGGATGGGCCGTAAGCGGATCGCAGCACCCTCGGCAATGGCTTCGAGCTTGCTCTTGCCGGCCTCCTGCAGCTCGTTGGCGAACTGCACGATGAGGATGCCGTGCTTGGCGATCAAGCCCACTAGGGTCACCAGCCCCACCTGTGTGTAGACGTTGAGACTCAAGCCCTCGTAGCCGATGAAGAGAAAAACGCCAGCACCGAAGATCGCCATCGGCACCGACATCATCACGATCAGGGGATCGCGGAAGCTCTCGAACTGCGCGGCGAGGGTGAGATAGATGATGACCAGCGCGAACGCGAGCGTGACCATGAAGCCGCCAGACTCGGTAATGAACTGCCGCGACTCGCCGCCGTAGTCGATCGTGTAGCCGGCCGGCAGCACCTCCTTGGCAATGCCGCGCAGGAGGTTCAGCGCATCACCCTGGGTGCCACCGAACACGCCACCGATGGTCGCGCTATTGAGCTGCTGGAAGCGGGTGATCGACTGCGGTGCGGTTTCGGTCTTGAAGCTGATGACGGTCGAGGCCGGAATCATCTCGCCGCTCGCGGTGCGCAGGTAGTAGCTGCCGAGCTGCTCGGGGTTGAGCCGATCCTGCTGCTGCACCTGCGGAATGACGCGGTAGCTTCTGCCCGCCATGCTGAAGTAGTTGACATAACCGCCGCCCAGCATGGCCGAGAGCGAACCACCGACCTGACTCATGTCGAGACCGAGTGCTGCGACCTTGTCGCGGTCGATCTGCACCGTGGTCTGCGGCTTGTCGATCTTGAGCCCGTTATCGAGCACCCAGAAGCGGCCCGTGGCCTGTGCCCGTGCCATCACTTCCTCCGCCACCTGGAAGAGGTTGGAGAAACTGTCGGTGGTGGAAATGACGAACTGGATCGGGAAGCCGCCACCGCCGCCAGGCAGCGAGGGCGGGTTGATCCAGAACACATTGGCGCCGGCGATGTGGTTGGCCTTGCCCTGCAGTTCCTGCTGGATCGCTGCCGCGCCGCGATCGCGCTCGGCATAGGGCTTGAGCGAGATGCCGCCGAAGCCGGAATTGACCGCGCCTGCGCCGTCGATTTGGAAGGCGTGGTGGTACTCGGGCAGGCTCTTCATGTTCTCGAAGGTCTGCTTCGAGTACAGCGTCATCTGCTTGTTAGTGGCATTCGGCGGGCCGGAGAGGAAGTGGAACAGGAAGCCCTGATCCTCCTCCGGTGCCAGCTCGCGCTTGATGCCGCCGGCTTCGCTCGGCGCCAGGAAAAAGGCAGAGACCAACAGCATGATGAAGAAGCCGAACGCGACCACCAGCCCCCAGCTGTGCAGCATGGCATCGAGCACGCGGCGGTAGAAGTTGGAGAACCGTTCGAAGTTGCGGTCGATCTTTTCGACCAGGCCACCATGGGTGTGTTCCTTGAGGAACAGCGCGCACATCGCCGGCGAGAGCGTGAGTGCCACCACGGCGGACACCGCCACTGCACCGGCGAGCGTGAAGGCGAACTCCGAGAACAGCACACCGGTCAGCCCGCCCTGGAAGCCGATGGGCACATAGACCGCAATCAGCACCACCGAGATGGCGATGACGGGCAGGGCCAGTTCGCGCGCGCCAACGAGTGCGGCCTCGAAGGGCTTCTTGCCCATCTTGATGTGGCGGTCGATGTTCTCGACCACGATGATGGCGTCGTCCACCACCAGGCCAATCGCAAGCACCAGTGCCAGCAGCGTCAAGAGATTGATCGAATAGCCGAGTGCCAGCATCACGAAGAAGGCGCCGATCAGCGAGAGCGGCATGGCGATGACCGGGATGATCACGGAGCGGATCGAGCCCATGAACAGGAAGATCACCACCATCACGATCAGCAGGGCTTCGATCAGCGTTTTCTGCACCTCGCTGATGGAGGCGTCGATGTACTCGGTGGAGTCATAGACGATCTCGCCGTGCAGGCCTTCCGGCAGCGAATCGAGAATGGCCGGGAACTCCGCGCGGACATCCTTGATGACGCTCAGGATGTTGGCATCGGGCGCGACACGCACGCCGATGAACACCGACTGCTTGCCGTCGAAGCGGGTGGCGGAGTCGTACTCGGTCGCACCCAGGGTGACATTGGCGACATCGCTAAGCCGCACCAGCGAATCGCCCTCACCCTTCACCACCAGCTGCTTGAACTCGTCGAGCGAGTGCAGGTCGGTACCGGCGGTGAGATCGATGCTCACCATCTGGCCCTTGGTGGTACCAAGTGCGGAAAGATAGTTGTTGCGCTGGAGCGCGCCGTAGATGTCCTCGGCGGTGACGCCCACCGAGGCCATGCGCGCCGGATCCATCCATGCCCGCAGGGCAAACTGGCGGCCGCCGAGCAACTCGGCCTGCTTGACACCCTGGATGGTTTGCAGGCGGGGCTGCACCACGCGCAGCACGTAGTCAGTGATCTTGTTGGTGGGCAGGCTGTCGCTGTTGAAGCCCATGTACATCGCCGCGATCTGCTCGCCGACCTGCACCGTCAGCACTGGTTGCTGCGCCTGCGGCGGCAGGCGGTTGATGACCGACTGCACCTTGGTGTTGATCTCGCTCAAGGCGCGATTGGAGTCGTAGTTGAGCTTGAGCGTGGCCGTCACCGTCGACACGCCGCTGTAGCTCGATGAGGACAGATAGTCGATGCCCTGTGCCTGCGCCACGGCCTCTTCGATAGGCGCGGTGATGAAGCCTGCGACCACATCCGGTGCCGCGCCGAAGTAGGCGGTGGTGACGGTGACGCTGGCGTTCTGTGTCTCCGGGTACTGGCGCACCGGCATGCCGAACATCGAGCGAATGCCGAGCACCAGGATCAGCACGCTGATGACGGTCGCGAGGACCGGCTTTTTGATGAATACGTCTGTGAAGGTCATGACTTCATCCCTCTAAAGTGCGTGCTGCTTATTCGTCTTTCGGCTGCGGCGACTGGTCGTTGCTCGGCACCACGGTGTTGTCCACCAGCACCTTCAGGCCGTTCTTGAGCTTGAGCTGGCCGCTGGTCACCACCTCGTCGCCCTGCTTCAGGCCCTTGACGATGGCCACCTGGTCGCCGCGCACGGCGCCGGTGGTGATGAACACCTGCTTCGCCACGCGGCGGCGCTGGCCCTTGTCGTCCACGGCGGGTGGCGGCGGTGGCGCGTTCGGGTCTGCCTTCGGCAACTCGCGGTTCTCGGCCTTGGCTTGGGCAGCCGCCTTGTCGGCCTGTTCCTTGGCGTAAACCTCGCCATCGACGATCACGAACACTGTTTCGCCGTAGGGATTGAAGGTGACGGCAGTGGCCGGCAGCGTCAGGTATTGTTCCGGTGCGCCGGTGGATGCCTGCACCTTGACGAACATGCCCGGCAGCAGCTTGCCGTCTGGGTTGGGGAGCGTCGCCAGCACCTTGACGTTGCGGGTGCCGGTGTCTACCACCGGCTCCACGGCAACCACCTTGCCGGTGAGCGACACGCCGTTCTCGGCGCTTGCAATGACGGCCTGGCCAACCATGAGCCGCGAGAGTGCCGACTGCGGCACGGTGAAATCGACATGGATGGGGTCGAGCTGTTGCAGCGTCACCACCTTGTCGCCGGGATTGAGGTACTGGCCCGGGCTGATGGTGGTGATACCGAGGCGGCCGGCGAAAGGCGCGCGCAGGGTCTTCTTGGCGATCTGGGCCTGCTGCTCCTTGACGGCGGCGACGGCGGCATCGCGGTTGGCGCGCGCGGTATCGGTCTCGGCCTTGCTGATGATGTCCTCCTTCAGCTGCGCCTCGGCGCGTCTGAAGTTGGCCTCGGCCAGGTCCTTGGCGGTATTGAGCGAAACCAGTCGCGCGCGGTCGGCATCATTGACCAGTTCCACCAACGTGGTGCCTTGCGCCACGCCCTGGCCGGAGGCGAAGCGGATCGACTGCACCAGGCCCGCACTCTCCACGGCGAGATCAACGCCGCGCACCGCGCGCAGGCTGCCGATGGCACTCAGCGTCGGGTTCCAGTCGGCATTGGCGATCTTGACGCTGCTGACCGTGGCCGAAGGCTCCGGCTGAGAAGCGAAGCCCGCCATCATGGTCTTGAACTGCATGGCCTTGATGCCGCCGATGATGGCGATGATGGCGATGATGGCGACGATGAGGATGAGCCAGCGTTTCATAGAGGTTCTCCGGGCGGAGCGAGCGGTTGTGAAGAGGGATGTGAACAGAATTCAGGGTGCTGCAGCAGCGGTTTCGGCAGCAACGGGTGTCAGCCAGCCCTCACCGCCGAGCGCCTGGAACAAGGCAGCGGTGTTGGCGTACCGCTTGGCCAGTGCCTGCACGAAGCTGATCTGGGCGAGGCCGGCTTCGAGCCGCGCCTGGCGCACCTCGAAGACATTGGCGGCACCGGCCTTGAAGCGCTTTTCGACCAGACCGGCATTTTCGATCGCCAGCCGATAGCTGCTGTGCTGGGCGGCAAGGCCACGCGAGTCGATCTCGATGGCGGCGAGCGTATCGGCGACATCGCGGAAAGCTTCCAGAACCGCGACGCGATAGTTGGCCTGCGCCAGGTCGTAGCTGGCGAGCGAGGCCTTCCTGAGTGCCGAGAGACGACCGCCATCCAGCAGCGGCGCGGTGAGATTGGCGCCGATACTCCAGATGTCCTGCTCGAACAAGCCGCTGGGCCTGTCCGCCTGGGTGCCGAGCCGGGCGGTAAGCACCAGCGAGGGGAACTGGTTGGCGCTGGCGATGCCGACGTTGGCGCTGGCGATGGCGAGCTGTGTTTCGGCCAGTGCGATGTCGGGGCGGCGGCGCACCAGCTCGCTGGGCAGTGCCACCGGGATTTCGGTGGGCAGCGTGAGCGCGTCGAGCGTGAAGCCACCGGCATCGAACTCGCTGGGGTAGCGGCCGAGCAGGGTGGCGAGACGGTTGGCGGCATTGGCGCGTTGCAGTTCTAGAGGCGGCACGTTTG
>JAKFXK010000024.1 GCA_021731445.1 Nevskiaceae bacterium | reverse complement strand
CGAGGTCTACGAGGCGGCGCGCATCGAGGGCGCATCGGCCTGGCATATCTTCCGCCGGGTGACGCTGCCGCTGCTGATGCCGGTGCTGATGCTGCTGGCCTGCCGCGATGCGGCCTTGAGCTTCCAAACCAGTCTCACGCCTGCTTTCATCATCACCAAGGGCGGGCCGCAGTACGGCACGCTGCTGATGCCGCTGTATGCCTACCAGAATGGCTTCGAATACCTGCGCTTCGGCTATGCGGCGGCAATCCAGTTGGCGATGTTCTTCATCACCGTGCTGCTGATCGCGGTGCAGTTGCGCTGGCTCAAAAGATGGTCGATGCAGGGGCGTTGAAGCGGCGCGGCACGTAAAATGCGCGTCAAATCGTCCTTTGCGAGCCTGCACGCCATGTCTGTTTTCTCCCATCCCGAATACGACGGCCACGAACAGGTCGCCTTCCACCACGATGCCGCCAGCGGCTTGAAGGCGATCATCGCCGTCCACAACACCCGGTTGGGTTGCGGTCTGGGCGGCTGCCGCATGTGGCCGTATGCCAGCGATGCTGAGGCGCTCAACGATGTACTGCGGCTGTCGCGTGGCATGACCTACAAGGCCGCCCTTGCGGGTCTGCCGCAGGGTGGTGGCAAGAGCGTGATCCTGGGTGATCACCGCAAAGACAAAACCCCGGAGCTGATGCTGGCCATGGGCCGCTTCGTCGACCAGTTCGGCGGTAAATATGTGGTGGCGGAAGACTCCGGCACCTCGGTCGCTGACATCCACAAGATGGCAGAGGTGACCCGGCACATCGGTGGCCTGGCCGATGCGGCCTCGATGGCGGCAGGGCGCAATGGTGATCCTTCTCCCGCCACCGCCTATGGCACCTTCGTCGGCCTGAAGGCGGCCGTGAAGCACCGCCTGGGCCGCGACACTCTCAAGGGATTGAAAGTCGCCATCCAGGGCGTGGGCAATGTCGGCTACCGGCTGGCGCAACACCTGTTCGAAGAAGGCGCGGAACTGTGGGTGACCGACATCCATTTCCCCAGTGTCGACCGTGCCGTGCAGGACTTCCGCGCCAGGGCGGTGAGCATGGAGCAGATATTCGCGCTCGATGTCGATGTGTTCGCACCTTGCGCACTGGGGGCCGTCCTGAACGACATCTCGCTGCCCATGCTGAAGGCCTCAGTGGTTGCGGGAGCCTCCAACAATCAGCTGGCCGAGGCGCGCCACGGCAAGATGTTGATGGAGCGCGGCATCCTGTATGCACCGGACTACGCCATCAATGCCGGCGGCATCATCGAGATCTACCACGAGACGCATGGCTACGACGAGAGCAAGGCAAAAGCGCATCTCGACAGCATCGGCAGCGTGCTGACGCAGATTTTCGACCGCGCGACGGCCGAGAAAAAGCCCACCCACGAGATCGCCGACCGCATGGCGGAAGAGCGCTTTCGCCCGTGAATCAAGCCGCCGCCGTTGCTGCGCGACTGCTCGAGCGGCGCGAGTGGCTGGCGGTGGCGGAGTCCTGCACCGGCGGGCTGATTGCAGCAGCCTGCACCGATCTGCCCGGCTCCTCGGCCTGGTTCGAATGCGGACTGGTCAGCTACTCCAACCGCGCCAAGCAGGCGCTGTTGGGCGTACCGCAAGCCCTGCTGGACGCGCATGGCGCCGTCAGCGAGCCGGTGGTGCTTGCCATGGCCGAAGGGCTCCTTCGTCGCGCGCCGGTGCAGCACGCCATTGCCGTGTCCGGCATCGCGGGGCCTGGCGGCGGCACCGCCCAAAAGCCGGTAGGTAGCGTCTGGATCGCCTGGGCCGGTCCATACGGCTCAGAAGCCCGGCAATTCCACTTCGCCGGTGATCGCACCGCCGTGCGCGCGCAGGCGGTGATGGCCGCCTTTGATGGCCTGCTGCAAAGGCTTGGCTGAACCCGCGTCCTGCCTTGCTGGTATTTTCGACGCATAAAACCGGGAGCGACATGCACGGACTGGAACTCACCGCACCCTCTGTGCTCATCGTCAGCGACGGCGAGGAGCAGCTTGCCGTGTTGCAGCGGCATGTACAGCCCCTGGGTGTGCCGGTGCAGGTGCTGGCCGATTGCACAGCGGTGATCGAATGCGCCATGCAGGTGGATGTCGCACTGATCCTGCTCGACTTGCAGCGGCCGATGCTGGACGGACTGGAGGCGCTGCGTCGCCTGCGCGGCGCACCAAGCACCGCGCATGTGCCGGTCATCATCATCGTCGAGCGACACCTGGGCCTGCACGAGAGGCAGCGGGGGCAGTCGCAGGGGCCGGTGTGTTTCCTGTCCCGGCAGGAGCTCGATTTCGATGCGCTGGAAGAGCAGATCCGCCTGCTGCTCACCCTGCACCTGCGGGCCAACGGCCTGCAAATGCAGATCCATGCGTTTTTCGACGACCATGCCCGGCTGGCAGCTGACAATGCGCTGATGCAGGCCTTGCGGCCAAGCCTGCAGCGGCACCTCCTGCTCGACCTGCTGACGGGCCTGCCCAACCGCATGTTTTTCGACCTGCACCTGTTGGGCCTGATGCGCCGTGGTGCGCGTGTTGGCAATAGCTTTGCACTGGTCTGGATCGACCTCGACCATCTCAAGCGGGTCAACGACCGCTACCAGCGCGCTGCCGGTGACCAAATGCTGCTGGCCGTGGCACGACGGCTGGAGTCGGTGGTGCGGGTCAGCGATGTACTGGCGCGCATCGAGGGCGATACCTTCGGGCTGATTCTCGATGGCGTCAGCCAGCCGCAGGGCGCGCAGGCCGCACTCGCCAAGGTGCTGGCGGTGGCGGGCGAGCCGTTCGAGTGCGTCACCAGCGAGGGCGAATCAGTGACGCTGATCCCGACCCTGAGCGTGGGCGTGGCCCTTTACCCCCGTCACGCCGAGGATCAGCTCAGCCTGTTCTCTGTGGCCGAGCAATCGGCGCAGGAAGTGTTGCGCCAGGGTGGTGATGGCGTGCAGATCGGCTGGAATGCGGGTGACGGTGGCAAAGCGTCGCATCGCTAGCCGGTGCGCATTCAGCGCATCGGCTTCAGTCCGCCAATCGAGCGGGCAATGGCCCGCAGCATCGGCCACAGCAACAGCGGTACCAGAAACAGCGTCACCGCCACCACTTTGGTGCCATCCCCCATCACAGCCCAGGACTGGCAGGGGGTCTCGAAGGTGATCTTGGGCAGCAGGGTGCGCACGCCGGCGGCGCAAAAATCATTGGTCTGCGACATCTGTTCGCCCGTCACCAGCACGCAGTCGAGACATTGTTCGCGATAGTCGCTGCCCAGTTCGGGGTAGATGGCGCGGGCTTTGCCGGTCGCATTGACGTGATAGAAGGTGCCCTCGGTGTCGCGCATCACCATGCCCGCGCCGGCAATCACCGAAAGGTCGTTGATGCGGAACTTCATGTGATCCGACAGGCGATCCGCAAGTACCAAGGCGAGCACGCCCCAGACCAGTACCAGGCCCCAGTAAATGCGGCGTGCGATGAGCTTTTTGCGGCTGGTGACGATGACTTGCATGGCAGTCCGGGGTGCAGGTTTGCACTGATTGTAGTTGCAACATGGCTGGCATACTTAAGGCAATAACCGAACAGAGCCATCCCGCGTGGCCGAGGAGTTGTCAATGCTTGTTCCAGTGTCCGCACTGTCTGCGGCCCGTGCCGAAATCCAGCGCCTGGCTGCTGCGCAAGCCGCCGCACCACCTGCTGATTTCGTCCGCCACTACCTTGCTGCCGTGTCTGACGAAGTGCTGGCCGCCCGCCGCCCGGTGGAGGTTGCCGCACTCATCGCCCGACATTACCGGCTGGCTGCCCAGCGTACAGGCGATGCCGCGCTGCTGGCCATCACGCCGCCGGCCTCAGGGCAGACGCTGGCCTCGCTGCAAACCGTGGTGCCGGACATGCCGTTTCTGGTCGACAGCCTGAGCCAGCGGGTGCGCGAGACCGGTGCGGGCATCGACTGGTCGGTGCATCCCATCCTGCGGCTGCTGCGCGATGCCGAGGGCCGCATCACCGCCACCGCAGCGACCGGTGCGGCGGAATCGCTGATCCATCTCGAGTTCGAGCCGCTGGCCGATGCCGCCGCCTATGGCCGGCTGGAGACCGCGCTGCGCGAGACGCTGGCCGAGGTGCGCACGGCCGTCGCCGACTACGCTGCCATGCGTCAGCAGATCAAGGCCCTGCAAGCCGCTCTCAAGCTGGTGCCGCAGGGTGCCAGGCCTGAGGAGTTTGCGGAGGCGCAGGCCTTTCTCGTCTGGCTGGAAGAGCGGCATTTCACTTTTCTGGGTCTCACCGAAAGCTTTGCCAAGACGGCCGACGGCAAGGTCTCGCTGCAATCCCACCCGGCGAGTGGCCTGGGGCTACTGCGCGCCGGCAGCCGCCTTGCTGCTGCCGAGGAGCTGATCGCGCCGCAGGAGGAGCTGGACAAGTACGCCGGTTCGGCGCGCCTCCTGGTGATCACCAAAGGCAATGTGCGCTCGACCGTGCATCACTTCGAGTATCTCGACGTGATTTCTGTCAAGCGTTTTGCTGCCGACGGCCGTCTCGAAGGCACCGTACGGATCATCGGCCTGTTCACGGCCGAGGCCTATCACGCGCGCCCCACCGAGATCCCCATCGTTCGCCACAAGGTGGCCGAGGTCATCGCCCGTTCCGGACTTTCGGAGGACAGCCACAGCGGCAAGAACCTGCGCGAGATCTTGCAGACCTGGCCACGTGACGAGCTGTTCCAGACCGGTGAGGACGAACTTGTCGCCGCGACCTTAAGCGTGCGTGCCCTGCGCGACCGCCATCAGCTCAAGCTGGTGATGCGCCGCGACCGCTATGGCCGTTTCTATTCCTGCCTGGTGTTCGTGCCGCGCGAGCGCTATTCGCGCGAGCTGCGCGAGATCGTCGCGCGCGAGCTGATGTCTGCCTTCGAAGGCACGGCAGTGGATCGCAATGTCGAGTTTCTGCGCGGTGGTTTCACCCGCATGCATTTCATCGTCCGCACGCCACCCGGCACGGTGGTGGAATTCACCGCCGGCGAACTGGAAGCGCGTCTGGCGCAAGCCACCCGTGGCTGGCGCGAACAGTTCCGCGAAGCACTCGGCGATGCCGGGCTGACGGCAGCGTACGGTGAGGCTTTCCCACTCTCCGCGCAGGAGAGCCTCACGCCCATCGAGGCGGCCACCGATGCGCGCATCCTCGCTGCACTCGCCCCCGGCTGGCCGCTGTCGCCACGCCTGCTGCTGGATGAGACGGGCACGGTGACGGGCCTCAAGCTCTATCGCCTGCAACAGCCGATGCCGCTCAGCGACGCGCTGCCGCTGCTCGAAAATTTTGGTCTCAAGGTTGCCAACCACGATCCGATGGAAGTGCGTGCGGCGACGGGCGAGACCGCTTTCATCCAGCACTTCGTGCTGCAGCCCCTGTCGGTCGCTGGCTTTCACCCGGATGCCCTGCGCGCGGCGTTCGAAAGCGCCTTTCTTGCCGTGCAGCGCGGCGAGGCGGAAAACGACAGCCTCAACCGTCTGGTCATCACGGCGGGCATGAGCGCACGGCAAGTGACGGCACTGCGCACCCTGCAAACCTATCTGGTGCAGACGGCACTGCCGTTCGGGCCGGTCTACATGCAGGGCGTGTTCGCGGGCCATCCGGCGATTGCCAGGCGCATCGTCGAGCTGTTCGAGGCGCGCTTTGACCCTGCTCTCGACGAGGGCAAGCGCAAGGACGCCGCCATCATCATCAACCAGGCGCTCGAAGACGCGCTGGACAAGGTTGCCTCCCTGGATGCTGATCGCATCCTGCGTGCTGCGGTCGGTGTCGTGCGCGCGGCCCTGCGCACCAACTTCTACCAATCCCACGCCGACGGCCAGCAAAAAAGCTACGTCAGCATCAAGCTCGACCCCTCGAAGATCGCCGATCTGCCATTGCCGCGTCCGGCCTTCGAGGTCTGGGTGTATTCGCCGGAGGTTGAAGGTGTGCACCTACGAGGCGGCAAGGTTGCGCGCGGCGGCCTGCGCTGGTCGGATCGCCGTCAGGATTTCCGCACCGAAGTGCTGGGCCTGATGAAGGCGCAGCAGGTGAAGAACACCGTGATTGTTCCGGTGGGAGCCAAGGGCGGCTTCGTGGTCAAGAAGGGCAATCCGACAGACCGCGACGCCTGGAGCCGGCTCGGCATCGAGTGCTACAAGACCTTTCTGCGCGGCCTGCTCGATATCACCGACAACCGCATTGGCACTGCCATCACGGCACCCAAGAGTGTGGTGCGCTACGACGGCGATGATCCTTACCTCGTCGTCGCCGCCGACAAGGGCACCGCGACGTTCAGCGACATTGCCAACAGTGTCTCCGCCGAGTACGGCCACTGGCTGGGCGATGCCTTTGCCAGCGGCGGCAGCGTCGGCTACGACCACAAGAAGATGGGTATCACCGCCAAGGGCGCGTGGGAGAGTGTCAAGCGACACTTCCGTGAGCTGCCGACGCGGAAAGACATCCAGAGCGAGGACTTCAGTGTCGTCGGCATCGGCGACATGAGCGGTGACGTGTTCGGCAACGGCATGTTGCTGAGCCGTCATATCAAGCTCCTGGCGGCGTTTGACCACCGCCATATCTTCATTGATCCGACGCCCAACACCGAGGCGAGTTTCACCGAGCGCGAGCGCCTGTTCGCGCTGCCGCGTTCGTCCTGGGAGGACTACGAAAAAGCGCTGATCTCCAAGGGCGGCGGCATCTGGCCGCGCTCGGCGAAAAGCATCGAGCTGTCGGACGAGGCGCGCAAAGCCCTCGGCATCGAAGCCAAACGCCTGACGCCCAACGAGCTGATGCATGCGATCCTCAAAAGCCCGGTTGATCTCTTGTGGAACGGCGGCATCGGCACCTACATCAAGGCCTCGACACAGAGCCACCCGGAAGTCGGCGACCGCGCCAACGATGGCCTGCGCGTCAACGGGCGTGATCTGCGCTGCAAGGTGATCGGCGAGGGTGGCAATCTGGGCGCGACGCAACTCGGCCGCATCGAGGCCGCACTTGGCGGTGTCAGGCTCAACACCGATGCCATCGACAACGCCGGCGGCGTGCACAGCAGCGACCGCGAGGTGAATATCAAGATCCCGCTCAACGCACTGATGCGCGAGGGCAAGCTCACCCGCGAGGTGCGTGACCCGCTGCTGGCGAGCATGACGGACGACATCGCCAACTTCGTGCTGCGCGACAGCTTTGTGCAGTCGATGGCGGTGTCACTCCTGGAGGCCACCGCAAGCCAGCGTCTCGACGAGCATGCGGAGTTGATCCGCACGCTGGAGCGCGAAGGTCTGCTCAACCGCAGCGTGGAGTTTCTGCCCGATGAAGAGGCTATCAAGGAGCGCCAGCGCCAAGGCCGCGGCCTGACCCGGCCCGAGCTTTCGGTGCTGCTGGCCTACGCCAAGATGAGCCTGTTCGAGGCGACGCTGAAGAGTGACATGCCGGACGATCCTTTCTTCGTCCGCGACCTCCTGGCGAACTTTCCCAAAGCCCTGGTCGAGCACTATCCCAACGAGCTGAAAAGCCACCAGCTCAAGCGCGAGATCATCGCCACCGTGCTTTCCAACGCCGTCGCCAACCGCATGGGCGTGAGCTTTGCGCACCGCCTGGCCGAGGATCATGGTCACGACCGGGGCGAGGTGCTCAAGGCCTATGCCACGGCCCACGAAGTATTCGGTGGCGACCGCTACTGGCGCGAGATCGAGGCACTCGATGGTGCGCTGCCTGCAGCGACGCAATACCGCCTCATGGGCATGGCAGCGGGCCTGCTCAAGCACGCCACTGGCTGGCTGGTGATGGCGGGCTATGCGAGAAAGCCGGTGCTGGCCTCGGTGGATCGCTTCGCCGCCGCCATCCGCGAACTGGAGGCGATGCTGCCGGCCGCGCTGCCGCCGAGCTATCTCGAAGACTGGAACCGAACCGTCGCCCAGCTCATCGCCGAAAAGGTGCCGGAAGCCCTTGCCAGACGCCTTGCAGCCACCCGCGTGCTGGGTGCGGCGATGGATATCACCGAACTGGCGCTGGCAGCCAATGTCACGTTGACCGAGGCCGCCGCCGTCTACTTCGCAACCGCCGAGCGTTTCCGCCTGCTGTGGCTCTACGCCGCCATTAACGGTTTGCAAGTGCAGGGCAAGTGGCATGCGCTGGCGCGGCAGAACCTGCGCGACGACCTGTACCACATCCATCACCTGCTGGCGGGTCGCATCCTCAGGCATCCGGGCAGCACCGCAGAGCGGCTGAATGCCTGGGTGGCGGCAGAAGCTGACAAGATCGGCTTTGCGGAACACCGCATCGCCGATCTCGGCACCACCGGGGCTATCGACTTCGAGCGGCTGGTCGTCGCGGTGCGGGAACTCCGCAAGCTGCGTTCACTCTAAAATCACGGCCTTGCGCTAGATTCAATCGACCCCAGATTCATTGCACATTCACGGAGACAATCATGCAGCAACCTCTTCGCACCGTTTCGACCCAAGGCACTTTCGGCAACGCCAGTTCCTTGCTGGCAACGCACAAGGTCTTGCGCAACACCTACATGCTGCTGGCCGCGACGCTGCTGTTCTCGGCCGTAACGGCCGCACTGTCGATGGCCGTTGGCGCACCGCGTTTCACGGGGCTGGTCTGCTCGCTGGCGGCGATGGCGCTGATCTGGTTCGCGCTGCCGCGCACTGCCAACAGTGAAAAGGGTTTGTATGTGGTGTTCGGCATCACCGGCCTGCTCGGCTTTGGCTTAGGTCCCATGCTCAACCACTATCTCAAGCTGCCCAACGGCGGCGAGCTGGTGATGACCGCCCTCGGTGGCACGGCGCTGATCTTCGGCTCTCTCTCGGCCTATGTGCTGACGACCAAGAAGGATTTTTCATTCATGGGCGGCTTCCTGATGGTGGGCGTGATGGTGCTGTTCTTCGCTTCGCTGGCAGCCGTGGGCGCGAGCTTTTTCGGGGTGGATGTGAGCATGGCTTTCATCGCGCTTTCGGCAGTGTCGGTGCTGTTGTTCTCGGCGCTGATCCTGTTCGACACCAGCCGCATCATCAATGGTGGCGAGACCAACTACATCATGGCGACGATTGCGCTTTATCTAGATGTCTACAACATCTTCACCAGCCTGCTGCACTTGCTGGGTTTTGCCAGCAGCGATGATTGATTGAGCGGCTGCTACTCGAAAAGCCCCGCCGTGCGGGGCTTTTTTGTTGCTCGTCATTCCCGCGCAGGCGGGAATCCAGTGGTCTTTAGCTCGTGTTTCGCGCTGACGCGCTCGGCTAGCTGCGCACTGGCTTTGAGTGTGATTTCGCCTGGCGGCGACCATACTTTTCTTTGCTTGTGCAAAGAAAAGTAGGCAAAAGAAAACACACCCTGATCCGGCGGTGCTTCGCACTGCCCTGCGATGCTCGCGTGCTCAGGTCGGGCTGACGGCACATCCTAAGTGCCGGCAGCCCTTGTGCGGCATTCATGCCGCACACCCCTCCGCGAGCTGCGCCTCTCGACGCCTTCTAAGGGGCCCAACAGCACATCACCAACAACAGACCAGCCACAGCGGGCGCTTCACTGTGCTGGCGCGTCGTTGAGTGCGATGTTGCGAAGCAACGAGCTGCAGCTGCTTTGATTTGGCTTGTGATGTCGGGCCCCTTCCGCAGCACTGAGACTCGCAGCGCGCGGAGGGGTCGTTTGGGCATGGATGCCCAAACGAGGGCTGCCGGCACAGGACGTGCCGTCAGACCGACCCTGAGCACGCGAGAATCGAAGGAACCGGCTTTAGCCGGTGCGAGGCAGGGGGTGTTTCTTTTGCTTACTTTTCTTTGCACAAGCAAAGAAAAGTGAGACGCCTAAAAGGCGGAATAAGCTCTATGTCAATGCGAAGTCAGCAGAGCGCGTTAGCGCGAAGTGCAGAAATCCGGATTGCATCCGGGCTACTTGCTGTTGCGCATGGCCCATGTGGACAAACGGAAAGATGTTTGCCTGCCCTACGTCACTCCAAACGTGCGCCGCAGTGGAGGCACTTGTTTGTATACGGAAGCACAATGCTGATTAACCCAAACTTTGCCCCATAGCTATGGTGACAACGGGGACACGACCAGAAGGCGACTGGTAGGTAAACGCAGGCCAACATAGCGAATGCCCAGACAACAAGCGAGCTTTGAAATAGCATTGCAGCTAAGACGCCAGCAAAGCAGATAACACTTAGCCAACGGCCGATGCGAAAAAGCCGCGACTCGTCACGAGTGATGACTTCAGGCGGCAACGTGCTCATGGTCAACGCCAACTAGGCCTCCAAATCCGGCGTCAACGCCGCCACATCCGCCAAGGAAGTCTTCCCCTGCAAGGCCGACCGCGCCGCCGCCAGTCGCAAGGGCGTCATCCCCCCAGCTCGCCCAATCTTGTGCAACACCGTGCGATCTGACTGCCCATCCATCGCCGCCCGCAGAGCCTCATCGGTAGTGAGAATCTCGTAGGCCCCTACGCGCCCCAGATAACCCGTCTCGCGGCACTCCAGACAACCCACCGGCTCATACACCTCACCCGGTAAGGGCTGCGGCAACTGCCCCGCCGTGAGCCGCGTCCAGAGCGCAGGATCGACCACCGCAGGCCGCTTGCAATGCGGGCACAGCTGCCGCACCAGCCGCTGTGCCATCACACCCAGCACGCTGGCCTTGATGAGATAGCTGGGCACGCCCAAGTCCAGCAGGCGGATGATCGCGCTCGGCGCATCGTTGGTGTGCAGCGTGCTCAGCACCAGATGCCCGGTGAGTGCCGCCTGCACCGCGTTCTCGGCGGTTTCGAGATCGCGGATTTCGCCGACCATGATGATGTCGGGGTCTTGTCGCAGCAGCGCGCGCACGCCATCGGCGAAGCCGAGATTGATGTTGGCCTGCACCTGCATCTGATTGAAGCTCGGCTCCACCAGCTCGATCGGGTCTTCAATGGTGCAGACGTTGACTTCGCTGGTGGCGAGCAACTTGAGCGTCGAGTACAGCGTCGTGGTCTTGCCGCTGCCGGTGGGGCCGGTGACCAGGATGATGCCGTGCGGCTGTTCGATCAGTGCGCGCCAGCGCGCCTCGTCCTCGGGGCCGAAGCCGAGGGCGGCAAAGTCCTTGACCAGCACGTCGGGGTCGAAGATGCGCAAGACCAGCTTCTCGCCAAATGCCGTCGGCAGGCTTGATACGCGCAACTCCACCTCGCGGCCTTCGGGGCTGCGGGTTTTCACGCGGCCATCCTGGGGGCGGCGTTTTTCGGCGAGGTCCATGCGCGCCAGCATCTTGATGCGGCTGGTCACGGGTGGCACCAGCGACACGGGCAGTTGATAGACCTCGTGCAGCGTGCCGTCGATGCGGAAGCGCACCGTGCCCTGCTCGCGCCGCGGCTCGATGTGGATGTCGCTGGCGCGCTGATCGAAAGCGAATTGCAAGAGCCAATCGACGATGCCGATGACATGCGAGTCGTCAGCGCTGAGATTGCCCGCCTTGCCGAGCTGGGTGAGCTGCTCGAAGTTCTGCAAGGCGCTGGGTGCACGGCCCTGGGTGGTCTGGCTGGCCTTGACCGAACGGGCGAGTGCGTAGAACTCGACCGAGTAGCGCTCGATGTCCCTGGGGTTGGCGAGCACCAGCTTGAGCTGCTGCTTGATGCGGGGGCTAAGCTCTTTTTCCCATTCCAGTGCATAGGGGTCTGAGACGGCGATCACCGCCTCCGCGCTCGTCACTTTCACCGGCAATATCTTCAGCCGCGCGGCGTAGGCGTAGGGGATGAGGGCCGTGACCTTGCCGACCTCGATGCTGAGCGGGTCGATGCGCAGGTAGGGCAGGCCGGTCTTGCCGGCAAGCCAGGTGGTGAGCGCCTCCAGCGTCAGCTTGCGGTTGGGTTCGCGAGCGTGGGGGAAATCCATCTCTGCCACCACCACCAGGGGATGCAGCGCGGTGTCCTCCCGCACGCGCATCAGCAGGGCGGCGATCTGATCCGGGGTCAGCAGGCCGTCGGCTTTCAGTGCATCGAGCACATGGCGCAGGGTCAGGCGGCTTGGCAGTTCGTTCATGGCCGAAACCTTAGCACCGCGCAGCGCAAGCCGGATAAGCTGCGGCAGCAAACAATGCGCGCAAGCGGAGGAGACCCGATGGAAGCGGATTTCGTGATCGTGGGTGGCGGCTCGGCAGGCTGCGTGCTGGCCAACCGGCTGAGTGCCGACGGCCGCCATGTGGTGGTGCTGATCGAGGCCGGCCCACCGGACAAGAGTCCGTTCATCCACATGCCGGCGGGCATCATTCCGGTGATCCGCAGTGACACCTACAACTGGAAGTACTGGACCGCGCCTGAGCCGCAAATGGGCAACCGCCCCATGCACTGGCCACGCGGCCGCACGCTGGGCGGCTCAAGCTCGATCAACGCCATGTGCTACATCCGAGGCCATGCCTGGGACTACGACCACTGGGCCGAGCTGGGCTGCAAGGGCTGGGGCTACGCCGATGTGCTGCCGGTGTTCCGCCGCATGGAAAACTTCGAGCCTGCCAAGGGCGCGCCTGATGAATATCACGGCGTTGGCGGACCGCTGAATGTGGCTGCGCACCGCTACCTCAATCCGTTGATGAAGGCTTTTGTCGACGCGGCCCAGCAGGCGGGTTATCCGCTCACGCCGGACTTCAACGGTGGTACCCAGGAGGGCATCGGCTACTACGATGTGATGCAGAAGGATGGCCAGCGCTGCAGCAATGCCAAGGCCTATCTGGATGAGCAGGTGAAGGCGCGCGACAACCTCACCATCCTTACCGATGCCCATGTGCAGGGCGTGCGCTTTGAGGGCAAGCGTGCCGTGGGCGTGACGCTGAAGGGCGCACCGGGCGAGATCAGGGCGCGGCGCGAGGTGATCCTGTCTGCGGGTGCCATCGGCTCACCACAATTGCTGATGCTGAGCGGCATCGGTTCGGCGGCGCATCTTGGCGAGCTGGGGGTGCCGGTGGTGTGCGACTCGGCCGGCGTGGGCGAAAACCTGCAAGACCATCTTGATGTCACCGTCACCGTCAAGGAGCGCAGCCGCCACGCGGTATCGCTCAATCCAGTGGGATTGCCGCGCTCGCTGAAAGCTCTGTGGCAGTACGCGACCAAGAAAGAAGGCGAGATGACCAGCAATCTCGCACAGGCGGGAGGCTTCATCAAAAGCAATCCGCGCGAGCCGATCCCCGACATCCAGCTCCACTTCGTCCCCTTTGCCTACACCAATCACGGCCAGGATTTGAAGCCTCTCACCGGCTGGGGCTACACGCTGATGGCTTGCGACTTGCGCCCCAAGTCACGCGGACGCATCAGCCTGGCCTCCACCGATGCGCTGGTGCATCCGAAAATCGAGGCACGCTATCTGCAGCACGAGAGCGAGATGCAGAGGCTGCTGACGGCGGTGATGAAGGCGCGCGAGATCCTGGCGCAGCCCGCGTTCAAGCCGCATCGCGGCGAGGAGGTGCTGCCGGGCGCGGAGATCAGGAGCGACGAGGAGCTGCGCGAATGGATCCGCCAGAAGGCCGAGACCATCTACCACCCGGTCGGCACTTGTAAAATGGGTGTTGACGACGCCGCAGTGCTGGACTTGCAGCTGAAAGTGCGCGGGGTCGAAGGCTTGCGGGTGGTGGATGCCTCGGTGATGCCAACGCTGATTGGCGGCAACACCAATGCGCCGACGACGATGATTGCGGAGCGTGGTGCGGAGATGATCCTCACCGACTACAGATAACAAGGAGTACTGATGTCAAAGTTTGCAGGGATGACGGTGGTGCTGGCGGCAATGGCCTTGAGCGCCTGCGCACAGCTGACGACCGGTGCCGAGACGGCCGCGCAATTGCCACGCAAGGCAGTGGAGGGTACCGCCGGGATCTTCGAGTTCATCTTCACGCAGCCGGAGTACTCGGTGGAGGCCATCGAGATCGGTCGGCTGGTGCAATGCCATTCCACGGGCCGGGAGCCGACGTTGGAGGTGTTCGTCGACCCCGCCGCCGTCAAGGCCTGGGAAGAGGCTCGTGGCCTCAAGCTCTCGCCGGTCGCTGGCGAGCTGCCGCCCGGCACCTATGTGATTGCCGAGATGGGCCAGCGCAACACCGGCGGTTACAGCCTGGCCATCAGCCGTCAGGCCGGCATCAAGGACGGTGTGTTGTATGTGAAAGCCAGTTTCCTCGTGCCCGGCAATGTCAGCATGGTGACGCAGGCCATCACCAGTCCCTGCTCGCTGGTGCTGTTGCCCAGCCGCAGCTATAGCCGGGTGCTGCTGGTGGATCAGGCCAATAAGGTGCGGGCCAGCGCGGCCGTTCCGGCGCCGGGAGGCTAGCGGTGTTCGCGGTATTGCGGGGTGCACTGGTGGCCGTGCTGTTCGCGCTCAACACGGTGTTCTGGTTCATCCCCATCATCATCCTCTCGCTCATCAAGCGGGCCATGCCGACACGCGCGCTGGAACGCACCGTGGCACGTGCCAACGACGCCTGCGCGCAAAACTGGGTGGGCTGCAACAAGCAGCTGGCGCACGCCCTGCTGCCGACGCGATACCACATCCGGGGTGTTGAAGAACTCGACAGAAAAGCGCAGTACTTCATCTGCAGCAACCACCAGACCTGGAACGACATCCATGTGTTGCAGCAGACCTTCTACGGCAAGGCCCCTTTCTTCAAGTTCTTCCTGAAGCAGGAGCTGATCTGGGTGCCGGTGCTGGGGCTGGCCTGGTGGGGGCTGGATTTCCCCTTCATGCGTCGCTCCACGGCAGAGCAGATCGCAAAAAATCCGGCACTGAAAGGCAAGGACATCGAGACCACCCGCAAGACCTGCGAGAAATACGAAGGTGTGCCGGTGGCGATCTTCAATTTCCTCGAAGGCACCCGCTTCACGCCCGCCAAGCACGCCCGGCAGCAATCACCCTACCGGCATCTGCTCAAGCCCAAGGCTGGTGGCTTCGCCTTCACGCTGTCGGCGATGGGCGGGCGCCTGCACTCCTTGCTGGATGTCACCATCGTCTATCCGGAAGGTGCAAAAACCTTCGGGCAGTTCCTCTGCGGCGAGGTGAAGAACGTCATCGTCGAGGTGCGCCAGCTGGCGATCCCGCCTGCTTTTTCCCAGGGTGATTACGAAGCCGACGCGGCCTTTCGCAAGACCGTGCAGGATTTCGTCGCCGCGCTCTGGGTCGAGAAGGACGCCCGCATTGCGCAGTTGCTGGGCGAGGGCAGGCAAGGCTCTTGACGTCAGACGCGGCCTGATTACATTGCCGGCAGACGCCCCGACGAGAGTCATCCCCATGACCTGGAACAAGCCCCTGCTGGCCGCCAAGCTCAAGGCAATCACCGCGCATCTTGCGATCAGCATCGTGTTGGTGGGGATTGCGCTCGCGCTGATGCTGCTGCAATGGTTTCCGCCGCCGTTGTTCACCACCGATGGTGGCGGTGTCGGCCTCAAGCTTCTGCTGCTGGTCGATCTCGTATTGGGGCCGCTGCTGACTTTCGTGGTGTTCAACCCGGCCAAGGCACGACGCCTGATGGCGCTCGACCTGGGTGTGATCGCGGTGCTGCAACTGCTGGGCTACAGCTACGGACTGTGGAACATCCACAGCGTGCGGGTGAAGGCGGTGGCCTTCCATCAGGGGGTGTTCCATGCAGTGACGGCACCAGACTTTAAGCAGCAGACTATTGCACCGGGTAGTTGGGAGGCACTGGGCGATGGCGCCCCCCACCTTGTCAACGTACGCGAACCGGCTGATGGCGACGAGGCGGCGGGTGTAATGGCGTTTGGTTTTACGGCCGGGCTTGAACCCTATCAGCTGCAATTTCTCTACCAGCCGCTCGATGCGGCCCTGCCGCAGGTGCGGACACAGGGCTGGTCGCTTGGCGCCCTGCAGGCCGCGCACCCTGAGGTTGCCGCAGCCGCCAGTGCCTGGCTCGGCAAGCACAGCGATGTTGCCGCCGATGCTGCGCGCTTCTATCGCATCGAAGGCTATTACGGCCGGGCGGTGCTGGTGCTTGACGGCGAAGGCCGCTGGCGTGGCGGCTTCAGGGGCGAGCTGCCGAAGCTTTAGGGCCTGTAAAGGTACCAAACGCACTGTCATACCGGCGAAAGCCGGTATCCAGTCTTTGCAAGATCAACAAGTGATCGGGGACTGGATTCCGACTTTCGTCGGAATGACGACCTATGCAGGGTTCCCTAGGTCTTCTTCGCCGTCACCCAGATCGTGATGACCGCATCAAAGACTTTTTCGCCGCGCGTGTCGAACACATCCACGTTCACCGGCAGCTCGAAGCCCGTTGCACCGTAAACCGTCTCGGGCGCGATGGTCGCCACTGCGCGCAAATCGGTTTCGGCCTTCTTGAGATAGCGCACGGTCATGCTCTTGGGCAGCCAGCGGTGGCTGGCGGGCAGAGTGACCTCCGCCGCGATGCCCATCGCCGCCTCGGCCATGTTACAGATCGCAATCGCATGAAAAGTGCCGATGTGGTTGTGCACCGCGCGACGCTTGCTGGCGACCAGTTCGGTGCGACCCCATTCCACTTGCGTGAAGCGCGGCCGCACGGTGCCGAAGTACGGGGCCTTGCGGCTGATGGCCTGCGAGAACAGCCATTTGCCGCCGGGCTGGCGGCTTAGCGTGTTCCAGAGCTTGAGCACGGGACTGGGTTTGGACATGGGGAAACTCCGATTGGGAAAGTGGGTAGGAAGATCATCCCCTTGATGACGCCAGCGTCGCAAGCGCGGCTACAGTAGGCGCACAAGAGCTGTCGCCGCTTAAGGAAGAAATCGAATGTCCAAGAACGCCTTGCGTGTCATGGTGTTGATCGCTGTCGCTGCAATCCTCACTGCCTGTGGTGATTCTTCAGACCCTGCAGCTGGCTTCCCTGGAGGTGGCCACGGCAATGTGACGCCTGCCGATCCCGCGACACTCGTCACAAAAGCCGAGACTGCGCTGCCACCGGGACAGAGCGGTTTCGTCAACGCCGCCGGGCAGGCGCGCGGCCAAGCCAGTGGCAAGCCCGCCGACTACGGTCCGCATCTGGACGACCAGCGCGAGCTCTACTGGAGCTTCAAGGCCAAGCCCGCCGTGCTCGGCACCAAGCCTGGCATCCCCTTTGCGCCCAAGACTGGCGTGCAGGTGTACCGCGACAGCTTTGGCGTGCCCATCGTCTACGCCAGCACGGTGGCCGACCTCTGGTATGGCGTCGGTTATTCCATCGCGCAGGATCGCCTGTTCCTGATGGATGCCGTGCGCCGCACCGCACAGGGCACGCTGGCAGAACTCACTGGCTGCGGTGCGGTGCCGGCCGACTTGCAGCAGCGCGTGGGCAACTACACCGCCGCCGAATACCAGGCGCTTTTCGACAAGCTCACTGCGGATGCCAAGGATGCCGTCACCGGCTACGTCGCCGGGGCCAACGCCTACGTTGCCACCCTCGCCAGCAACCCCAACGCGCTGCCGGCCGAATACGGTTTGCTCACCAGCCAGCCCCAGCCGTTCACCGTGCAGGATGTGCTTGCCTCCGGCGTCTACATCACCCGCTTTGTCGCGGCCGAAGGCGGCAGTGAATGGCAGAACATCGCCATGCTGAAGACGCTGACCGCCCGCTACGGTTCGGCGCGTGCGGGCAAGGATGCCTTTCTCGATCTCACCTGGCTCGACGACAGCAAGGCCGCAGTGAGCGTGCCAGCGAGCGAAGGCACCTTCAGCAATCACCCCATGCCAGCGCAAGGGCGTGATGCGGTGTTCGAATCGATGGCCGATTGGGCACTGACGCTGCCGGAGAGCATCCGTCGTGGCGATGGCACTGGCAGTTCCGCTGCGCCTGCACCCTGTTCGCAGCCTTCGCTGGCGGCGGCGGGTAATTCCTCGGCGGGGCTGGCGGGATCTGCGCGGCGTGAGATTGCCTTGATGAACTCTAAGGATCCCGTCGTTCCGGCGAACGCTCCCGCAGTTGCGGGAGCCCAGGCGACGCGCGCAGCGCGGCGTGCCGTTGCCCAGATAGAAACGAAAAGAAGCCTGGATTCCCGCCTGCGCGGGAATGACAAGCAAAAGAACAACGCCCAGGAAAAAATCGTCACCGCTCTCAACGAACTGCGCGCCTATCTGCACGGCGGCAGCTACGCCTTCGCACTCGCACCCAAGCGCACGCGCGACAAAGGCACGCTCATGGTCAGCGGTCCTCAGCTGGGCTATAGCTACCCGCTGCTGCTGGTCGAGTATGAAATCCACGGTGCGGGCTACGACGCGCGCGGTTCCTCGGTGCCGATTCTCCCGGTCGTCGGCATCGGCTACACCGAGAACACGGCTTGGGGACTGACCACAGGCTATTCGAAGACCATCGACAGCTTCATCGAGACGATCTGCTCCACCGCGCAGATTGCCGCCAGCACCTGCAAGGCCGACCAGTTCTTCCACCAAGGCATATGGAAGGACATGAGCTGCCGCAGTGAGACGCTGCGCTTCCGCGCCTCCAATAACGGTGTGCCGTTCGGGCCACCCAACCTCACCCAGAGCAAAAAGATCTGCCGCACCGTGCATGGCCCGCTGGTGACGCGCGACGACACCTTGGGCATGGGGCGCTCGCTGAGTTACGCGATGTGGATGCGCGAGATCGAAACCATCGAAGGTATCCGCGAGTGGAACAAGGCCAAGAGCTTTGCCGAGTTCGATGCCGCGATGAAGAAGGTGACCTGGAACGAGAACACCACGGTGGCGACGCGCGATGGCCACATCGCCTTCTACCATCCGGGCCTGCATTTCAGCCGCAACCCCAACACCGACCAGCGCCTGCCCATCCCCGGCACCGGCGCGTTCGATCACGCAGGCCTCATGCCTTTTGAGGCCACGCCGCAGGTGCGCGACCCCGCACTGGGGTTTCTTGCCAACTGGAACAACAAGCCGGCCATCGGCTGGCTGGATGGCGAGGGCCTCGGCAACACCTCGCGCCCCGGTGGGCCGGGTCAGCGCGTCACGGCCATTCTCGACCGGCTCGCCAGCCGCAGCGACTGGGCCTTTGCCGACTTGCTAGCGCTTGATGAGCACACCGGCACCACCGACCCGCGTGCGCGGCAGTACCGGCCGGTGATTGCCGCATTCCGCAGCAGCGCGGCCGCACAACTCAGCGACACCCAGAAGGCCGCACTCGATCTGACCCTGGCTTGGGACGCGAAGCACTACGGCCCCAACATCGATATCGCCGACGCGGCCGCAAAGGATGGTCCCGCTGCGACGATCTTCGGGGTCTACGTCACCGCCCTGCGCGATGAACTGTTCGGCGCGCTCAAGGACGATGTGCTCGACAGCGGCGTGCCGGACTCCGATCCCAACAATCCCACCCCCGCTGCGGGTCTCACCAGCTATGGCCGCGTCAGTGGTGTGGGCAGCCATGTGTTCGACCAGAGCGTGATGGACAACGTGACCGTGCGGGTGCTTGATCCGGGCAGCAGCGGCATCCGCAACCGCCACGACTGGGCCGGCGGCAAGAGCCGCGATGCCGTGATGCTCCTGGCACTCAACACCGCGCTGGGCCGCCTCGCCACCGCTTACAACGGCGGCACTGCGATGACGCCTGCCGATCTCGCCAAGGCGACACGGGTGCATCCACGCAGCCGCATCTGCTCGCTCACGGGCGTGATCGGGCCGGGTTCAGACACCCTGCCACCGCTGGCCCCGCCGCCCTTGAGTTTCCCGCCCAGCGCGCCGCAAGGCAGCTGCGTGACCATGCCGTATCAGGATCGCGGCAGCTGGGTGCATCGGGTGGGGTACGAGAAGCCCTGAAAGTTCAGGCTTAGCTCTCGATCCGACGCGTCATGAACACGCTGTTGGGGTCAGGCCGGTAGCCGGCGAAGGGATCGCACCCGACAAAGCCGTACTTGGCGTAGAGCTGTCTCGCCGGCTCGAAAAACGTCTGCGAGCCGGTTTCCAGACTGAGGCGCTGGTAGCCGCGCGCGGCGGCAATGCCGAGAACATGCTCAAGCAGCAGCGCGGCCACCCCACGCCGACGAAAAGCCTGCGCAACGCGCATGGACTTGATCTCGGCGTGGCCCGCATCGATCTGCTTGAGTGCGCCGCAGCCTGCCAGAGTCGTTTCGTCCCAGACCGTCCAGAAAGTGATCTCCGGCTTGCGCAGGCCATCGAGGTCCAGCGCATGCACGCTCTCGCGCGGCGAAGTCGCGTGCATGTCGGCGAGGTGCTCCTGCAACAGCGCCGCGATTTCTGGGCCTTTGAGATCGTCGATGCGGATTTGCATGGTGTCGGAACGAGTGATCACGACAGGCCTGTACTCAGGCCTCGGGCAGGTCGTCCAAGTCTGCTAGATCGCGGGGCCTGCCGCTGGCTCGCTTGTTCTTGCGCAGGTTGGCGAGATCGATAAAGGTGATTGTCTCGCCGTCCATATCAAGTTTGATGCGACTCGCATAGCAGTCGGAAAACTCCACACCATCAGCCTGCGTCAGTAGATCAATACGCTGCGGTGGCTGACCCAGCTGTACGACCATGCCGGGGGCGATGAAGTCGTTAGCTGTGATGTCGAGTCCGCCGAACCCGAATGACTCCAAGGCCTGCATCACGCGCTGCGCATTGATGGACGAGGCCTCAACCCAGACATCCAAATCCTTGGTGTAGCGAGGGTGACCGTGGACGGCAACGGCGTAGCCGCCCACCACCAGGTACCGCACGCCCTCAGCGTTTAAGCACGCGAGAAACTCGCGCAAGTCTCGGCTCAGTTGCATCGGTCCACCCGTGATGGCTATGGATGATTTGCGTAACGGCCGCCACACGCTCAGCCAGGGGGCGTGTCAGCCAATACGCATACTCCTTTGGCTCTTCACCCAGTCGGAACTTGCGGGCTTGGCGTGCGATGGACTGGTCAGTGTTCGGCGCGGATTCCATGACTCAGCATGGTGCAACAGTAGCCCGGATGCAATCTGGGATCGTTCGGCTTCCAGATTGTATCCAAGCCACGATGCTCAGGGCATGAAAATCGTCGCCGGGTGCTCCAGATACTGCTTGAGCTTCTGGATGAAGCTCGCGGCATCGTGGCCATCGACGATGCGGTGATCGAAGGACGATGAGAGATTCATCATCGTGCGGATCACCACCTGTCCATTGCGCACCATCGGCCGCTCGACCATCTTGTTGACACCGACGATGGCGACTTCCGGCGCGTTGATGATCGGCGTGCTGACGATGCCGCCCATGGTGCCGAGGCTCGAGATGGTGATGGTGGAGCCGCTCAGCTCCTCGCGTTTGGCCTTGCCGCTCTTGGCCGCCTCGGCGACGCGTTTGAGTTCGGCAGCACTTGCCCAGATGTCCATGCTCTCGGCGTGCTTCGCTACCGGCACCATCAGGCCCTGCGGGGTCTGTGCGGCGACGCCGATGTGCAAGGCGCTGTGGCGATGGAAGATACCGGCCTCGTCGTCGTACATGCCATTGACGTTGGGGAACTGCGGCACGGCCTTGACCATTGCCCGCATCAGGAAAGGCAGCAGCGTGAGCTTGGCCTGATGCGGCTGTTTGGTGGCATTCAGATGCACGCGCAGCGCTTCGAGCTCGGTGACGTCCACTTCCTCGACGTAGGCGAAGTGGGGAATATTGCGCTTGCTGCGCTGCATGCTCTCGGCGATCTTGCGGCGCATGCCGATGATCTTGATCGGCTCGATGCCGGTGGCCTTTGCCAGTGCCGGGTGCGGTGCGGCCGCAGGGCTTGCGGGGCGCTGCCGGTGGGCGTCGAGATCCTCGTGGCCGATGCGGCCACCTTTTTTGCTGCCGGCGACGGCCGCAAGGTCGATGCCCATCTCGCGCGCGCGCTTGCGCACGCTGGGGGCAGCGAGCGGCTTTTCGCCGCTGGCGCGCAGCGGCATCGCCGCCGCCGCCGGTTTCGGGGATGACGCAGGTTTCGATACAGACGGCGCTTCGAAAGTCGAAGACGAAGACGAAGCTGCGGCACCTGCGGCCGTCTCGATCACCATCAGCACAGCCCCGACCGCGATCTTGTCGCCGGCCTTGCCGCGCAGCTCTTTCACCACGCCGGCGACCGGCGAGGGGATCTCGACCGCAGCCTTGTCCGTGAGCATGTCGACCAGGGGCTGGTCTTCCTGCACGGTGTCACCCACCGCGACGCGCCAGGTGGCGATCTCGCACTCGGCGATGCCCTCGCCGATGTCCGGCAGCTTGAAGGCAAAACTGCCGCTGCCCTTGCTGCCGAGAACCCGCGAAGGCGAATCGGCGACTGGCGAAACGAGATTCTCGTCACCGACCATCGGATCCGGCACATGGGCGGCGCGTACCTCGGGAGCAGACGCCTGCGATGGAATGGATGGAGCTGCGACAGGCTTTGCAGCGGCGCTGGCCGCCGTCTCGATCACCATCAGCACCGCGCCGACCGCAACCTTGTCACCGGCGGCGCCGCGCAATTCCTTTACCACGCCAGCGACGGGCGAGGGGATTTCCACCGCCGCCTTGTCGGTGAGCATGTCGACCAGCGGCTGGTCTTCCTGCACGGTGTCACCTACTGCGACGCGCCAGGTGGCGATCTCGCATTCGGCAATGCCTTCGCCGATGTCCGGCAGCTTGAATGTGAAGAGAGTCATGAGGTCGTGCTCCGACCGCAGGCATCGTCGCGGCGGAAGGCCGGCGCGCTGCGTTGCAAGAAATGAGGGCAGCCAAGGCTGGTCGCCTTGGCAATCCGAAATGACGCCGCAGCGCAGCGTGCCGGCCCCGCCCCGAAGGGTTGCCGCAGGCAACGCGGCGATGACTGTGGTCGGAGCACGGCCTTAGTCCTCCATCACTTTCTTGATCGCGCGGCTGACGCGATAGGGGCCGGGGAAGTAGTCCCACTCGTAGGCGTGCGGGTAGGGTGTGTCCCAGCCAGTGACGCGCTGGATTGGCGCTTCGAGGTGATAGAAGCAATGCTCCTGGATCAGCGACATCAGTTCCGCGCCGTAGCCGCAGGTCTTGGTCGCTTCGTGGACGATGATGCAGCGACCGGTTTTCTTCACCGAAGTCACCAGGCAGTCGAGATCGAGCGGCAGCAGGCTGCGCAGGTCGATCACCTCGGCGTCGATGCCGCTCTCTTCGGCAGCGGCGAGACAGACATGCACCATCGTGCCGTAGCAGATCACCGTCACCTTCTCGCCGGGACGCACGATCTTGGCCTTGCCGAGTTCGATCTTGTAGTAGTCCTCCGGCACCTCGCCCAGGTCATGCTTGGTCCAGGGCGTCAACGGCCGGTCATGATGACCGTCGAAAGGGCCGTTGTAGATGCGCTTGGGCTCGAAGAAGACCACCGGGTCGTCATCCTCGATGGCCGACAGCAGCAGGCCTTTGGCGTCGTAGGGGTTGCTCGGCATGATCGAGGTCAGGCCGCAGACGTGGGTGAAGATCGCCTCGGGGCTCTGGCTATGCGTCTGCCCGCCGAAGATGCCGCCGCCGACCGGCGTGCGCACCGTGAGCGGCGAGGTGAAGCCACCGGCCGAGCGATAGCGCAGGCGCGCGGCTTCCGACACGAGCTGGTCGAAGGCCGGGTAGATGTAGTCCGAAAACTGGATTTCGACGACGGGCCGCAGGCCATACACGCCCATGCCGACCGCAGCACCGACGATGCCGCCCTCGGAGATCGGCGCATCGAAGCAGCGGCGCTTGCCGTACTTCTTCTGCAAACCGGCGGTGCAACGAAACACGCCACCGAAGTAGCCGACGTCTTCGCCGAACACCACGACCTTCTCGTCGCGGCCCATGGCGATGTCCATCGCGGAGTTGATCGCCTGGATCATGTTCATGCGGGCCATGTCAGTGCTCCCCGCTCGCGCGTCGCGCGACCATTTCCTGCCGCAGCTGCAGCATCTCTTCGCGCTGCATCACGAGCCGGCCCGGCACCTCGACCAGCACATCCTCGAACATCGAGCCCGGATCGTCCGGTGGCGGATCGCCGAGCGTGCCGTAGCTGCTGGCTTCCTTGAGGTCGGTCATCACCTGCGCCTGCATGTCCACGATGAGCTGGGTGTGGCGCGCTTCGTCCCACTCGCCGAGCGCGATCAGGTGGGCTTTAAGCCGCTCGATGGGGTCACCCAGCGGCCAGTTCCTGGCCTCGTCGCCGGGGCGATAGCCGCTCGGGTCATCGCTGGTCGAGTGGGGTGCTGCGCGATAGGTGTAGAGCTCGATGAGCGTCGCGCCGTGGTTGCTGCGCGCGCGCTCTGCAGCCCACTTCGTTGCGGCATAGACGGCGAGGAAATCATTGCCGTCGACGCGCAGCGCGGGCAGGCCATAGCCCACCGCGCGCGCTGCAAACGTGGTCTGCTCGCCACCGGCCATGCCTTGAAAAGTGCTGATCGCCCACTGGTTGTTGACGACGTTGAGCACCACCGGTGCGCGATACACCGAGGCGAAGGTGAGCGCGTAGTGAAAGTCGCCTTCGGCCGTGGAGCCATCGCCGACCCAGCCCGCAGCGATGCGCGTATCGCCCGAATAGGCCGAGGCCATTGCCCAACCCACCGCCTGCGGATACTGCGTACCGAGATTGCCGCTGATGCTGAAAAATCCATAGTCCGGCTCCGAGTACATGATCGGCAGCTGGCGGCCCTTGAGGTTGTCTTTGGTGTTGGAAAAGATCTGGTTCATCAGCCGCACCAGCGAGCAGCCGCGCGCGACGAGCAGGCCCTGCTGGCGATAGCTGGGAAACAGCATGTCCTTGTCGTCCAGCGCCATCGCCTGCGCGACGCCAATCGCCTCCTCGCCCGTGCACTTGATATAGAAACTGGTCTTGCCCTGGCGTTGCAGCTTCACCATGCGCTCGTCGAACTCGCGCGTCAGCACCATGTGACGCAGGCCGGTGCGCAGGGTCTGTGCGTCGAGCTTGGGGTTCCAGGGGCCGACAGCCTTGTGGTCGTCGCCCAGCACGCGGATCAGCGAATAGGCGTGCTCGCGCAGTTCGCTGGCGGCGACATCGGTGGCGGGGCGCGCAACCTTGCCGGCGGGCGGAATCTTGATGTCGCTGAAATCGACGATGTCCCCAGGGCGCGTCTTCGGCTCCGGGATGTGCAGGCTCAGGGGTTGCGTTTTCATGGGCTCCTCTAGTGATATGGCATGACGGCAGCCATGGGCTGCTCAGGCTCGATGCGTCATGGTAGCCGCAAGTCGGCGCGGAATCGCCCCTGATTCAACGTGCAGGCACAGCCGCCGCCGGGTAGCCGATAAAGCCGCTCATGTGCCAGACGCGATAGTCCAGCGACCAGCCCGGTACCACGGGCACCTTGAGATCAGACAGTCGCTGCTGGCTCAGAAAGCTATCGGCCATGCCGGAGGGCAGGGCGCTGTCGCGGCTGATGAAGATGAAGTCTCGGTTGCCCTTGCCCTGCATCTTCGTCACCAGCGCGTAATGGCTGTTGACGAGGCCCTGCGGGTTCCACCACACCGCATCGGCGCTCCAGGGTCGGGCGTAATAGAGCAACTCGCTGATGGTGTCGCGCTCGTGGCTTAGCAGCAGCGCGCCCGGGTGCCGCGCCAGAAGATCGGCGACTTTCGCGCCCAGCACATCCCAGCCCTGCACGCGCTTGTAGTGGTCGGTCTTGCGGGTGAGTTCACGGCCGGTGGCGTGGGCGAGGGCGTGGTAGTGGTAGGCCACGACCATCGCCACGAGATTGACCACAAGGCCTGCGATCAGCACCCCGCGACGATTGGCCTGCACCAGCCAGCTCACGACCCACAGCGTGCCTGCCGCATAGGTCATTGCCGCCCAGTTGGCGTTGGCGCGGCCGAGCAGGGCCTGCGCACTGATCAGCATCAGGAAAGGCAGGGTGAAAAAGGCGAGGAAGCGGCCGGTGTCGTTGTGCCACCAATGCCTGACGCGGGCGATGAGCACGACAAGGGCGATGAACAGCACCGGCCCCATGATCGCCGCCTGGCCGCTCAGAAACTCCTGCAATTCGTCCCAGTGCAAAGCCGGCCCGGTTTCGAGGTTGCTGATGTCGGCCGTGTGCTGAAACGTCGGCCAGCCGTGAGTGTGGTTCCACCAGAGGTTGGGAGCGAAGATCAGCGCTGCGGCGGCTGCCGTCAGGTAGGGGCCGGGCTGGGTGAACTGCTTGCGCAGGCTGGGTGTGGATGCGAACCAGAGCAATGTCGAGACCGCAAAAATCCCCATCGTGTACTTGGTCAGCAGGCCGATGCCGCAAGCGATGCCCAGCAGCAGCCACCACAGCAGGCCCTGTTCCGTCACCGCGCGATGCAGGGCGTAGAGCGCGCATGTCCAGCACAGGAACAGCGGTACATCGGTTGAGATGATGAGCGAGCTGAAAGCCACGCCCGGCAGCGTGAAAAAGCTCAAGCCCGTCCAGAACGCGATGCGTGCATCAAACAAACGCCGCGCCAGGGCGTAGAGGACGAGCGTGGTGAGCGGATAGACGAGAAGCGCGCCGGATTTGATCGCCAGTTCGCTGTCGCCGAACAAACTTGTGGTCGCCGCGATGAGGGCCGCGATCACCGGCGGCTTTGAGTAATAGCCCCAGTCGAGCGCCTGCGCCCAATACCAGTACTGCGCCTCATCGACGTAGAGGTTGAGGCCGGACCAGTGCAGCGCCAGCGCGCGGTAGAGGGTGCCGATGACGAGGATAGACAGCAGCCAAGCCAGGCCGTCATTCCGGCGAAAGGGTTCCCGTAAGCCGGAATCCAGTACCGGCGGCGTGTGCAAAGGCATCTGGGGCTGGATACCGGCTTTCGCCGGTATGACGGTGGTGGCTCGTGCTCTAATTGTGGCTTATGCGAAACCCCTACGAACTCTACGCAGGCCTGCGCTACACGCGCGCCAAGCGTCGCAACCACTTCATCTCCTTCATCTCGCTTGCCTCCATGCTCGGCATCGCCATCGGCGTGACCGCGCTCATCACCGTGCTGTCGGTGATGAACGGCTTCGAGAAGGAACTGCGCGTGCGCATTCTCGGAATGGCCTCGCACGCCACCATCTCGGCGCTGCGCGGTGGGCTGGAGGACTGGCAGGGCGTGGCGAAGATGGCAGCAGCCAATCCCGACATCGAATCGCTCGCCCCCTACATCGAGGGCGAGGGCATGCTCAAGGCCGGCAGCGATCTCACCGGCACGCTGCTGCGTGGCGTGCTGCCGGAGGAAGAAGCCAAGGTCAGCGAAATCGCGCAGAAGATGAAAGTGGGCCAGTTGAGCGACCTCGTCGCCGGCGAGTACCGCATCGTGCTCGGCAAGGAGCTGGCGACCACCCTGGGTGTGGACGTGGGCGACAAGGTCGATCTGATGATCCCGCAGGCCAGCGTCACGCCAGCCGGTGTGCTGCCGCGCTTCCGCCGCTTCACGGTGAGCGGCGTGTTCCAGGTCGGCATGTACGAGTTTGATCGCGGCCTCGTACTCATCCACATGGCCGACGCGCAGGCGCTCTACCGCATGGGCAGCGAGGTGACTGGCGTGCGCCTCAAGCTGCACGACCTGTTCAAGGCGCCGCAGACCGCGCGCGCGCTGGCGGGCGAGTTGCCGGGCATCTACTACGTCAACGACTGGACGCGCCAGCACGCCAACTTCTTCCGGGCGGTACGCACCGAGAAGATGGTGATGTTCATCATCCTCTCGCTCATCGTCGGGGTCGCCGCCTTCAATATTGTCAGCACCCTGGTGATGGTGGTGCAGGACAAGCAGGCCGACATCGCCATCCTGCGCACGCTGGGCGCCACGCCCCGCAGCATCATGGCCATCTTCATGGTGCAGGGCTCGATCATCGGCATCGTCGGCACCGCGCTCGGTGTGGCGGGTGGCGTCGCCCTGGCACTCAACGTGCCGGTGCTGGTGCCGCTGCTGGAGAGCCTCACCAACCAGCAGTTCCTCTCGCCCGATGTCTATTACATCTCCGACCTGCCGTCCGATCTGAAGATCAACGACGTGCTGCGCATCGGCCTGCTGTCGCTTTCGCTGGGCCTGCTCTCGACGCTGTATCCCGCCTGGCGTGCCTCGCGCACGCAACCTGCCGAAGCCCTGAGGTACGAATGATGAGCGACATCATCCTCAAGGCGCAGGCTGTCACCAGGACCTTCGACGACGGCCGCCTCAATCTCACGGTGCTCAAAGGTGTGGACCTCGAGGTGGCGCGCGGCGAGCGCATTGCCATCGTCGGTGCCTCCGGCAGCGGCAAGTCCACCCTGCTGCACCTGATGGGTGGCCTCGACGCGCCTACTGCGGGCGAGGTGTGGGTGGCGGGCGAAAAGATCAGCGGCCTGAGCGATGCCGCGCGCGGCGTGCTGCGCAACAAGTCGCTGGGCTTTGTCTACCAGTTTCACCACCTGCTGCCGGAGTTCACCGCGCTGGAAAATGTGGCGATGCCGCTGTTGATCCGCCGCATGCCCGCCCGGCAGGCCAAGGCGCAGGCCGCCGAGTTGTTGAGCCGCGTCGGCCTGGGCGAACGCCTTGAGCACAAGCCGGGCGAACTCTCCGGTGGCGAGCGTCAGCGTGCTGCGGTTGCGCGCGCGCTGGTCACAAGGCCTGCTGCGGTGCTTGCCGACGAACCCACCGGCAACCTCGATGCAGCCACTGCCGAAAAAGTCTTTGAGCTGATGCTGGAACTCAACCGCGAACTCGGCACCAGCCTAGTGGTGGTGACGCACGACATGAAGCTGGCTGCGCGCATGGAGCGGCGCTACACGCTGGTGGATGGCCGCTTGACCGAGCTCTGACCGCAGCGAACGCGTCATTGGCGCACGGCGCATTTGAAGCATCAAAGGCGGTGCTCAAGGCCGTGGGGGCTTGATGCGCCTGCTCCTGCATAACGCTGGCTCCCGCGCAGGTAGAATCCGCGGCCCTTCAAACCCTTCGCTGCGCAGGTCAACAATGTCGTTCTTCTCGCGATTGTTTCGCAAAGCGCCAGCGCTTTCTGCAGCTCCCCAACGGGCACCGTCCGCCAAGGCCGACCCTGCTCTTGCCAAGGCGGGCACAGCGGATCGCGCGCTGGCCGCTGCTGCGGAGGAGCAAGCCTTGCAGGCGGCCATCGATGCCCAGGACATCCAGGCGGTGGCCCGGCTGGTCGTTGCGGGGACATCGACCAGGATCCGCCAGTCAGCGGCTCAGGTGATCGAAGATCCGGAGCTGCTGCGGCAACTCATCCGCGATCTTCGCGGTGGCAATGACAAGGGGGTCTACAAGATCCTGAGCGCCAAGCGCGATGTGTTGCTCGAGCAGGCCCGCAAGCGCAAGCAGTTGCAAGCCGAGATCCATGCGGCTTCGGCCGCCCTCGAGCGCCACAGCCAAGGCGCGTACGACGCCTCGTACAGCCCGATACTCACTCAGTTCGAGAGCCGCTGGGAGGTGGTGTCCGCGCAGGCTGACCCAGAGCTGCAAGGCAGAGTGCAGCAGTGGATCGACCGTGCACGCGAGACCCTTGCAGAGCACTTGCGCCAGTCGGCGGCTCAGGCCGCACATGCGCTGGCTGCCGCCAATGCGGCCGCAGAGGCGCAGCGTCTGCGCGAGCAGCAGGCGCAGGCATCCGCCGCGATTGCAGCCGAGCAGGAACAGGCGCTTGAGGAGCAGAACAAAGCGCTGGCCGAACAGCAGCAGACCGAGCAGCAGGCGGTTCGCCAGATCGGCGAACTGATCCGCAAGGCACGGGGCGCGCTGAGCGATGGCAGCAGCTCCCGCGCGGCCGCAGTGCGACGGGCCATCGATGACAAGCTGGCGGGAGCCCCGCCGCTGCCGGCCAACCTCGCCAGCCAGCTGCAACAGCTCGACAAACAGCTCGACGAGTTGAAGGACTGGAAGAGTTTTTCCGTGACGCCGAAGCGCGCCGAGCTGATCGAGGAGATGGAGTCGCTCGTCGACGCGACGCTGGAGCCACTGGCGCTCGCCGAGCGGATCAAGCGTCTGCAAGAGGAGTGGCGCACGCTGGGCAAGGGCGCCGGCGCCAATCTTGACCCTGTTCTCGAAGCCGATGGGCAACGCTTCAAGGACGCCGCCGAGAAGGCGTATCTGCCGTGCGCCGAATATTTTGCTGCCCAGGCGCTGATCCTCCAGGAGAATCTGCGGCGTCGCGATGCCTTGCTCGCCAAGTTGACCGCGTTCGAGGCGGGAACCCACTGGGAGCAAGCCGACTGGCGGGCCGTCATCAGGGTTCTGCGCGAGACCAAAGAAGAGTGGCGCAGCTACTCGCCTGTCGACCGCCGCGCCAGCAAGCCGCAGCAGGAGACGTTCGTGGCCCTCACCGCCAGCCTGCAGGGGCGACTGGATGCCGAGCACGCCCGCAACCTGGAGCAAAAGCAGTCGTTGATCGCGCGCGCCCAGGCCTTGCTTGCGAGCGACGATGATCGCAAGGCCATCGACGCCATCAAGGAGCTGCAGCAGCAGTGGCAGGCCGTGGGCCCGGTGCCGCGCGAGGTGGATCAACGCCTCTGGGGGGAGTTCCGCCAGCACTGCGATGCTGTGTTCCAAAAGCGCCAGCAGGCGTTTGCCAGCTACACGGCCGGGCTTGAGAACAACAAGACACAGGCCCTTGCCTTGTGCGAGCAACTCGAGCAGATCGCCGCTCTCGAAGGGCCCGAGTTACTGGAGCGCGCGGCTGCGCTGGCCGAACTGCGGCGTGCGTTCGACGCGCTCGGCGAGTTTCCGCGTGCGGAGTCGCGTGAGCTACGCAGCCGATTCGATCGGGGTCTGGATCGCTGCGAAGAGTCCATCGCGCGCCAGCATGCACGTGATGCCGAGCGGGCCTGGCACGATCTGTTCGAAGCCGCCAACCAGGTGCGCGCCTACAAACTCGCCGTGGCACGCAGTGCGGACACGGTGCAGTGCGACGCTTTGAAAGCAGCTGCCGAAACCTACATCGCCTCCGTCCCGCGATGGCCCAAGGGCGGGCTCGATGCCCTCAAGCAGGGGCTCGCTCGTGAATGCTCCGCAGATCTGGCAGCGAATGAGCTGGCACTGAAGCGGCTCTGCATCCGGGCCGAAATACTGACCGACCTGCCGACGCCGCCAGAGGATCAAGCCTTGCGTCGCGAATACCAGTTGCAACGCCTGGTGCAGAGCCTGGGCCAGGGTGTCAGGGGCGATGAGATGCACCTGGACAGCTTGGCGATCGAGTGGGTAGCTGCCGGCCCCATGGAAGAAGCGACATACCAGCCACTACTGCAGAGATTCCGGCGCTGTCGCGAGCGGGGCAACTCCAGGGTTCGATAGCCCGCACGCGGCGCCTGCAAAAGCTAGCTTCGGGGTGGAATGGGTGGTGGTGATCGGCAATTACGTGCCAGAAGCTGACGCTCGTAAATACCGGCTGCCCAAGCATTGTGGCCAACGCCCTAGAACTCAGGGGTCGTCTGGCCTTCCACGGCGGAGAGCCTGTTCCACATCTGCGAAAAGCCGCTCCTGCGCTCTCAGTAACGTCGTCGAGATCGTGCCGATCGGCTTATCCCAATTCGCTAGGTGCAGTTGAAACGCGAACTTGTGCGTCATCGGCTTTCGCCCGCTCGATCCCGTCCACCAAACCGGGCTTGCGCACTTTCACGAACTCGACAAAGTGCTCCAACTCTTCGATGGTCAGAAAATACATGTTCTCTGGTGGAATCAAGTTCTGCGGTGCAATGCCCTCGCCCAACGCGTCGAAACTCTGCACTCCTATGGCTTCTCGTAATGCGGCGCCGTTATGGATGTACAGCTCCTTGTAGGTGATGACCAAAAGATAGCTGTCGGGCCGATACTGGATCACTGGGTGAGCTTCGCCATTCGCAGCCAGCCGAGCATTGACCTCGTACGCTTGTCTGATCGCCTTTCGGAGTGAATTTTCGGTGGCGTTCTTGATGTCGCCTTGTCGGGTCGTGGCCATGCCAGTCACAGCCATTTCGACGCCTTTGGCTTCTACGAAGACGTTCGCGCCTGCGTCGGTGACCAGAAAATCAATCAGCTTTCCACTGCCATTCAGGAGGCGCTCAAGGTCTGCTTCAGCCGCCAGAGGTAGCTCGGTTTCCAGCAACCGGTCTCCGACATATTTCTCGAAGGCAGTTCCAAACGCCCGATCGATCTTCGAATCGTTGAGCTTCTTGAGTTTGTCGTAGACGAAGTGCTCACAGGCTTTCTGCAGGATCTCTGGATAGACGCAGAAATACCTCGATCCAATCCGGACCAGGGGATGAGAGATAAACGGCGTGGGCGCGTTGTATTCGGGAATGGTGCGGCCGAGGCGGTCGGATGCTCGAAGAGTTGCAGGCAAATCCTCGACACGGATCGAGATCGAGTGCAGAAACGCTTCAACCTCGGCGGCAGGATAGTCCTGATAAAGAAACTGAAACCAGGATTGATCCATCTCAGGCGCCCGCGTCTGCATGATCTGCAACATCGTGCAGAGCAACAGACGGAGAAAATTCGGAATCGAAACTCCCGTCGCCGCCAAAAATCGGCTTTTGGACAGAGTGCTATCCGCGCTTGCGAACAGAAGCTCCTGCCGCGCAATGCCAACGATATTCTCATCTCGCTGATACAGAAATTGTTGGTAGGCGACGGACCTTACAAACATTGAAATGTTTGGGTAGCTGTTCGGACCATTGGTAGACCCGCCGAGATCGATCGCAGCTCTGTAAAGAGCTCCGAACTTCTGTGGGGTAATGGCGGGACGACCTTTAAGCCCCGCCTGCTCATCGATGAACGCCCATTTGATCAGAAGCATTCCAATCCACGGATGGCGCCCCAAGCGGTCGAGTTTTCCGTGAACGGGCCCGTATAAATATTGCAGCACGGCATACATCACACTCACCGGATCGTATTTGCGCAGGGCATTCCGGATTGGCTTGTAATCGTTGTAGTAGCGGGTGTCTGAGGCTTGGTTGTCCACGGTGCCGATCGTATCTAGATAGATTGTCCGCCGTTTCGGAATGGAAGCCACTTCACGATAGATTCTTCTGGATGTGCGGAACTACCGAGCTGGAAATCCCATAGCGGTAGAAGCCGACGTGGAGCATCGGCCGTCCGCTCTTTGGGCTGAAAGCAGCCCACATCAAAACCGATTCACCCAATCCAGCAACAACGCATTGACCGTCTCCGGCGCCTCACGGTGCAGGAAGTGCCCGGTGCCGGGCACGGTCGTCCACTCGTACTCGCCGGTGAAGTAGCGGCGCGCCGGTTCCAGCATCTCGCGGCGCATGTCCTGCCCACCGATGAGCACGCGCGTGGGTACGGCAATGGGCGCATCAAGCCGCGCCCGCACGGCGGCCAATGCCGGGTCGGCGTTGCGTTTGCCGAACATCGCGCGGTAGTAGGCGAGGCTGGCCTGCAGTGCGCCGGGTGCAGCCATGCTGCGGCGGATCTCAGTGACGTGCAGTGTGTCGTCGAAGTCTGGCGACCAGAGCCGCCACAGCGTTTCGAGAAAAGCGTAATCGCGCCGCGCGCACAGCCACTCCGGCAGCCAAGGCAGCTGGAACAGAAACCAGTGGAAGGAGCGCAGCGCGTGCTTAGGCGAGCTCTTGAGGGTGGCGCGCACCTGCGCCGGATGCGGCACCGCCAGCAATGCCGCGCGCGAGACGCACTGCGGATAGGCCGCCAGCACTCCGTAGCCAATGGCCGCACCCCAGTCCTGGCCGATCAGCACGCAGAGTTTGTCTGGGCTCAAAACCTTGATGATCTCGGCGACATCGGTGGCGAGCGTGGCGCGGTCGTAATAGGCGCCGGGCGGCGGAATCTCGCTGGGCGGATAGCCGCGCAGCCACGGGGCCACGGCGTGATAGCCGGCGGCGGCAAAGGCGGGTAGCTGGTGCTGCCAAGTGGTCGCGCTATCCGGGTAGCCATGCAGGAACAGGGCGAGCGGGCCGTCGCTCGGCCCGGCTTGCAAATAAGCAAAGTCGAGGTTGTTGGCGTGCAGCGATTTCTGCTGCATCAGTCGAACTTGGCGCGACTGAGCATGTGGCGCGCAAGCAGCCGGTGAAACGGCAGGATCACTGCGAGATACACGCGGCCTAGAAGGTTGTGGGTGAGCACGGCGGTGGTCACGGTCACCGCCGTGCCGCCGCTAGAGAGTGCGCCTAGTGTGACTGCGATGCGAAAGTCCAGATGGAGGTCATCGAAGCCGAGCAGGATCACTTCAGCGGTTTCAGATACCACCGGGAACATACCGACGCGCGCGATGGTTGCGTGCGCAAAGTGTTCGGGGGCGTTCTTCACACCGAACAGGCCCATCACGCGATTGCGCACGGCCATCAGCGCGTTGGCCCACGCGGGCGGGCTGTCGAATATCGCCTGCGCGGCATGGCGGGCATCGAAGCCGGTGATGGGGGTGACGACACGATAGGCATCTGCGAACGACAGCCCAGGCAGCGTTACGGCTGCCATAGCATCTGGTTCAACGGGGATGACCTTCATGGCTTGGCGGCACCCTTGGGCATCCATTCCGGCGGCCCGAACACCCAGCCCAGCTTGTGCCTGAGGTTTTTCGCCCGCCACGACTGCCTGAGCATGAAAGCCCACTCGTGGGTGATGACCTTGAACGGGTTGAAGCTGCTGATGTTGTGCACCAGCCCATAGCGCACCGGCACGGTTTCCGGCGTGAAGGTGCCGAACCATTTATCCCAGACGATCAGCCAGCCGCCGTAGTTCTTGTCGATGTATTCGGGGTTGCTGCCGTGGTGTACGCGGTGGTGGCTCGGGGTGTTCATGAAGCGCTCGAAGAAGCCGATGTGCCGCACCGACTCGGTGTGAATCCAGAATTGGTAGAGCAGGTTCAGGCCGGCTGCGAGTGCGACCGCCACCGGGTGGAAGCCGATCAGTACCAGCGGCAACCACAGCACCCAGGCCCAGGCCATCTCGATCACTGGCTGGCGCAGCGCCGTGGAGAGGTTGTAGTGCTGGCTGGAATGGTGATTGACGTGATCGGCCCACATGAAGCGGATGCGGTGGCTGGCGCGGTGATACCAGTAGAAGGTGAAGTCCTCCGCCACCCACAGCAGCGGCCAGGTCCACCACAGCAGCGGGCTGAGATCGAACAGGCGGTGCTCGTAGACCATGAACGACACGGTGATCGTCACCACGGCAAACACCGCGCGCATGGCGAGGTTGAATACGCCAAGGCTGATGCTGGTGGCACTGTCGCGCCACTCGTAGCCCTTGAGATGCGTGGCCGTGCGCAGCACCCGGATCTCGTAGGCCATCGCGATCAGAAAATACGGAATGGCGAGGTAGTAGAGGTTCTCGGTCAGCCAGTTCAGTTGATCCATTTGCAGCGCTCTCCGTGCGTGGCCGCTGTTCTGCGCGACCTTGCGGCATTCTACGGCGATGCTGCGATTGATCCTCGCCTACACCCTTGCCGTGCTGGCCACGCAGGCCCTGCCTGCGCTGCCGCCTTGGTGGGTCGGCGCGCTGGCGCTGGGCGCGGCACTGCTGCCGTGGCGGTATCGCCCGCTGATACTCGCCCTCGCCGTGGGATTTGCCCTCACGCCGTGGCGGGCGGAGGCGCGCCTTGCCGACCGCTGGCCTGAAGCGCGCCAGGGCGAGGAGGTGATCGTCACCGGCCACATTGCCTCGCTGCCCGAACAGGCACAGACGCAATGGGCGGC
Source organism: Nevskiaceae bacterium (assembly GCA_021731445.1). Lineage (GTDB taxonomy): Bacteria > Pseudomonadota > Gammaproteobacteria > Nevskiales > Nevskiaceae > Stagnimonas. Next base: position 15,846 of record JAKFXK010000024.1, on the reverse strand, counting down.
GCGCCGTCGCAGCGATGACGACCCGTCGCAGCACACCTGGCGCTTCAGCTTCGAGCCCAATCAGCCCGGCATGCCCTCGCGCATCCGCAGCAACTGGTATCGCACCCCCGAAACGCCGCAGGGTGGCGAGTGCTGGCGGCTGACGCTCAAGCTCAAGTCCCCGCGCGGTTCGCAGAACCCAAACGGCTTTGACTACGAGGGTTGGTTGTTCCGCCAGGGCATCGGCGCCAATGCCACCGTGCGCGCCGCCGAGCGTTGCGACGTCGCTGGGTTTTATCCGGTGTTGCGGCTGCGGCAGGGCATCCGCAACCGGCTGGATGCCGCGCTGCTACCCCGCCCCGCGCGCGCCGTGCTCACCGCCCTGGTGCTCGGTGATGCCAGCGGTTTGCGCGATGCCGATTGGGATGCCTTCCGCCTCACCGGCACCTCGCACCTCGTTGCCATCAGCGGCTTCAACCTTGCCATCGTCGCGGGCTTTGCATTTTTTCTGCTGCGCTGGTGCTGGGGTGCATGGCCCGCGCTGACGCGACGCCTGCCGGCACAGAAAGCCGCTGCCGTGGGTGCCGCCATCGTCGCCACGTTCTATGCGCTGCTGGCTGGCTTCGAGCCGCCGGTCACGCGCGCGCTGGCGATGCTGCTCATCGGCCTCGCCGCCGTGTTCGTGCATCGCACCGCGCATCCCTTCCGCGTGCTGGCGCTGGCCTGGGGGGCGATCCTGCTGGCGGATCCTTTCGCGGTGCTCAGCGCTGGCCTATGGCTCTCCTTCGGCGCAGTCGCCGCCATCCTCTGGCTGGGCAGCGGGCGTCTGGGCGCAGAGCCCGGCTGGCGCACCGCCATCCGCGTGCAGCTGCTGCTCACGCTGCTGCTGGCACCGCTGACGCTGTTCTTCTTTCAGGGCACGGCGTGGATCGCGCCCTTCGTCAATCTCGTCGCCGTGCCCTGGTTTGCGCTGCTCACGCCCTTTGCACTCGTTGCCGTGCTGCTGTTGTGGATCGCCCCGCCACTCGCCATGCCGCTGCTGCACTGCGCCGATGCTGCTCTCAGCGCCACCCACACCGCACTGCGCGCGCTGGCCGAAACCCATGCCGATGGCTGGCTCGCTGCCGCACCGCCACCCGCAGCGCTCGCACTCGCCCTGCTGGGCGGCGCACTGCTCACCGTGCCGCGCGGCATGCCCCTGCGCGGCTTGGGCCTGCTCTGCCTGCTGCCGCTCGCCTTTCCACCGCAGCACGCGCCCGCACGCGGCTTCACGCTCACCGCGCTGGATGTGGGTCAGGGCCTCGCCGTGGTCGTGCGCACCGCAAACCACAGCCTGCTGTTCGACACCGGCCCGGCGTATGAAGAGGGCTTCGACGCCGGTCGCGCCGTGGTGGTGCCCTACCTGCTGGGGCAGGGCGTGCGACAGCTCGACACCCTGTTGGTTTCGCACAGCGACCTTGACCACCGTGGCGGTGCGCCCGCCGTGCGCGCCGCGCTGCATCCATTGCAAGAACGCGGCGCGATGGCGGGCACACCCTGCGTCGCTGGGCAGAGCTGGGAGTGGGACGCCGTGCGCTTCACCGTGCTCAACGGCCCCGCCGATGCCGCAGGCGAGCCCTCGCCCGACAACAACGGCGGCTGCGTGCTGCGCATCGAGACCGGCAGCCACGCTGCGCTGCTGCCGGCTGACATCGAAAAAGACGCCGAAGCGCGCCTGCTGCTGCACAGCCCTGCCGCGCTGAAAGCGGATGTACTGCTCGCCGCCCACCACGGCAGCCGCACCTCATCCACAACTGCGTTCGTCGATGCGGTGAACCCGGAGCGGGTGATCTTCAGCGCCGGTTATGCCAACAGCTACCGACACCCGCGGCCGGAAGTGGTGACGCGCTTTCAGCGCTTAGGGAGTGCGCTACACATGACCGGCCACGAAGGCACGCTCACATTGCACATCGACCCAGAGACCGGCGTGGGCGAGGTGCAGGCCTGGCGACAGCGGTGGCCGCGCTACTGGTGGGCAAAGATGCTGCCCGTGCCGGGTACGGAATAGGTCGCCAGATCAGGGTGGGCAAAGCGTAGCGTGCCCATGCGGGGTATTCGGCACGTCCGCGTGGGCAAAAGAGAAGATGTTTGCCCACCCTCCGTCACTGAATAGGATCGCGCACCGAGGACGATGAGCATGTCCTGAACATGGCAGCGGCGAAATTCAGCACCGGTTTCGCGCCGGGTTTCATCGTGCTCCGGCAAGTCCAAAGCTTGCTTCACTCATTACCGGAGTTCCCCATGACGAATACAAACTTCATTCGAACAACCATGCTGTCGGGTGCCGCCGCGCTTCTCCTCGCGGTGCCTGGCGTTGCATCAAGTCAGACCTCGCAGCCGGCTGCCAGCGGCTCTGCCGGTGTGCAGGCCGGCTTTCTGAGCTGCCATGTCGCCAGCGGTTGGGGCTTTGTGATCGGCTCCTCACGCAACCTGAAATGCGTGTGGGAGCCCGAGAAGGGCGTTTCCTACAACTACACCGGCAAGGTCGGCCAGTTCGGCGTCGATCTTGGCTATCACCGCTCTTCGGTGCTGTTGTGGACGGTGGTGGCAGCCACCAGTGACAAGGGTGCCAAGAGCCTCGAAGGCACTTATGCCGGCGTGACCGCCCAAGCCGCAATCGGTGTCGGTGCAGGCGTGAGTGCGCTGATCGGCGGCTTCGACAAGTCCATCACCCTGCAGCCGATCGCCATTTCCGGCGAGAAGGGCCTCAATGCCGCAGCGGGCGTGCAAACCATCACGCTCAAGCTCGCCGGACGCTGAAGTCAGTAGTGGCATCCACCAGGAAAGCTGCCGTCTCCGGACGGCAGCTTTTTTGCGTTGATCGGCGGGATTGCGTGTGCCCGCCAGAGAGGTCATCGTTCGAGCAATCCGTATCGCGAAGTCTTGCCTCATGTCCTATGACGCTCTGGTATTGGGCGGCGGCCACAATGGCCTCGTCTGCGCCTGTTATCTCGCCCGTGCGGGTTTGAAGGTGCGTGTGCTGGAGCGGCGCTCGGTGCTGGGTGGTGCGGCGGTGACGGAGGAGTTTGCGCCGGGCTTTCGCAATTCCACCGCCAGCTACACGGTAAGCCTGCTGCACCCGAAAGTGATTTGCGATCTGAAGCTGGTCGCGCACGGCTTGAAGATCGTCGAGCGGCCGTTCTCCAATTTTCTGCCGCTGGGCGATGCGCCCGGACAGGGCATCCGCATCGGCGGCGGGTTGGCCGCGACGCAGGCCGAGGTGGCGCGCTACTCCAAGCGCGATGCCGAGCGGCTGCCGGATTACTACGCGCTGCTGGAGCGGGTTGCCAATGTGCTGCGCGCGATGCTGTTGCAGACCCCGCCCAATGTCGGCGGCGGCATCGGCGCGCTGCTGGAGGCTTGGAAGAGTGCCAAGGTGTTCAAGAATCTTGAGCTCGCGACCCAGCGCGATGTGCTCGACCTCTTCAGCTTAAGCGCGGGCGATCTGCTCGACCGCTGGTTCGAGTCGGCACCGCTCAAGGCCTGCTTCGGGTTTGATTCCATCGTCGGCAACTTTGCCAGCCCCTATGCCCCGGGCAGCGCCTATGTGCTGCTGCATCACGTGTTTGGCGAGGTCAATGGCAAGTCCGGCGTCTGGGGCCACGCGCTGGGTGGCATGGGGGCAATCACGCAGGCCATCGCCGCCGAGGCGCGGGCCCTGGGCGTGACGCTGTCGACCGATTGCGCGGTGTCGCGTGTGCGCCCGCTGGGCAAGTTGATTGAAGTGCAGCTGGAGCATGAGGATGGTTCGGGCGAGGTGCTGACAGCGCCGCGTGTGGTGAGCAATCTCAACCCCAAGCTGCTGTTCACGTGCCTGCTCGACACCAACGAGCGCGACCCCGAACTCACGCAGCGCTTCGACAACTACCAGTGCGAGAGCGCGACGCTGCGCATGAACGTGGCACTCAGCGAGCTGCCGGATTTCCGCTGCGCGCCGGGCACGCAGCTGCAAGCGCATCACCAGAGCGGCATCATCCTGGCGCCCTCGCTCGCCTACATGGAGCGCGCGTATGCCGAGGCGCGCGAGCAGGGCTGGACGAAGAACCCCATCGTCGAAATGCTGATCCCCTCCACCGTCGATGACTCACTGGCGCCGAAGGGCCAGCAGGTGGCGAGCCTGTTCTGCCAGCACTTTCGCTATGCGCTGCCAGATGGCCGCAGCTGGGACGATGAGCGCGAGGCGGCGGCGGATGCGGTGATCGAGCTGGTGAACCGCGCAGCACCCAATTTCAAGGCGAGCGTGATCGCGCGGCAGATCCACACGCCGCTCGATCTGGAGCGCAAGTTTGGCCTGGTGGGTGGCGACATCTTTCACGGCAAGCTCTCACTCAACCAGCTGTTCAGCGCACGGCCGCTCTTGGGCATGGGCGACTACCGTACGCCGATCAGGGGCCTGTATCTCTGCGGTGCCGGCACACATCCGGGCGGTGGTGTGACAGGCATCCCGGGCCACAATGCGGCGCGCGAGATACTCAAGGCCTGGTGACGCTCAGTCGCCGCTCAGTTGGTCTGCGGCAGCATCAGGCTCCACACCCAAGGAGCACCATCATGTTTAACCTGCCTTTGACCGATGCCAACAGCACCGCGCTGCATTTGGCTTTGATGGCCGCGATCAGTGCCGAACAGAAGCCCGCGACGATCCCAGCCGTAAAGCGCCCTGCCGTACCGGATGATGCAGGCCAGCAACTCGATACCGACTACGACCCCGACCCGGCGCAGGAACCGACGCCGATGAAAAACGACAACCCCTCAGCCAAGCCGCACAAGCCGAAACCGAAGCAACACTAAAGAATGGTGGGGTTCGGCACGTCACCGTAGATTTTGAGCGGATCGAACATCTTCTCGCTTTCTTCGAACTTGAGGTCGCGCACCCCACCATCGCCGGTGGGGATGCTGCGGTAGAAGCACGAGCGATAACCCACGTGACAGCTCGCATCACCAGGGATGGCAACGCGCAACCAGACAGCATCCTGATCATCGTCGATGCGCATCTCGATCACCTTTTGCACCAGGCCCGATGAGGCACCCTTGTGCCAGAGAATCTTGCGGCTGCGACTGTAGTAGTGCGCCTCGCCGGTGGTGATGGTCTTGCTGAAGGCTTCGAGATTCATGTAGCCGAGCATCAGCACTTCACCCGAAGCGGCTGCGGTGGTAACGCAGGGAATCAGACCATGCTCGTCGAACTTTGGCGCCAGCTCATGGCCTTCTTCCACCTGCTCGATGGTCAGGCGCTGGAACAGCTTCACGTCGTCAGTCATGGCTTCAAATCTACTGGCAGTGCCGGCCCAAAAATGGGCGCGAAGAATATCACCGTAATCATCCAGTCCGGTTTTCGGCAGCGGTCGTGATTTCGCTATTCACTGACGTTCTGCCTTCAAGAATCAGCAAATGTTTTGCGCCTGCAATCAGAAAGTCGATGCTCGGCGGCCAGACAAGGGAATAAGTGAGTCCGTAGTCTCAAAAACGGCCCCCTATACCTTGACGACAGCGGGATGAGCGGCGCACTTTAGTGTCTTGTGTGGTCAAGATGACCCATATGCGCATCAATGCAGCATTTTCATAAGGAAATGACATGGGTAAGAAAGCCGTTCTGCTGCTGCTGTGTGCCGCTCTGCCGTCGGTTTTCGCGCAGGAGCCTGCGCCTGAAGTCATCCAGCTGGATGAAGCCAATCAGTACTTTGCCATCTTGCCCGGCTATTTCGGGGCCGACAAAGACCGCGGTGGCACCCGGCGTGGCGTCACCATCTCAGGCATCTACGGCTATCGCTGGTCCTCACACTGGGGCGTGGAGCTGAACTTGGCCGGCAGCACCATCGAGACCGGCAGCGACGAGGGCACGGATTTCTATCAGCAGGGCGGCACCATCGATCTCGTCTACGGGTTCAAGGATCGCGGCCTGTCGTGGACACCCTTTGCACTGCTGGGTGTCGGTGCACTGCAAAACGACGTCATCCCGGATTCCGAAGATGCTGTGAGCTTTATCGTCAACGCCGGTCTTGGCGTGGTGTCGCAGCCCCTCACCCGCCTCGGCTTCAAGCTGCGTGCCGAAGGCCGCTACCAGTACGACCAGTTCCAGGATAGCTACCAGGACTATCGCCTGCTGGCGGGTCTCGAGTTTCCCTTCGGCAAGCGCAGCATCACGCTGCAACCGCTCGTGCCGCCAGCGGTCGAGATTCGGGAGATCTACGTCCCCATGCCTTTCATCGACACCGACAAGGACACGATCGAGGACAGCCGCGACAAATGCCCGGACACGCCGGAAGGTTTGAGGGTGGATTCCGAGGGCTGCGTAATCGAAGGCCAGGCACTGGAACTGCGTGGCGTGACGTTTGCGCTTGATAAGGCTTTGCTGCAACTCAACGCGCAGACGGTACTCGACTACGTGACCAAGGCGATGCAGGGCCAGCCGACCATGATGGTCGAGATTGCCGGCCATACCGACTCCTCGGCTTCCCAGGCCTACAACCAGAGGCTCTCGCAGCGGCGTGCCGAAGCCGTTACCGCCTACCTTGTAGCGCAGGGCATCAGTGCCTCGCGGCTCACTGCCAAGGGCTATGGCGAGAGCCAGCTCCTGGTCAAGCCCGAAATCACCGCAGTCGACAAGGAACGCAACCGCCGCGTCGTGTTCCGCGTGATCAGCAAGTAGATCGCTCACCACACACTTCGCAGGATGCGAAGGAGAACCCCATGCAATTGAATGCCAGACAATCCACAAGTTACAAAATCCACCTGATCGGTGCGGCTCTCACCGCTGTTCTGCTTGTCGGTTGCTCGGCGGATGAGGGCCCCAGCGGCTTTACCCAAGTGCCTGTGCCCGTGCCGGTGCCGACACCGCCAGGCCCCGCGCCGGTGATCACGCTCACCGCCACTCCCAGCAGCGTCCCTGCTGGCGGCACCACCAACATTGCCTACATGGCCACTAATGCCACCAGCTGTGTGGCCTCTGGCGCGTGGACTGGGTCCAGGGATACCAGTGGCAACATGACCGTTACCGTGCCCGCCACCGCAGGCAGCTACACCTACACGCTCACCTGCACGGGTGCCAGCGGCCAGCAGACCGCACAGTCCGTGACGGTGCTGGTGACCAGCACGGGCGGCGGCAATCCGGGTGATGTCACGGGGGGCGACTTGATCCCCAACGACGGCACCACGCCGACGACGGTGTTCGACGGCGGCACTCAGCTGCCGGGCAACTTCATCTGCACGGCCAGTGCCCGCGCCTATGGCAGCACGCCGGTCACGGCGGTGCGGGTCAATGGACTGGTAGGCAGCGCGGTGACGGATCTTTTGAACACACTCGGCGCCGGCACTATCACCCAGCTGCAGAACAGCGTCACCGCCAAGGAGCTGGTGGTGGATGGCAGTCTCGACACTGCAGCGCAATACAACCTGTCGGTCGGGCTCCTGGGCGGCGCGATCAGCTCCATCGACCTGTTCGTCGGCCTCAACAGCCCGGCCCCGATCAGAAAGTACGCCGTGTTCGGTGTCACCTTTCCCATCGCGACGGCGGAGCTCTCGCTGATCCAGTCGATCACGGTGCGCACCTTCAACGGCGCCACGGTGCAGGAAACCCAGCTGATCGACGCCAGCACCCTCGACCTGGTGGGCCAGATCGCCACGGGTGGCACGGTACGGTTCGTGGGCATGAAGGTGACCAAGCCCTATGACGGCGTCACCATCAGCCTGAGCCCGACGCTGATCTCGGCCAATGTCGGCAACGCGATGAACGTGCACGAGCTGTGCACGGATGGTTTCTTCATCAACGCGCCCTGACCATTCGGTTCTGGCAGCAACAGCGGCGGTGGCCGGGGTGACCCGCCACCGCCTTTTTGTGGGCAGCGATCAGGGCCTGCGTGCCAGCGCGCCCTTCATCACGCCCTCGTAGGCGCGCACCTCGACCGCCTGGCCATTGGACTGTGCAGCGATCTGGCTGGCTAGGTGCTCGGAGATTTCCTCCACGGTGCTGTCGGTGTTGCTACCCAGCAGATAGCTGCGCGCTTTCGGCAGGCTGAGTTCGAAGCGGCCTTCGGGTGCGGTGTAGGCCAGTGAGAGGCGCTCGCCATCATCAGCAACGACGTGATCGCCGGTGACCAGATAGATATCGCGGAACGTCTCGGCCCAGCGTGTTTCCAGGGCCGCGTCGCGCTGACCGTCCAGCAGGATGGCGATGCGCGAACGATGCCCGTGGGCGATGCGCTGGCAGTTGCCCTGGTGTTTTTGCAGACCGTGTGTGTAGTGGTAGCTGGCACCTTCGATCCGCTCGTGCCTCAGCGTGATGCCGATGCGCGCGACATTCGCCGGCACGATGGCGGCGAGCTGCGGGATGAGGTGGGCAACGAGCGCCTCGGGCGTGACCGCAGGGGCATCGAGCAGGGTCAGCGCCGCTGCCGGTGCGATGTGCTCGATGCTGCCTACCTGCGACATGAACAGCGTACGCACCCGGCCGTCATCGAGCATGGTGGTCTGCTGTGCCGGGTAGTGCAGCGGCACGATCAGGGTGTGGTCGGGGCCGTCATCGATGGCGCGCTTGAGCTGCTTCTTCACGGCGCCGAAATCGAGCACCATCGACTGCTCGTCGAGCGCGCCGTCGAGTTCGAGATCGACGATCCAGCTCTCACCCACCAGGCCACGCACCGGACAGAGATAGCTGAAATCGATGACGGTGAGTTGTTCTACGAAGAGCGTGGTCATGCTGCATTTTAATCGGCATGCAGCCATGTCAGGCTTCACCCATGCGATCCCTTTGCTTCCTCCTGTTCTGTCTCGCCACCATGACCGCCCAAGCCACCGACGACACTCTGCTGACCACTGCCGAGCGCAGTGCATTTATCCACACCGCCCGCTATGCCGAGGCACTGCGCCTGAGCGAGGCTTACGCCGCCCGCTGGCCCGATGCGGTGCGTAGCTTCGACTTTGGCACCACACCCGAAGGCCGGCCGCTGCGCGCGCTGATCGTCAGCCGCACCGGAGTTTTGGATGCGAAGGCGCTGCACGCGCAAAAAGTGCCGGTGCTGGCCTGGCAGGGCGGCATCCACCCGGGCGAGAGCGATGGCAAGGATGCGGGCTTCATGGTGCTGCGCGAATTGCTCGCCGCGCCAGCGCAAGATGATCCGCTGAGGAAGATCGCCATCCTGTTCATCCCCGTCTTCAACGTCGATGGCCACGAACGCTTCGGTAAATGGAACCGTCCGAACCAGGTCGGGCCGGAGGAGATGGGCTGGCGCACCAATGCGCAAAACCTCAACCTCAACCGTGACTACATGAAGGCCGACGCGCCGGAAATGCAGGCCGTGCTGCGCCTGTTGACCGAGTGGGATCCGATCCTCTACGCCGATCTGCATGTCACCGATGGCGCGGACTTCCAGCACGATGTCTCGGTGCAGGTCGAGCCGATTCATCAGGGGGCCGAGAGCCTGCGCGCCGCCGGTGTGGCGATGCGCGATGCGGTGCTGGCCGACCTCGCTGCACAAGGCTCGCTGCCGCTGCCGTTCTACCCAAACCTGGTGGAGGAGGACAACCCGGCATCGGGCTTCAGCGAGGATGCCTATCTGCCGCGCTTCTCCACCGGCTACGGTGCGTTGCGCAACCGCTACGCCCTGCTGCTCGAAACCCACTCGTGGAAGGACTACAAGACCCGCGTGCGCGTCACCGCAAACACCCTGCGCGCCTTGGTGCAGCAGACCGCCGCCGCAGGTGATGAATGGCTGAAGCTGGCAGAGGCCGCTGATGTTGAAGCGACCAAGCTCGGGGGCCAGTGGATCGAACTCGACCACGATGCGGGCGAGCACGTCTCGATGATCGACTTCAAGGGTTTCGCCTACACGCGCGAGCCCTCGGCCATCAGCGGCGGGCTGGTCACCCGCTACGACCCCAGCACGCCGCAGATCTGGCAGGTGCCCTACAAGGACACCATCGTCGCCACGCTCACGGTGGTCGCGCCGAAGGCCGGCTATGTGGTGCCCGCAGGCTACGCGGCAGCCATTGCCGAGCGCCTCGCCGCGCACGGCATCCGCTTCGAGCGGCTGGTGGCAGCACGCGCGAAGCAAGCCCTGCAAACCTTCCGCGCCAGCGAGGCCACGCTCACACCCAGCACCTTCGAAGGCCGCACCATGCTGACGGTCAAGGGCGAGTGGCAGGATGAGAGTCGCGCTGTTCCTGCCGGCAGCCTGTTCATCCCCATCGTCCAGCCGCTCGCACGTGTCGTGGTGGCGCTGATGGAGCCGCAGGCACCGGACAGCTTCCTCAGCTGGGGCTTCTTCAACGCGGCCTTCGAGCAGAAGGAATATGCCGAGCCCTACGTCGCCGAACAGATTGCCAGCGAGATGCTGGCGAAGGACGCTGCGCTCGCCGCCGAGTTCAAGGCGAAGCTCGCCGGCGACAAGGCCTTTGCCGCCAGCCCCAAGGCGCGGCTGGATTTCTTCTATCGCCGCCATGCCTCCTGGGACGAGCAGTATTTCCTGGTGCCGGTGTATCGGGCGGATTCCTTCAAGCTCTGATCGGGCAGGGGCGCGCTGCTAAACTGCGCGCCCCTTAAGGTTTGGCCGCACCCATGTCCGTCGTCACCCGCTTTGCCCCTTCGCCCACCGGTTTTCTGCACATCGGCGGTGCGCGCACGGCGCTGTTTTCGTATCTGTATGCCAAGCGCTTCGGCGGCAAGTATCTGCTGCGCATCGAAGACACCGACCGCGAGCGCAGCACGCAGGTGGCGGTGGATGCGATCTTTGAGGGTATGAAATGGCTGGGGCTGACCAGCGATTTCCCGGAGATCTACCAGACCCAGCGCTTCGACCGCTATGCGGAAGTGATTGCGCAGATGCTGGCTGCCGGCACGGCCTACCACTGCTATGCCAGCCGCGAAGAACTCGATGCCATGCGCGCCGAACAGCAGGCCCGCAAGGAAAAACCCCGCTACGACGGCCGCTGGCGGCCTGAGCAGGGCAAGCTGCTGCCGACCCCACCCGAAGGCGTGAAGCCGGTGGTGCGTTTCAAGAACCCGCAGGAAGGCGAAGTGGTGCTGGACGACCTGATCAAGGGAAAAATTGTTTTCTCCTCCGATGAGCTGGATGACCTCATCATCGCCCGTGGCGACGGCGTGCCCACTTACAACTTCTGTGTGGTGGTCGACGACATGGATATGGGCATCACCCACGTCATCCGTGGCGACGACCATGTCAACAACACGCCGCGCCAGATCAATATCCTCAAGGCGCTGGGCGCAACGCCGCCGCAGTACGCCCATGTGTCGATGATTCTCGGCAGCGATGGCGCCAAGCTGAGCAAGCGTCACGGCGCGCTGGGCGTCATGGAGTACCGCGCGATGGGCTTCACGCCCGATGCCATCCTCAACTACCTCGTGCGCCTGGGCTGGAGCCACGGCGACCAGGAACTGTTCACGCGCGAGGAGATGATTGCCAAGTTCGATTTCGAGCATGTTTCAGCATCGCCGGCCCGCTTCGACATGGAGAAGGCGTACTGGGTGAGCCACAAGTACTTGAAGACGGCTGATCTCGCGGCGGTGGTGCCGGAGTTCGATTGGCATCTGCGCCAGCAGGGCGTCGATCCGGCCAATGGCCCGGCGCTGGCAGACGTGATCGTGCAGCAGCGTGAGCGTTGCCGCACGCTGCTGGAGATGGCCGAGAAGTCGAAGTTCTTCTACGCCAGCGTCGAGAGCTACAACGAGAAGGACGCAGCCAAGCACCTCACTGCCAAGGCGGTGCCGGTGCTGTCTGCGCTCATCGAAGGGCTGACGGAACTGAGCGACTGGCAGGCCGAGGCGATCCATGCAGTCGTGCATGCGGTGGCTGAAAAGCTGGGCCTGAAACTGGGCGATGTCGCACAGCCCATCCGCGTTGCCGTTTCCGGTGCCGCAGTGTCGCCACCGATCGACCAGACCCTGATGCTGCTGGGCCGTACGGCCACTTTGGCGCGGCTTGCCGCCGCCGCTGCATACGCTGCTCAATCCGCGCCCGCCGCCTGAGCGGACGCAATACCTCAAGAACACCGAGATTCAACATGTCGATTCAAATTACTTTCCCCGATGGCGCCGTCAAACCGTTTGACAGCGGCATCACCGCCCTCGCCATCGCCCAGGGCATCTCCCCCGGCCTCGCCAAGAAATGCGCGGTCGCCAGGGTCAACGGCCAACTCTGGGACCTGAGCCGTCCGATCACCGCCGACGCCAAGCTGGAACTGGTGACCCGCGACAAGCCGGAAGCGCTCGAAGTCATCCGCCACGACGGCGCGCACGTGATGGCGCAGGCCGTGCAGGAGCTGTTCCCGGGCACCCAGATCACCTTCGGGCCTTCAACAGACTCCGGCTTTTATTACGACTTCGCGCGTGCGGAATCTTTCACCGATGCCGATCTCGAAAAGATCGAGCAGCGCATGCGCCACATCGTGAAGCTGGACTTGCCGATCACCCGCGAAATCTGGCCGCATGAGAAGGCCATTGCCCACTTCGAGAAAGCCGGCGAGAGCTTCAAGGCCGAGTGGATCAGGGAGGGCATTGCCGCCGATGCCGAGATCAGCATCTACAAGCAGGGCGAGCAATGGCTGGACATGTGCATGGGCCCGCATCTGCCCTCAACCGGCAAGCTCGGCACGGCCTTCAAGCTCACCAAAGTCAGCGGCGCCTACTGGCGCGGCGACAAGAACAACGCACAGTTGCAGCGCATCTACGGCATCTGCTTCGCCAATGACGAAGACCTGAAGAACTACATCAAGCAGCAGGAAGAAGCCGAGAAGCGCGACCACCGCAAGCTCGGCCGCGCGCTTGATCTGTTCCACTTCCAGGAAGACGCGCCGGGCTCGGTGTTCTGGCATCCCAAGGGCTGGGCAGTGTTTCAGACGCTCATCGCCTACATGCGCAAGAAGCAGGGCGAAGCAGGCTATGTCGAGGTGAACACGCCCGACATGATGGATCGCAAACTCTGGGAGAAAAGCGGCCACTGGGAAAACTACGGCGCGAACATGTTCACTACCGCTCGCGACGAAGAGCGCGTGCTGGCCTTCAAGCCCATGAACTGCCCCGGTCACGTGCAGGTATTCAATCAGGGGCTGCGCTCTTACCGCGAGCTGCCGCTGCGCATCGCCGAGTTCGGCAAGGTGCATCGCTTCGAGCCTTCGGGTGCGCTGCACGGCCTGTTGCGCGTGCGCAGCTTCACCCAGGACGACGCCCACATCTTCATTGCACCCTCGCAGCTGCAGGTCGAGGCCGTTGCCTGTACCCAGCTGATCCTCGCTATCTACAAGGACCTGGGCTTCGAGGACGTGCGTATCAAGCTCAGCACGCGGCCTGAAAAACGCATCGGCAGCGATGCCGACTGGGATGCCGCCGAGGGCGCGCTCGCCGATGCGCTGAAATCACAGGGCATCGAGTTCACCATCTTCGAGGGCGAAGGCGCGTTCTACGGGCCGAAGCTGGAGTTTGTGCTGCGCGATGCCATTGGGCGCGACTGGCAGTGCGGCACCTTGCAGGTGGATCCCAACCTGCCCACGCGCCTCGGTGCTGAATACATCGGTGAAGACGGCCAGCGTCACACGCCGCTGATGCTGCACCGTGCGATTTTTGGCTCGCTGGAACGCTTCACCGGCATCCTGATCGAGAACTTCGCCGGCACCTTGCCGTACTGGCTCTCGCCTGTGCAGGTGATGGTTGCGCCCATCGTGTCGGATGCGGATGGCTACGCACTCGAGGTGCGCGATGCTCTGCGCAAGGCCGGTGTGCGCGCCGAAGCCGATACCAGCAACGAAAAGATCAACTACAAGGTGCGTGAGCACAGCCTGCAAAAAGTGCCGGTGATTGCGGTGGTGGGACGCAAGGAGGCCGAGGAGAAAACCGTCACCCTGCGCCGTCTCGGCAGCGAGGCGCAAGAGTCACTCTCTCTGGATGAGGCAATCCAGCAGCTGAAAAACTAGAGCAAGTCTGATTTAAGTGGCGGCACAAAAATCGTCATACCGGCGAAGGCCGGTATCCAGTCCTTCAAGTCAAGAAAATGTTACAGAAACTGGATTCCGGCTTTCGCCGGAATGACGGAATGAGATAGATGTCTGACTTGAACCGAAAATGCGCTAGAAGTTGATGCTCACCGTCACCGCATCGGCATACGGCCCGGCAGTGCCGGATTGCGCACCGTAGAGCCGGCCGTAGACCGGCACCGTACACAGCGTCAGGCAAGTGCCGGCGACGGTGGCGGTGCCGGAGTTGCCGTCGCCGAAGATCTGCGTGGGGGTGCGTGCCGCATCCTTGAACAGGTTGTAGCGCAGCGAACTGGCACCCATGTACATCCGCCGGTTCAGTTGGTCGGTGGACAGCCCGCTGCCGATCTGCAGGGTGTAGCTGACGAACAGCTCCAGCCCGCTGGGCAGGCAGGTGAAACTGATGTTGCCCTGCCGATCCAGATCGCCACTCAGGGCGAAGTAGGTGCCGAAGTCCACCAGCGTGCCGCCGCTGGATGAAAAGCTGCACGTCCCGGCCCAGGCCGCACGCGGCATGACGGAAAGGCCGAGCAGGATGGCGAGTGCCGCGTGGTGCGGGCGAAGGTGGGGATGGTTCATGGTGCTGCTCCTTGACACACATAAGGCCCAAGTTCGGGGATGGCGGTCAGTGTCTCGATGCCGCCGCGTGCCGGTGGCGGCAGCACCAGCTTGACGAGACAGCCGGTGTCGCGCGAGATGAAGCGGAACTCGGTGACATCGCCAATGCCATAAAAATACACGAGGCCACCGTCACCGACCGGGAACTCCTCCTCGCGGCCCTCGATGGTGGCAGTGCTGCCGATGGGTGCGGGCGTATCTACGCCGCCCTCACGGATCACCATCCGCACCAGCGCATCACGCTTGAGCGCCAGCTTGGGACTGACGATCACGCCGCTGCGGAACGGCGCGCGTGCCGTGAAGCTGAGCGATTCGGGCTGGAACGACAGCGGCAACTCACGCGGGTCGAGCTGCAAGGGCGTGTCGACGTAGGCCGCGAGATCAGGAATCAGCACATCGCCTTTGTTGTCACTGGGCAGGCCGTTGACATGCGTGCCGCTGTAATCCTCGCCAAGTCGTACCAGCGCAAAGCTGCTGCCGATGGGCCGCGAGGCGAGCACACGGCCGCCGATGAAGGCGACGGCACCCGCTGCCCCCAGGCTGTAGGCCTCGCCCCCCGCGCCGCGTGCGAGCTGCGCACTGGCTGAGAATCTGGGATGCAGCCAGCTGCCATACAGCGCACTGAAATCGCTGCCCGCAATGCTCTGCGCGAGATCGAGGTTGTAAGTGCTGTCGCCGCGCACGAAGGCACGGCCCAGCTGCACATCGGCGCGGGTCTGGCGGCGGTCATCCTGGTTGATGGCGAGCTGGGCTTGCGTGGCGTACTCGCCGCGCTCGCCGAGCGACTCGAACAGCGTGAAGGGGATGCTGATGGCGGCGCTGACATTGGTATCGCGCGGGGTGGTGAGCGAGCGGCCGACGAACACGCTGAGCGAGATGCGCCGCAACAGGCTGGCCGAATAGCCTGCAAACAGGAAATTGCTGGCTGGATTGCGCAGGCTGTCGGCACCCGGGTAGGTGCGCGACTGGCTGTAGCCGACGAACAGCGAACCACCCGGTGCACGGGTGGAAACCGAGGCCTGCAACTGGTCGCGCTTGCGGGCGCCATCCTCGAAAGTCGGCAGTATGAAGCCGGCGGTGAAATGGCGATAGCTGAGGCGGTAGCCGAAACGGTCGTAAACGTTGGCGAACGCGACTGAATACTGTCGGCTGATGCCGCTGGCATCGGGGCCGCCGGAGCCTGCCAGGCTGGTTTCCAGCACGCCAGCATAGGGCACCGAAGTGCTGAGCGCG
>JAKFXK010000026.1 GCA_021731445.1 Nevskiaceae bacterium | reverse complement strand
GATGCGACCACGCGGAGCTGCTCGATGGCAGCCGGGCGATACACGTCACAGCTGACCACGATCACATTCTTCTTTTCACGCTCTTTCAGCCAGCGCGCGAGCTTGCTAGTGCTGGTGGTTTTTCCCGAACCTTGCAAGCCCGCCATCAGCAGCACCACCGGTGGCTGCGCGCGCAGATTGAGTGGCACCGCCTCGCCACCGAGCACGGTGGTGAGTTCCGCCTGCACCAGCCGCAAAAACGCCTGCCCCGGCGTCAGGCTCTGGGTAATCTCGACGCCGACGGCCTTCTGCTTGATCGCCTCGACGAAGCTCTTGATGACGGGCAACGCCACGTCGGCTTCGAGCAGCGCCATGCGCAGTTCGCGCGCGGCACTCGCGATCTGGTCTTCGGTGAGGCGGCCGGCGCCACGCAGCGAGTCGAGCACATTGCCGAGGCGCTGGCTTAGGGATTCAAACATGGGGGTTCACAGGAAGAAGGGGAGCAGGCGGCGAAACACGCTGGAGCATGTCTACAGCATGAAGATTTCGCCCGCCTCGAGGTGATGATAATCCCAGCCCGCCAGTGCCAGGGTGCACTGGCGTTGGATCAAGCCCTCAGTGCCAGGCTTGTGATGCGTCAGCAGCAGTTGCGGCTTGTGCTTGAGCTTGGAGAGCTCTCGCCCCAGCAGGCTTGGCGTGAAGTGCTTGGAGACTGCCGCCAGCCTGTCCTCCTCGTTGGGGAAGGCGATCTCGATCATCAGCATGTCGAGTCTGGGCAGGGCATTGAGCGCATCCCAGAGCTTGTCGGTGGCATAGGTATCGCCGCTGAAGGCGAACACGCCGGTCTTGCACTGCACGGCAAGCCCCACCGCCGGCACCGTGTGCAGCACCTCGAAACTGTGGACGGTACGGCCATTGCCGAAATCGAGCTTCTGCTGGGTTGGCATCGGCCGCCAGCGGAGCAAGGGATTCTGAGCCGTCGGCAGCTGCGAAAAATCGGGCCAGATCTTCCAGTTGAAGATGTGATCCTGCACGGCTTTCAGCGTGGCCTCGGCGGCATGCACCTCGATGGGCGCGTCGATGAGATCGAACAGGTTGTCGGCCATGAAGGCGAGGCCGCAGACATGGTCAAGATGCGCGTGGGTGAGCACCACATGCTGGATGCGCCGCATCTGCGACAGCGCCAGATCACCCACACCGGTGCCGGCGTCGATGAGCAGTTCGTCGTCGATGAGCAGGCTGGTGGTGCGCAGGCCGGGGCCGACGCCACCGCTACAGCCCAGTATCTTGATGCGCATGGCTTGGGGTGCCGGATCAGTCCGAAAAAAGTGCGGATGCAGATTAACACGCGGCTCTCGCGAGCCATGTTAGGCCGCGATCCAGCTGGGGCGCGGTGCTATCCTGCGGTCATGTCGAGCTACCTGTTATTGCCTGCCGCCGCTGCGGTGGTGGCCTATCTGTATGCCGCCCTGCGTGCGGTACAGGCGCGCGATGAAGGGCCAGCTTTGGCCGCGCTCGCCGCTGCCCTCATCCTGCACGGCCTGCTGCTGGTGGCCAGCGTGCAGGCCGAGGGCGGCAGGCTGGGCTTGACACAGGCCCTGTCACTGCTGACCTGGCAGTCCGCCCTGCTGCTGGCGCTGCTGTCGCGGGTGATGGCCTTAAGGCCGCTGCGGGCCGCGATCTACCCGCTGGCCGCTGCGGGTGTGCTGCTGCCGGTCTTGCTGCCCACGCACTCGGGCGGCAATGCCCCGCACGACTGGCGCATCGCCCTGCATGCCGCACTGTCGATCTTCGCGGCGGGCCTGCTCACTCTGGCCGCCGCGCAGGCCCTGGCGCTCGACCTGCTCGACCGCCTGCTGCACAAGCCGGAGCAGCTCGCCCGCGTACTGCGGATGCCGCCCATGCAGGCCAGCGAGGACTGGCTGTTCCAGCTGATCGGCGCCGGTTTTTTCATGCTGTCGCTGGCACTGCTCTCAGGCCTGATTTTTGTCGACGACCTGTTCGCCCAGCACCTCGTCCACAAGACGGCGCTGTCGATCCTGGCCTGGCTAATTTTCGGGGCGCTGCTGCTCGGACGCAGACGCTCAGGATGGCGCGGCAAGCGCGCCGTGCGCTGGGCGCTGTCGGGCTATGCCGCACTGCTGCTCGCCTACTTCGGCAGCAAGCTGGTGCTGGAACAAATCCTCGGCAGGCATTGGACCTGAGCCACTGCCGCACTGCCGACGCGCTTGACACCGCGCCATCCGCTTCCGTCATGATGCTCATTCCTGTAGTCACCGGCGTACGCCGCACTTGAACGATCTGCCCCTAGGCCTGGAACTCGCCCTTCTCGTCTTTTTGTTGATGCTCTCGGCTTTTTTCGCGGCTTCAGAAACCGGGTTGATGACACTCAACCGTTACCGCCTCAAGACCCGGGCGCAGCAGGGCGACCGGGGTGCGAAACTCGCCGAGAAACTGCTGGCGCGGCCAGACCGACTGATTGGTCTCCTGCTGCTAGGCAAGAACTTTTCCGATAACGCCGCCACCGTCGTCGCCACCCTGCTGTCGATTGAACTCTTCGGCGATGACGAGGCCGTGCTGGGGCTGACCACCATCCTGCTCACCATCGTCATGCTGGTGTTCTCAGACGCCGCGCCCAAGACCCTGGCCGCGCTCTACCCGGAGCGGGTCGGCATCCCCAGCGCCTACATCAACTATCCGCTGCAATGGCTGCTGACACCGGTCGTCTACATGGTGAGCCTGATGAGCAATGGCGTGCTGCGCGCCCTCGGCGTGACCAAGGAGGACGCCGTCGCCCACTCGCTCTCGGCCGAGGAGCTGCGCACGGTGGTGGTCGAAGCCGGCGCCATGATCCCGCACCGCCACCAGAAAATGCTGCTGTCGATTCTCGATCTCGAACATGCGACGGTCGAGGACATCATGATCCCGCGCAACGAGATCGTCGGCATCGACTTGACCGAGCCTTGGGAAACCATCCACGAGGTCATCGTCGCCTCCAGCCACACCCGGCTGCCGGTGTTCCATGGCTCCATCGACGAGCTGAAAGGCGTGGTGCACCTGCGCAAGCTGGTGCGCATCGCGGCCCAGGGCCAGCTCAATCTGGAAAACCTGATGACGCTGGTGCGTGAACCCTACTTCATCCCCAGCGGTACGCCGCTGAACCAGCAGCTGCTCAACTTCCAGGATCGGAAGCGGCGCATCGGCTTCGCGGTGGACGAGTACGGTGACATCCAGGGCCTGGTCACGCTTGAGGACATTCTGGAAGAAGTGGTCGGCGAGTTCACCAGCGACCCTGCCACCCGGCAGAAGAACGTCACGCTCGACCACGACGGCAGCGCACTGGTCACCGGCAATGTCCACATCCGCAGCCTCAACCGATCCTTGAGCTGGAAGCTGCCCACCGACGGCCCCAAGACCGTCAATGGCCTGGTGCTGGAGCAACTCGGCGACATCCCAAAATCGGGCCGCACGATCCGGGTCGGCGATTACGAGTTCGAGGTGATCGAGGTGCGCTCCAATGCCGTCAAGGTGGCGCGCATCCGCCGTATCGTGGCGGCGGTTTCAGAAGACAGCTGAGACTGTCCAGCCCAGAACTGCACTGACTGCAATCACCGGCACCACGCCCAGCCAGCCGCGCACCAGCGCGATCAGGCCGCCGACGGTGAGCAGCAACGCGAACCAGTCCATTACTCCCAAGGGCAGCAAGACCTGCACGCCCAGCGTGAAGGCGAGATGCAGGATGGCCCCGACCACCGCCGCAGTGATTGCCGTCAGCGGTGCGGCAAACGCCTGCAAGCCCCGGCCCTTCTCCACGAAGGGCGCGCCGATGAGGATGAAAAGAAAGCTCGGCAGAAAGGTGAAGAAGCTGGCGACCAGTGCGCCCGCAATCCCGGCAGCCAGCAGATTGCTCGCGCCGGCGGCACCGACATAGCCGATGAAGGCGACGACCATGATGAGCGGGCCGGGCGTGCTCTCGCCGAGGGCCAAGCCATCGAGCATCTGCGGCGGGGTGATCCAGCCATAGGTCTGCACCGCGTTCTGGAACACGTACGGCATCACCGCATAGGCACCGCCGAAAGTCAGCAGTGCGGCCTGTGTGAAGAACGCAGCCATGCGGGTGAGCGTGCCGCTGCCTTGGCTGAGCCAGAGTGCAGTGAATACCAGCGCGCCCAGTGCAACGCCGATCAGCGCGATGCGCAGCAGTCGATCCCGGTGGATGGCGGCGTGCGACGGTGAGGGGGTGTCGTCGTCGATCAGTGCGGGTGCGTGTGGCTTGCAGCTGGTGCCGCCGTGACCAGTGGGCTTGAGCAGTGCACGCAGCAGCCAGCCCACCAGCGCGGCAGTGAAAATCAGCACCGGAAACACCCAGGCCTGGTTGGGCAAGAGCGCGAGCACGATGAAACTGGCGAGCGTCAGGCCCCACAGCGCGGGATGCCTGAGTGTCTTGCTGCCGATGCGCCAGGCCGCGAACGCGACGATGGCGACCACCGCCGGTTTCACACCGGCCAGCAGCGTGGTCGAAGCCTGTGGGCCCAGTGCGAGGTAAGCCCAGCTCAGTGCGATCAGCAGCAACAGCGAAGGCAGCACGAACAACACACCCGCCGCGATGCCACCGCGCACGCCGTGCAACAGCCAGCCGAGATAGGTGGCGAGCTGCTGCGCCTCCGGCCCCGGCAGCACCATGCAATAGTTGAGCGCATGCAGAAAGCGGCCTTGCGAAATCCAGCGGCGCTTTTCCACCAGCTCGGCCTGCATGATGGCGATCTGCCCGGCAGGGCCGCCGAAGCTGATGCAGCCGAGCTTGAACCAGTAGCGCAGCGCCTCGCCGAAGCTGGGTGCCGCAGGTTTCGCCTCGCTCATGCCTGGGCCATCATTTGCGTGGCCAGTGCTTCGGCGACGCGGATGCCATCGACACCTGCGGACAGAATCCCACCTGCATAACCCGCGCCCTCGCCCGCCGGATACAGCCCCCGCGTATTGAGACTTTGCAGATCGTCGCCACGGGTGATGCGCAGCGGTGCCGAGGTGCGGGTTTCGACCCCCGTGAGCACCGCATCATGCAGGGCAAAGCCACGAACTTGCTTCTCGAAGGCTGGCAGTGCCTCGCGGATCGCCTCGATCGCATAGCCCGGCAAGGCAGTGTCGAGGCTGCCGAGCTTCACGCCGGGTTTGTAGCTGGGCAGCACCGTGCCAAGCGTGGTGGAAGCACGGCCTGCGATGAAATCACCGACCAGCTGTGCGGGCGCTTCATAGCTGCCGCCGCCGAGCACGAAGGCGCGCGACTCCCAGTGCTCCTGCAGCACCAGTCCCGCCAGCGGGCCGTCGGGATAATCCGCGGGTGTGACGCCCACCACGATGCCGGCATTGGCATTGCGCTCGTTGCGGGAGTACTGGCTCATGCCATTGGTGACTACGCGATTCGGTTCGCTCGTCGCGGCCACCACCGTGCCGCCGGGGCACATGCAGAAGCTGTAGACGCTGCGGCCATTGCGGGCGTGATGAACCAGCTTGTAGTCCGCCGCACCCAGCTTGGGATGCCCGGCAAACTTGCCGAGTCGCGCGCGGTCGATGAGTGATTGCGGATGCTCGACGCGGAAACCGAGCGAGAACGGCTTGGCCTCCATGAACACGCCGCGCGCGTGCAGCATGCGGAAGGTATCGCGGGCGCTGTGGCCGAGCGCGATCACCACATGGTCGCTGCGAATCTGTTCACCACTTTCGAGAGTGACGCCGCGCATCTGGCCTGTCTCGATCAGCACATCAGTGACCCGCTGCTGGAAGCGGATCTCGCCACCCAGCGCGATGATCTCGGCGCGCATCTTTTCCACCATGCTGGCGAGGCGGAAAGTGCCGACATGTGGTTTGCTGACGTAAAGGATTTCCTCTGGCGCACCCGCTTTCACAAACTCGTGCAACACCTTGCGGCCGAGATAGCGTGGATCCTTGATCTGGCTGTAGAGCTTGCCGTCGCTGAAGGTGCCCGCCCCACCTTCGCCGAACTGCACGTTGCTTTCGGGGTTGAGGATGTTCTTGCGCCACAGCGCCCAGGTGTCCTTGGTGCGCTCGCGCACGGCGGTGCCGCGCTCCAGCACGATGGGCCGGAAGCCCATCTGAGCGAGCACGAGCGCCGCGAAAATGCCGCAGGGTCCGAAGCCGACGATGAGCGGCCTGTGCGCCATGACAGGCGCGGTGTGGGTGACGAAGTGATACGCGATGTCGGGCGCCACGTTGACATTGCGGTCGTCGGCAAAACGCTTGAGCAGGGCTGGCTCGTCGGCCACATCGAGATCGACGGTGTAGACGAAGCAGAGATCGACCGACTTCTTGCGCGCGTCGTAGCTGCGCTTGAACACGGTGAAGCTGAGCAGCTGCTCGTCCTTCAGGCCCAGCCGCTTGAGGATGGCGGGGCGCAGTGCCTCGTCCGGGTGGTCGATGGGCAGCGAGAGTTCGGTGAGGCGGAGCATGGCTGCAACGGCCAGAGTTCTTCACTCTGGAGCGTGTGGCGGAAGTTCTCCTATTGTCGCTGCCCTCGCCCTCAGTTGGCGAGCAGCGGTGCAGCCGGTGCTTTCTGCGTCCGGCGGTTGGCACGGCTGAAGCTGCCGATGTCGTTGAAGCGCACACCCATCTCGCGCATCACCGGGTGTGCGATGTGGGCGGTGAGCTGGCGGATGTAGAAGGGCTCTTTCACCACGAAGTGATGGATAGCGTGGGTGCTGCCGAAGTTGAAGCAGAACAGGTTGAACGGCGCCATCCACCAGACATTGAGCACCTGGCACTGCTGCATCACGTTCTTGGCCTCGACATCGCCGTAGTAGTGCATGTTGGAGCTGACGAAGTGCAGGCAGAAGGTGCGCAGCAGCGAGGGCAGCATGTAGACGACGGCGAACACGTCCAGCCCCGCGAGTGCTGATTGCAGCGCGCCCGAAAGCCGGATGTCGAAGCCCAGCAGCGGTGCGAGCAGCAGCACCGCATGGCTCACCACCCAGCTATGAAACAGCAGGTAATAGATGTTGCCGAGGGGGAAGTAGGCGCGCAGCTGCTCCTTGCCCATCGCCTTGGCGGCGGCCTTGGTCGGCGGATTCTGCGAGCGCACGTACGCGCGGGTCGCCTTCACCATGGTCTTCGGGCGCAGATACACCGCCAGCATGTTGTCGCCCAGCATCAGCAGGCGGCGCAGGCCCCAGCGTTCACCGTTGGTGATGCCGCGCTCTTCAAGGTCGCTCTCGGTGCCCGAGTACTTGTGGTGGTGCATGTGCAGCTTGCGACGCACGAACGGGCTCACGGTGCTGGCACGGGCCAGCCAGCCTAAGCCCAGCATGAGGTTGTTGGCCCAGGGCGTCTTGCGGAAGTACATCAGGTGGATGAGGTCGTGCTCTAGCTCGTGGATGAGCGAGGCGAAGAGTGCGGTGACCGGCACGCAGACCCACCAGGCGATGTGGCCCTGCACGTAGAGCACGCCGCTGGCGATCATGCCCAGCAAGGCAAAAGCCATGATGCCCGCGCCAATGGCGTCCTGATGCATGAGCCACGGATGGCGCGCGCGCAGATCAGCGCCTGCCTGCAGCACCACACGCTTGATGTGCTCGGTTTTCTGCTCGTCGCTCAGCGGCGCTGTGCTTGCATTGGGGGTGTTCATGCCGACATCCTCTTCAAGTGGTCTCGATCCAGACCCCTAACTTAAAGAGATGGTGGCCCTCAAGCCTCGCTACAGCCGCCAATCGCTTGACCACAGACGCCAACCCGCCATGACACCCGCCGCCACTGCCCTCACCAGCTGGGCCAAGGCCATCCGAAAAGCACTCGATGCCAGCGGCATCGACAGCGTCGCGCTGTTCAGCGAGGCCGGGCTCGATCTCGCCGCACTCGACGACCCCAATGCGCGCTATTCGGTCACCGCGACCACCCGGCTATGGCGGCTGGCAGTGGCAGCGGTGGGCGACGATGCCTTTGGCCTGACGGTGGTGCGGCATGTGGGCCAGACCAGCTTTCATGCGCTGGGCTATTCGGTGCTCGCCAGCAGCACCCTGCGCGAGGCCTTCGAGCGCAGCCTGCGCTACTTCCGGCTGGTGACCGACGCGGGCGATCTCTCGTTCGCGCCCGACGGCGATCACTACCGGCTGACCCTGCACACGCCCGCCACGGGCGCGCAGCCTGCACCGGAGGCCATCGACGCCTTCGCACTGCTGTTCGTGCGCCTCTGCCGTGGCTTGCACCGGCGCGAGTTCTCACCGGCGCGAGTCGCCTTGCAACGCCCGGCCCCGCTCAACCTGGCTGCGTTCGAGCGCGCCTTTCGCGCACCCTTGCAGTTCAGCGCGGCGGAGAACGCCCTGTGGTTCGACCGCGCGGCATTCGAGCAGCCGCTGGCGGGTGCCAACCCGGCGCTGGCCCGCCACAACGACGAGGCGGTGGTGCAAGAGCTCGCGCGGCTGCCGCAACAGAGCCTCAGTGTTCGGGTGCAGGCCGCACTCATCCAGCAACTTTCGCTGGGCGAACCCTCGCAGGAGCAGGCCGCGGCGGCCCTGCACATGAGCCTGCGCAATTTCCAGCGCAGGCTGGCCGATGAGGGCACGAGCTACACCGCGCTGCTCAACGAAACGCGGCGGACGCTCGCACTGTCGTACGCGCGCGATGCGCGCTACAGCCTGGGCGAGATCGCCTATCTTCTGGGTTTTGCAGATGCGAGCAGCTTCAACCGCGCCTTCAAACGCTGGACCGGGCTCTCGCCCAGTGCCTATCGCAAGGCCAGTTAGATCAGCGCCAAGGCCTGATCGAGCCGCCCCACCGCCAGCACTTCGATGTCGAGCTTGCTCGACTTCCTGGGCCGATTGGCCTCCGGGATGATCGCGCGCTTGAAGCCATGCTTGGCAGCTTCGATCAGCCGCTCCTCACCGTTCTGCACCGGGCGGATTTCGCCGGCCAGGCCGACTTCGCCGAACACGATCAGGTCATTCGGCACCGGCCTGCCACGGAAGCTCGACAGCGCCGCCAGCAGCAGCGGCAGATCGGCAGCCGTCTCAGTGATCTTCATGCCCCCCACCACATTGGCGAACACATCCTGATCGCCGAGTGCGATGCCCGCATGGCGATGCAGCACCGCCAGCAGCATGTGCAGGCGGTTGCTCTCCAAACCCAATGTCACGCGGCGCGGATTGCCGAAGGGCGCGGCATCGACCAGCGCCTGCACCTCCACCAGCAAGGGCCGGCTGCCCTGTCGGGTGACCGTGATCACGCTGCCCGGCACCGGCTGGTCATGGCGCGAAAGGAACAGTGCGGAAGGATTGCTGACCTCCTTCAAACCCGCATCGGTCATGGCAAACACGCCCAGCTCGTTCACCGCGCCGAAGCGATTCTTCACCGCGCGGATGATGCGATAGCGGCTGCCGACGTCCTGCTCGAAATAGAGGACGGTATCGACCATGTGTTCGAGCACGCGGGGCCCGGCGATCGCACCCTCCTTGGTGACGTGGCCGACCAGCACGATGGCGCAGCCGGTGCTCTTGGCGTGGCGCACCACCTGGGCTGCGGTTTCGCGCAGCTGGCTCACCGAGCCGGGAGCGGAATCGAGGCTCTCGGTGTAGAGCGTCTGGATCGAATCGAGCACCACCAGGCCGGGCTTCTCGGCCGAGAGCACCGAGAGAATCCGCTCCACGCTGGTCTCGGCCAGCACCGGCAGGTCAAGCCTGGGCAAGCCGAGCCGCTTGGCGCGCAGATGCACCTGGGTGAGCGATTCCTCACCCGTGATGTAGAGCGTCTTGAGCTGCGCCTGCACACCCGCGAGCACTTGCAGCAGCAGGGTGGATTTGCCGATGCCGGGGTCTCCACCGATCAGGATCACCGAACCCGCCACCACCCCACCGCCCAGCACGCGGTCCACCTCCGAGAGCTGGGTGGAAACACGCGGTGTGTCCTCGGTCGCCACCGACTCCAGCAGCTGTACACCGCTGCCGCCTGCCAGCCCCGCCATGCCGCCGCTGCGGGCCGCGCCGCCCAGGCCGCGCGGAGCTGCGGTAACGGTCGCCTCCATGAGGGTGTTCCAGGCTCCGCACTCGGCGCATTGGCCCGCCCATTTCGGCGCTTGCGCACCGCAACTCTGGCAGATATAGACGGATTTCAGCTTGGCCATTCGATGCTTTGGGTGGTTGATTTCGGATGTTGGCAAATCATGAAAAAAGGTAGTATCGGCAGCATTACAACGCATAAATAGAAAGGGAGTTTCGCGTGAACAACCGCCTCTGGACCAAGGACTGGTTTGTCGCCCTTGCCTTTGCCCTCGTCTTTGCCGTCCTTGCGTTCGGTGTGTTTTCCGCAGGCTTTCAGGGTCTGGAGCGCAATCTCTACGACAGCGGCGTGCGCGCCCGCGATGTCAGCCCCTCGGATCGCATCGCCATCGTCACCATCGACGAGGATTCCATCGCCAATCTCGGCCGCTGGCCCTGGCCGCGCGCGCAGCAGGCGCAGCTCCTGGACAAGATCAATGCCGGGGCACCGAAGGCCATCGTCAACACCGTGCTGTACCTCGAAGCCGAGCAGGATCGCACAGGCCAGGCGACTGCCAGCCTGCTCGAATACCTCGAAAAATCACCGCTGACCCAGCAGATCCCTGCGGAGATCGAAACCTTCGGCATCATGCTGGCCGATGTCGGGGCAAAAGCGCCGGCCGTCGCAGGCATCGCCCAGGCCTACAAGGAATCCGCACTGTCATCGGGCTACGCCCAGGCCATCAGCGAGTTGAAGGCGCGCATCACCGCCGTCGGCAGCGCAGGCGGTGCACCCGATACCCTGCTGGCGACGGCACTCGGCAGCGGCAACCATACGCTGCTGCCGCTACTGTTCACCCTTGGCCGTCCGCAGGGGCTACCGGATCAACCCTTGCCCGATACCGTGCAGCGCGACTCGCTGACCAATGTGGTGGACAGGGTCGGCGCGCGTGACAAGGGCTATCTGCCGCTGCCCACCATGGCCGTGTCGGTGCCGATCGGCCCGCTGATGCAGACCACGGCCGCCGTGGGTCACCTCAACGCCACCCCGGATGTCGATGGTGCCGTGCGGCAGGAGGCGCTGGTGCTGCATTACTTCGATGCCTTCTACCCCTCCATCGCACTGCGTGCGGCAGCACTCTCGCTTAACCTCAAACCGGCCGACATCCAGGTGCAGCTGGGCGAAGGCATTGCCATGGGTGGCCTGACACTCGCCACCAATCCGCAGCTGATGCTCTACCCGCAGTTCTATGCCGACCGCGAGGGTGCCCCCGCCTTCAAGACAGACTCGGCCTTCGACGTGATGGCGGGCAAGATTCCGGCGGAGAAATACAAGGACAAGATCGTGCTGCTCGGCACCACCGCGGCCGGCACTGGCGAGACCTTTGCCACGCCCGTATCGTCGGCCACGCCTTCGGTGGTGATGATGGCGCACTCGGTGTCGAGCATCCTGCAGCAGCACTACTTCGTACGCCCGGGCTGGGGGCGCTGGCTGGAGATCGCGCTGTTCCTGGTCATCACCGCTTTCATCGCGCTGGCCGTGCCACGCCTCTCTGCCGGGCTGGCGGCCACCCTCACCGCACTGCTGGTGATCGCGCTGATCGGCACCGAGTATTCGCTGCTGGCAATGTCCGGCCTCTGGCTAAAGTTTGTGGTGCTGGCGCTGTTTGCAGTGCTTGGCTATGGCGTCATGCTGCTGAAACGCTTCAACCTGGCGGAGAAACTCAAATTCGCCAGCGAGACCGAGTCGGCCGAGTCCAACAAGATGCTGGGCTTGGCCTTCCAGGGCCAGGGCCAGCTCGACATGGCCTTCGACAAGTTCAAGCGGGTCAAGCCGGTGGACGACAAGCTGCTTGACCTGCTCTACAACCTGGCACTGGACTTTGAACGCAAACGCCAGTTCAACAAGGCCGAGGCGGCGTATCAATACATCTTCCAGCAGAACAAGAGCTTTAAGGACGTTGAGATGAAACTCAACCGCGCCAAGAAGCTCAGCGAGACGGTGATCCTCGGCGGCGGCGCAATGGGTTCGACCACGGGCGGCGGCACCATGATCATGGCCGGCGGCGGCGAAAAACCGATGCTGGGCCGCTACCAAGTCGAGAAGGAACTCGGCAAGGGCGCGATGGGCGTGGTGTATCTCGGTAAAGACCCGAAGATCGGCCGCATGGTCGCCATCAAGACGATGGCACTGTCCCAGGAGTTCGAGGCGGACGAGCTGAAGGATGTGAAAGACCGCTTCTTCCGCGAGGCCGAAACCGCAGGGCGCCTCTCCCACCCCAACATCGTCTCGATCTTCGACGCTGGCGAGGAGCACGACCTCGCCTACATCGCCATGGAGTTCGTCAAGGGCGGCGACCTTACCCGCTACATCAAGCCGCAAAACCTGCTGCCGATCAGCGAAGTGTTGCGGCTGATGGCCGATGCTGCCGACGCGCTCGACTACGCGCATGGCAACTCGGTCGTCCACCGCGACATCAAGCCCGCCAACATGATGCTGCTCGACGAGGGCAAGGTCATCAAGCTGATGGATTTCGGCATCGCCCGCATCGCCGATTCCAGCAAGACCAAGACCGGCATGGTGCTCGGCACACCGAGCTACATGTCGCCCGAACAGCTCTCCGGCAAAAAGGTCGATGGCCGCAGCGATCTGTTCTCGCTCGGCGTCACGCTCTACCAACTGCTGACCGGCAGCCTGCCATTCCAAGCCGAGTCGATGGCGACCCTGATGTTCAAGATCGCCAACGAGGCGCATGGCTCGCCCCTGATCGTGCGGCCGGACCTGCCGCCGGAGATGGCGGCGATCATCGACAAGGCGCTCGCCAAGAACTACGAGCAGCGCTATGCACGCGGCAACGAGTTTGCCCGCGAACTGCGCGACGTGCTGCGCAAACTCGCCGCCTAGAGGCACTGCACATGTCAACCCCACACGCCACCGCTTGACCCGCCCGCAATGCCGCTCAAGGACAAGGTGTCCACCGCACTGCTCTCCGACATGGGGCGTGTGCGCACCAACAACGAAGATGCCGTGGCGGAGGACATCAGCCTGGGTCTGTTGGTGCTGGCAGACGGCATGGGCGGCTACAACGCTGGCGAAATCGCCAGCGGCATCACCATCGCCACCGTGCTCGACACCGCCCGCCGCGAATGGAAAACCCTGCCCAAGGGCCAGGTCGACGCCAGCACCGGCTATACCCATGAGGCGCTGATGCTGCGCAACGCCGTGGAGACGGCGCACACCACCATTTACCACGTCAGCCAGAGCCAGCCGCAGTGCGCAGGCATGGGCACCACGGTCGTCGCCTGCATGCTGCACAACGACCGCCTGTCGATTGCCTATGTCGGCGACTCAAGGCTGTACCGGCTGCGCAACAACCGGCTAGAGCAGATCACCCGTGATCACTCGCTCCTGGAGGAACTCATTGCCCGGGGCCATTACAGCCGACCCGAAGCGATGAAGCTGGTCCGCAAGAACATCGTCACCCGGGCACTGGGTGTGGAGCCGGAAGTCAGTGTCGACATCATCGAGGAGACTGCCGAGGTCGGCGATCTGGTGCTGCTGTGCTCTGATGGCCTCACCGATATGGTGGACGACGAGAGCATTCGCCTGACGCTCGTCGAGTATGCTGATAACCTTGATTCCGCTGTGAAAAAACTGGTGGATACCGCCAACGAACGGGGCGGCAAGGACAATGTTTCGGTGGTGCTGGCGCGGGTTAACGAAAG
This sequence comes from Nevskiaceae bacterium, assembly GCA_021731445.1. Taxonomy (GTDB): domain Bacteria; phylum Pseudomonadota; class Gammaproteobacteria; order Nevskiales; family Nevskiaceae; genus Stagnimonas. The sequence continues at coordinate 38,093 of JAKFXK010000026.1, read as the reverse complement.
TTTTCAGCGCAAGCAGCGCTGGTTCGACCGCTTTGCGGAATGGTTTTAAGACATAGACGGGGAAGTCATGGGCAAGCTCATCATCACTGAATCCAGCGGCGCCTCGCGCGAGTTGGTGCTTGACAAGGAACGCGTCAGCATCGGCCGCCACGCCGACAATGACATCTGCCTCAATGACAAGGCAGTGTCCGGCCACCACGCGGTCATCATCACCATCCTGTCGGACTCGTTCCTCGAAGACCTGGACTCCACCAACGGCACCTTGGTCAACGGCAAGCAGATCGCCAAGCACCCGCTGTCGAACGGGGACACCGTTACCATCGGCCGCAACTCGCTGCGCTACGAAGCCGAGTTGCAGGGCACCGGTGAAGATTTCGAGAAAACCATGATCCTGCGGCCCGCACAGCTGGCCGCCGCGATGAATACCCCCCCAGCCACGCCTGACAAACCGCAGACCGGCCGCCTGCGGGTGGAGTCCGGCAGCAATGCCGGCCGCGAGCTGGAGCTGACCAAGGCCCTCACCACCATCGGCAAGCCCGGCGTGCAGGTTGCCGCCATCACCAAACGCGTCGACGGCTTCTACATTGTCCACGTCGGTGGTGCGGCCGGCGGCAAACGCCCCATGGTCAATGGCACCGAAATCGATGCCCAGGCCCGCAAGCTCAACGCTAATGACATCATCGAACTGGCAGGCACCCAGATGCGGTTCCTGCTGGCTTGAACGGTGGGGGGGGCAGACGTGACCCGTCCTGCCCTGCGTTGATACTTCAGAGAGGTAGTCTGACGCGTGAGTGTTGTTTTTGAGTTGCCCACGGCAACCAGCAGAGCGACCTTGGAGCCGTAGAGTTTGGGCTTGTTTACAGCTCAGCTCGCTCTGCGAACCTGATCGACGCGATGCCCACTTGAAAGACAGCGAATAATCCCGCGATGTCCGCTTGATCTCTGGTGCTATTTGACGCTGCTTTTCCCGATGGGAAAAGTTTCAAGGTCAGGCAGGACGAGTCAGCCCAATAAAAAAGGCACCTTCCGGTGCCTTTTTTACAGCTGCAACATCAGGGCGTTGTCGGAATCTGCGCGACTGAGCACATCTGGAATACCGGGAACTCCAGTGCGGCAAGGGGCGGCAAGCCGTTGATGGGTACCGGCAGCGGTGGCAGGGCAGCGAAGGGATTACCTTGAACCTGCACAAATACCCGCAAGCCCGTGAAATCGCTTGTGGCATTTGCTGTGATCAGCTTGAGCCTTTTGCCACCCACCGAAGTCCCAAGATCAACCACTGATTTGCCCGCAAGATTGGCGCTCACAGTGCCCGTCGGAGAAACGAGCCGCAACTGGAAATTGTTTCCTGCCGCGTTGTCAGTCGAGTTATCACTGATACCCATGATGATGCCGACTCTCTTGGGTGCTGTGGCAGTCGCAACGGTTGTCACGGTGCTGCTTGCGGTGAGGTCGAGGCTGTAACCTGTAGTCGTATCGCCATACTTGAAGACAGCTGCATCGGTCGCGGAAACACTCACCGGCGTAATCGCACTCTCGGGCGAGTCGACGCGGCATGAGTTGGCCACGGCGCAAGATGCAGCTGGAGCTGAGGCTGTGGCAGTGGAAGTGCCCGTCGTGCTAGGCGGCGTTGTCATGGCGTCCGTGGTGTTGGTAAACGGCACCAGGCAAACCCGGTCTTTCACCATCACCACCTTGCTCGCCGTGGCCGGATCGCGCGAGAAGGCAAGGCCGTCCTGCACCACGTTTGGCTTCAAGGTTGCCGTGACTGTTGAGCTGCCGACTGCGACACCCGTTGCGATGCCCGAGTTGGCATCGATGCTGAGCACCGGGCCGCCGCTGTCTGCAGTGCCGGCTGCCGCGAAGGTGACGAGTCTGTCGTCACTGACCGTCATGCCGGTAACGACACGGGTCAGATCCCGATTCATGCCGTCGCTGAAACGGCCCACTGCGATCAGTGGGAGCTTCTCGCCGATTTCGATGCTGTCCTTGTCGGAGCGGACCGAGGAAAGTCCGGTCAGTACGGCAGCCACCACCGTCACGTCATTGAGAACAGGATTCGTGGTGATGGTCATCCCTTCCGCGTTGACGGCGTTGACCGAGAGTGTTGGCTTCGGCGTGCCGGTTTCCTTGATGCCGATGAGCCTGTTGGATCCGCCCGTGGGGCTTTCCACATCGGCAAAGGTCTTATCGTTGATGGCCCAGTTGACGGTTTCGACAACGTTCCTCGGCGTGGTGCTGACCGCGGTCGAGCCACGCACGGTGTAATAGCCCTGCACCGCAACCGGCTGGCGCAGGCCTACCGGAACCGGCACCAGCTTGCTGTCCTTGAGTGAGGAAGGTGTGAACTCCAGACGGCTGAGGATTTCACCATCCACGATCACCGGGGCCATGTCTGTGAACCCGTCGAGGGTGGCGGTCACCGTGACAGGCTGGTTGCGCGCCGGATCAAACGTGCGGCGAACGCCCTTGACCAGGCCTGCCGCATCGACGGTGGCATAGAAGCTGTCAGCCACCGGCAGCGTCCAGACCACAGTGCCCTTGATATCACCACGCGTGCAGCGAATCTTGCTGTTCTTGCCGCAGGGCTCACCCGCGGTGAGGCTAGTGCCCGGCGGCAGCGTGTACAGGCCAATGGCCTTGAGCTGCAAAGTCTTGCCGACATCCACCGTCAGCGGTGATGTCTCTTCGATCACTACGCCGTTGAGCACCGGGGAGAAGTCGGGGCTCTGGATGCCCCCCCCGCAGGAAGCGAGACCCATCAGTGCGCTGCACAGTGCAACCAAACCAGCTTTACGTTTCATCGATATCCCCGACGATCTTGTACGGCAACAGGAAGTAGGTATTTGTGCGACTCGCATGACCTTCAACGTCGAACATCGTGAAAGGTTTACGGTTCACACACTCTCGAATAATAATGCACTCGCGCGTGGATTGAAGCCTGTCCTGCGATCAATTTTTCAAGGGCCGTAAATTTTTTCGCACCATTGCCTGTTTGTTGTCGGCTCGTGATGGCATAAGATTTGACACTGCATCCACCAACAAAATCCGAATCAGGGAAGAAGCACTATGAAATCACTTCGCCGGCTCCTCTCGGCAACCGCCTGCGTCATGGCGATGTTCAGTTTCACCATCTCCACAGCACAGGCCGCGGAGGCTGACCTGCGCTGGTATGCCTCGGGTGCGGTGGGTGGCATCTTCTCCGGCACTGGCGCAGGCCCGGCTGGCACGCTCAACCTGGGCCGCAATGTGCTGCCCAACCTGGGCCTTGAAGTCGATCTCGGTTATGCAAACCAGCGGCTCGGTGACCTGCCTTCGGGCAACAACTACAGGCGCATCATAGGCGGCATCAACGGGCTGGGTTACTTTCTGCCGGAGGGCGAGGCATTTCGCCCCTATGGCTTAGTCAACCTGAACGTGCACCTGATCGATTTCCTGGGAGAGAGGCTGACTGGCGGCGGTCTTGCCTTTGGTGCGGGTGCGATGGTGAAAATCAACCAGGCACTGGATGCGCGCCTCGAGGCACGCTATCACCTCGATCTCATTTCCAAGACCGGCATCGTGGAGGATTCCACCTTCAACACCGGCACGCTGATGGCCGGCTTCCGCTACAAGTTTGGTGCCGACCCGGATGACGAAGATGGCGACGGCGTACCCAACAGCAAGGACAAATGCCCCGGCACCCCCAAGGGTGTGACGGTCTACTCCGATGGCTGCCCCACCGACCTCGATGGCGATGGGGTGCCGGACTATCTCGACAAATGCCCCAACACCCCGAAGGGCACCGTCGTCAACAAGGATGGCTGCCCGGCGGACTCTGATGGTGACGGCGTGTTGGATGTCCATGACAAATGCCCCGGCACCCCGCGCGGCATCGTTGTCGATGCCACGGGCTGCCCGCTGGACAGCGATGGTGACGGCATCCCCGACTACCTCGACAAGTGCCCCAACACCCCGGCTGGCGCCAAAGTCGACGAGCGCGGCTGCCCGTTCACCGACGCCGATGGCGATGGCGTGCCGGACTACCTCGACAAGTGCCCTGATTCACCCAAGGGCATTCCCGTCGGCCCGGATGGCTGCCCGCTGGACAGCGACGGTGACGGTATCCCTGACTATCTCGACGACTGCCCCAACACCCCGCCCGGCCTGAAGGTTCTGCCGAATGGCTGCGCACTGGTCGGCGATTGCCGCAAGCCGCGTCCGGGCGAGGCTGTCGATGCCAAGGGTTGTGCACTGGACAAGCGCTTCATCCTGCGCGGTGTGAAGTTCGAGTTCGACAGCGACAAGCTCACCAAGCCGTCCGAGAAGATCCTCGTCGACGTGGCCGAGACGCTGAAGAGCTATCCGACGGTGAAGGTCGATGTCGAAGGCCATACGGATGATGTTGGTTCCGATGCCTACAACCAGAGCCTGTCCGAGCGTCGCGCCAACGTCGTCAAGAAGTTCCTCTCCGAGCGCGGTGCGGTGGGTGCAAACCTCAAGCCGGTTGGCTTTGGCGAGAGCGTGCCGATCGATACCAACGCTACCGACGCAGGCCGCGACAACAACCGCCGCGTGGAGTTCAAGATCACCAACTGATCTTGCGCAACATTCGCTGATGGCGACTCAAACCCGGCAGATGGCAACATCTGCCGGGTTTTTTATGGTCGCTGTGCCAGCAGAGCAACTTCGATTTAGGGCGTACACATCAGCCTGTCATTCCCGCGTGGGCGGGAATCCAGTAGCAGCCGTAAAACCGCTCTGATCTGAAAGAAAAACTGGCCGTCCGCCTGCGCAGGGGTGACGTCAGACCTGCGTCTTAACCTGGGTGGGCAATGCTGAAGTGGCGAATGCGCTGTACTTATCCGCCCTATGCGCTTGCACTACAGCGCAGGCTTCACCTGCACCAGCAGGGTCTTGTTGCGCACCTGCGTGCCTGCGGTGACACCGACAGCTTCGACGACGCCACCCACTGGCAGCGACAGCTGGAACTCCATCTTCATCGCTTCGAGCACCGCCAGGGTCTGGCCTTTTTCAACGAGATCGCCTGGCTTCACATGTACCGCGACGACCTTGCCATCGGAGTGTGCAAGCAGGCGACCATCGCTGCCTGCGGCAGGGCCTTCGACCGGGGCCAGTGTGCGGTCGATGAAGCACCAGGTCTGGCCCTCGGCTTCCAGCCACAGGGCATCGCCATTACGCGCGACCTGTGCCTTGCCCTGCACACCGTCGGCGATGTAGGCAAAACCCTGCGTGTTGTGGCGCTTCACGTCGATGACAACTTTGCTCTCGCCGATCGAGGCCGTGAACAGATGGCCATCGTGCGCGAGCAGTTCAAGGTCCGTCTCGCTGTCGCGGCACTTGAGCTTGAAATCGATGCCGGTCTCGTGCGAGCTGTGCCAGCCGATCATCTCCGCGTCGATCTGGTGCGTCTCGCTCAGGCGGCGCGCGTCATCCAGATAAAGTGCCACCGCCGCCAGCACGATCTGCCGCGCACTCGGCTTGGCGGCGTTGATGATGTCCTGCGGAAAATACTGGCCGATGAAGCCGGTGCTGAAGTCGCCACCCGCAAACGCCTCATGCGAGAGGATGGCGTGCAGGTAGTCCTTGTTGCTGACCAGACCCAGAAAGCGGGTTTCGTCCAGTGCCGTCAACAGCCTTTGGCGTGCCGTCTCGCGGTCTTCGCCCCAGGCGATGACCTTGGCCTGCATCGAGTCGTAGAAGGGGCTAACGGTCGCACCCGTCTCCAGGTAGGTATCGACGCGCACGCCCTCACCTGAGGGAGCTGCCCAGCGCAGCACCGGACCGGTCTGCGGCAGATAGTTGTCCAGCGGATCCTCAGCACACAGACGCACTTCGATGGCGTGGCCAAAACGGTTGTCGAGAATCTCTTCCTGTGTCAGTGGCAGCGTTTCACCTTGCGCGATGCGCAGCTGCCACTCGACCAGATCGACGCCGTAGACGAGTTCCGTCACCGGATGCTCGACCTGCAAACGCGTGTTCATTTCGAGAAAGTAGAACGCGCCGTCTTTTGCCAGCATGAACTCGACGGTGCCCGCACCCACATACTGCACGGCCTTGGCGGCTGCGACGGCGGCGGCCCCCATTTTCAGGCGCAGCGAGTCATCAACCGCCGGCGATGGTGCTTCTTCAACGACTTTCTGGTTGCGACGCTGCACGGAGCAATCGCGCTCGCCGAAGTGCACGACGTTGCCGTGCCGGTCGCCGAACACCTGGATCTCGACATGCCGCGCATTCATCACGGCTTTTTCGATCAATAGCTGACCGCTGCCGAAAGCATTGCTGGCCTCGCTGCGAGCCGACTGCACGGCCGCAAGCAAATCCTTCTGCTCGAACACCAGGCGCATGCCGCGACCACCACCACCCGCAGCGGCCTTCACCATCACGGGCAGGCCCGCCTTGACGGCCTCGGCCACCAGCGTCTCATCGGTCTGGTCATCACCCTGATAGCCCGGCACACAGGGCACGCCCGCCGCGATCATCCGGATCTTGGAGGCCGACTTGTTGCCCATCTTTTCGATGGAATGCGCATCGGGACCAATGAAGATCAGCCCCGCATCCGCCACGGCTTGTGCAAACTCGGCGCGCTCGCTCAGAAAGCCATAGCCGGGGTGAATGGCCTGCGCGCCACTGGTCTTGGCTGCCGCAATGATCTTCTCGATGACGAGGTAGCTCTCTTTCGCAGGCGAGGCACCGATGTGCACCGCCTCATCGGCTTCAAGCACAGGCAGGCTGTTGGCGTCGGCATCGGCATACACCGCGACGGTCTTGTAGCCGAGTTTCGCAGCACCGCGAATCACGCGTAGCGCAATCTCGCCGCGGTTGGCCACCAGCACCTTGTTGAATCGTTGAGCCATGCTCGCGTCGCTCCTCTTGATTTGTTTTATGGCGCAGCCGCTTTCGCGTTGCAGTCTTTCATCACCACTTCACCGGCCTTCTCGACGAAAGCCTCGTCACCCTTGGTGACGAGCGTCAGCGTGCCATCGGTGTATCGCGCGCCGCTACCGCTGAGCTCCTGCTTGAGCGGAAAGCTCTTGGCATCCCAGATCAGCTCCGCCGTGCCTTGCATGCCCGTCGCACGGCCGGAATAGATCACGCCCATTTCGACATCGCCCGCGCAGCGATACAACACGGTTTCACGCGCCAGCGTCACTGTTTCGGGGCCGGTCGCGCAGGCAGACAGCAAGGCGGCACAGAAGATCAGTACTGCAGTGGTTTGATGGGTCTTGAGCATGGCGAAATCCTATGTGTTCATGTGGGGTTCGCCCATTTTGGGGCGCGCTTCTGAACGAAGGCGGTGATGCCTTCTGGTGCTTCAGGGCCGCGCGCGCAGGCTGCGAACTTGGCAGCGGCCTGATCCAGCACCTGATCGAGATCGACCTTGCCCGCCTGCAACAGGATCGCCTTGGTGACGGCATTGGCCTCAGGTGCGCAGTGCAGCACTTTCTGGATGGTCTCGGCCAGCCTGGCTTGCAGCTCGTCTTCGTTGGCGAAGCCCTCATGCACCAAGCCTAACCGCAGCGCCTCGGCACCACGAAACTGTGCGCCGGTCAGTGCAAGCCGGCGGGTCTGCGTGAGGCCGATGCGCTCCACCACGAAGGGCGCGATCTGCGCTGGCGGCAGGCCGCGTGTGGTTTCAGGCAGGCCAAACTTGGCCTCGGTGTGCGCGAAGGCAATATCGCTGACGCAGGCGAGGCCAAAGCCGCCGCCGAGCACTGCACCCTCGCAGATAGCAATCACCACCTGCGGCGCGTTCTGCACGCTGCGCAGCATGGTGCCGAAGCTGCGGTTCATGTTGGCGATGCCATCCGGCTCACCGGGTGCAGGTGGCTTCATGCCGGCCGCCAGCATCCCCTTGAGATCAGCACCGGCGCAGAAGTGTCCGCCCGCACCGCGCAGCACCACGGCACGCACGCTGCGATCCGTGGTGATGGCCGCGAACACGGCTTCGATGTCCGTCAGCATCTCCGGTGACATGGAGTTGCGGGATTCGGGGCGATTGAAGGTGACATGCAGCACGCCCCCATCGAAGCGGGTGAGCAGGGTCTTGGTTTCAGGTAATTCCATCATGTCTTGTCATTCCCGCGTAGGCGGGAATCCAGTTTTGCTGTTGATGTTCACACAGAAAATCGCAATCAAAAGAACAACTGGATTCCCGCCTGCGCGGGAATGACAGCATTACAAAGTGACATCTGCGATGTAAATTGAGAACCGTTTCACCCTATTTTCTCGCCCTCTTTAGCTTCTCGTCTTCGCTTGTCATTTCCGCGCAGGCGTTTGGCTAAAGCGGGAGTGACGAGAGTCAAGCCCTCTTCTTGCCGAAGCCCAGCCGCTTGCTGATGATGCCCAGCATCACTTCATCGGCGCCGCCGCCAATCGCATGCAGGCGCAGGTCACGGTACATCTGGCTGACATAGTTCTCCCACATGAAGCCCTGGCCGCCCCAGTACTGCAGACAGGCATCCGGCACTTCTCGGCCGAGTTGGCCGGCCTTCAATTTCGCCATCGAGGCCAGTAGCGTCACGTCCTCACCTTTCAGCATCAGCTCGACTGCGCGGTAAGTCAGTGCGCGCAGACCTTCGAGTTCGGTCTGCATCTGGGCGAGCTTGAACTGCACCACCTGGTTATCGAGGATCGAGCCGCCAAAAGCCTTGCGCTGGCGCGTGTAGGCCGCTGTCTCGCTCACACATTTTTCCATCGCGACGATGATGCTGGCCGACAGGAACAGGCGCTCGTGCTGGAACTGCTCCATCTGATAGATGAAGCCCTTGCCCTCCTGCCCCACCAGATGTTTCGCCGGCACGCGGACGTTGTCGAAGAACATGATCGCCGTATCGCTGCTGCGCTGGCCCAGCTTGTCGAGCTTGGTGTTGCGATCGACACCCTTGGCATCGAGCGGCACGACGATGAGGCTCTTGTTGCCGTGACGACCGCCGTCTGGCGTCTCGCCGGTATTGCAGAGCAGGCAGACCCAATCGGCCTGGGTGCCGCTGGTGATCCACATCTTGCTGCCGTTGATGAGGTAATCATCGCCGTCGCGCACCGCCGTGGTCTTGATGCCGGCCACGTCGCTGCCGGCACCGGGCTCACTGACACCAATCGCGCCGACCAGATCGCCGGTGATGGAGGGCTTGAGATAGTTCTCTTTCAGATAGTCGTTGCCATAGCGTGCGAGGGCCGGCGTGCACATATCGGTCTGCACGCCGATAGCCATCGGAATGCCGCCGACGCTGCAGTGGCCCAGCGCTTCGGCAAAAGCGATCTGGTAGCTGTAGTCGAGGCCCAGGCCGCCCACCTCTTCCGGCTTGGAGATGCCGAGCAGGCCCAGGTCGCCCATGCCCTTGAGCACGGTCTTCGCAGGCCACATCCCGTCTTTTTCCCACTGCACGCAATGGGGGTTGATCTGCTCTTCGACATAGCGCCGGGTGGTGTCGTAGAGGCTTTGATGTTCTGGTGTGTATTGCATGGTTGATCCTTGCGGGCGTTAGAGACGCGCCACGCCAAAACTGTTGGGGTAGGTCTGGCGGGCTTTCGCCTCGCGGCAGACGGAGAGGCACAGACCCAGAACCTTGCGGGTATCGCGCGGGTCGATCAGACCATCATCGAACAGGCGCGCGGTGGCGGCGAAGGCATGCGACTCGCGGTCGAACTGCTTGACGATGTTGCTCTCGACGATCGCCAGCCGCTTCTCATCCTCTTCGCTCACGGGCTTGCCCTCGCCTTCGAGCTTCGCGCGGGTGATCACCGTCATCACCTTCGCCGCCTGCTCACCACCCATGACGCTGGTGCGGCTGTTGGGCCAGGCGAAGATGAAGTGCGGGCCAAAGCCGCGGCCGCACATGCCGTAGTTGCCGGCGCCGAAACTGCCGCCCATGACGATGGTGATCTGCGGCACCGTGGCATTGGCGACAGCCTGGATCATCTTGCTGCCGTGCTTGACGATGCCCGCCTGCTCGCTCTCGGTGCCCACCATGTAGCCGGTGGTGTTCATCAGGTAAATGATCGGCGTATTGGACTGGCAGCACTGCTGTATGAACTGCCCTGCCTTGGTCGCGCCCTTCACCGTGATCGGCCCGTTGTTGCTGATGATGCCGACCTGATGGCCCTGGATCACCGCGCGGCCGCAGATGGTCTGCTGGTCGTATTCGGATTTGTAGTCGAGAAACTCCGAGCCATCAACGAGACGCGCAATGATCTCGCGGCAGTCGACCGGGCGCTTGTAGTCCGGCGGCATCACGCCGCAGATCTCTTCCGCGTCGTAGAGCGGCGCTCGCACCGGCAACAGTTCGAGGCGCGGCTTCTGCTGGTTCCAGTTGATGTTCTTGACGATCTCGCGCGCGATGCGGATGGCATCGCCATCGTTCTGCGCCAGAAACTCAGCCGTGCCAGCCACTGAGCAGTGCATGTCGGCACCGCCCAAGTCTTCGTCGAGCGCAATCTCGCCCGTCGCGGCCTTGAGCAGCGGCGGGCCGGCCAGGAACACCTTGGCGTTCTTGCGTACCATGACCACATAGTCAGACAGGCCGGGCATGTAGGCGCCGCCAGCAGTGGACGAGCCATGCACCACCGTCACCTGCGGGATGCCGGCGGCAGAAAGCCGGCACTGGTTGGCAAAGGTCTTGCCGCCGGGGATGAACAGCTCCGCCTGATACAGCAGGTTGGCCCCGCCGGATTCGATCATCGACACCACCGGCAGCTTCTGCTGCAGGGCGATCTCCTGCAGGCGCAGGGTTTTCTGCACACCCCAGGGCGTCATGGTGCCGCCCTTGATGGCCGAGTTGGACGCCACCACGAAGCAGCGCATGCCGCTGACGTAGCCGATGCCGGCAATCATGTTGCCGCCGGCCAGCGAGCCATCCTTGTCGTCGTGCAGCTTGTAGCCGCAGAGAGTCGAGAACTCCAGCCAGGGCGAGCCACGGTCGAGCATCAGGTGCACGCGCTCGCGCGGCAGTAGCTGGTTGCGCTTGTGGAAACGCGCGCGCTTGGTTTCTTCCTCGTCTCGGCCTTTCTGCTCGATGGCCCGCCAGTCTTCGACGAACTTGAGCATGCCCTCACGGTTGGCCTTGAACGACTCGCCGTTCACATCAATCTTGGATTCGATAACAGGCATTTCCGTCCTCTTGGATTACAGCCTTTTGTTATCGCCATTTAATCAGGTATCACCCACCTTTTCACGAACAATATCGTTTACTGGACGAGCATCAGACTGCTCTTGCTAATGGTAAAGATGCGTTGCGGCCATCTTCTCCAAGCCCTCGCGGTAGTAGTCGAAGCGCTGCGCCAGCTCACGATAGGTATTGCTCAAGCCAAACTCCTGCGCCAGCGGATGCTTTGATGCCGCATGGAAGCGCGAAGCGCCCATGTCGCGGTAATAGTCGATGGTGACGGGGCGATTGGCGTAGCGGTGGCGGTGCTCTATCCACTCCGCACAGACGCCGCCGAGAAACAGCGCGTAGTTGGCGATGTGGGCCTGCACGATGAACTGCCGCTGCGTTTGGGCAGCCTGCTCCTCGGCGACGAGATCAACCAGATAGTCGTAGGCAGTGTCGTCGCCCGCCTGCACCTGCCGCAGGCGTTCAGTGCGGCCGAACAGGGCGAGCAGATGGGCGATGTAATGCAGCGCGTGCTGCTCTTGCCGGTTCCGGCGTGCGGGCATGGCGTGGCGCAGCATCACCTCGAACCAGAGTTGTGGCGACACCGGCAGGTCGAGGGTGTCGGCATCGCGCAGCGCCTTGTAGATGTAGTCGGCATCGAGGATCGAGTCCAGCGTGTTGAAGAACTGGCCCATCTCGGTGACGGCGCGTGGCACATCCACCTGGCCGGGGAAGTTCGACAGCAGGAAATTGATATCCCGGGGCGGCAGCGCGGGATGGCTGAGCTGGGCGAAGTCTGGCGTCTGCATGAATGTGCTCCTTGTAAAGAGGCCGGCACGGAATGCCGTGCAAGTGCCGCGCCAGCCGCACACGGCACGGGCATCGGGTTACAGTCATTGCTGACCAAAACACACGTCTTCGGAGGAGCGTATGGCCAACAATCGCATCGGCGAGATTCGCGGCTCGGTAAAGCTCGCGGGCAAGGCCTTCGAGCACCTCACCTCCCGCATCCACGAGTTCCATCGCGCCATCTCGGACATGCCCTTCAACGCCATGCCGGCTGTGCCCGGCGTGAAAGACAGCAGCGAGGGCACACGCAACATCCACGATGGCATCACCGATGGCGTCTACGGCGTCATCAAGGGCATCGGCGGCGCGTTGTTCAAGCAGGCCGATGTGGCCCTGAAGGCGGCGGAGCGCAACTTTCAGCCCGCCACCCAGACCGCGCTGGCCGTGACACCCCCTGCCATTGCCCGCGACAACGTGGTGAGCGCCATCAGCGGACTGATTGGCGATGCGATGTCGCAGGAGCGCAATCCGCTGCGGGTAAAGCTCGGCTTCTACCGCGAGGGCCACCGCACCACGCTCACAGCACCCGTGCTGGCGGCGACTTACCCTGAAGCTACCGGCAAGCTGGTGATCTTCATGCATGGCCTCTGCTGCAACGAGCACAGCTGGCGGCTGTATGCCGAGCAGCACACGCCCTATGGCGATCAGCTTACGGCCAAGGGTTATGCACCGCTCTACGTGCGCTACAACTCCGGCCTGCACATCTCGCTCAATGGCCGCACGCTGGCGCGGCAGATCGACAAGCTGGTTCGCTTGTGGCCGGTGTCGGTAAGCGAGGTGGTGCTGATCGGCCACAGCATGGGCGGACTGGTGGCGCGCTCGGCGGCGTACAAGGCAGCGAAGTCCAACATGACTTGGCCGCAAAAGGTGTCGCACATCATCTGCCTGGGCACGCCACACACGGGCGCGCCACTGGAACGATTTGTCCATGCCGCCACACCCGTACTGGATGCCTTTCCTCTCTCGCGCCCCCTAGCGAAAGTGCTGGCCGTGCGCAGCGATGGCATCCGCGACCTGCGGCATGGCTTTGTCGCCGATGAACACTGGAAGAAGCGCAGCGCCGAAGAGCTGACGGCCGATGCCCGCACCGAGGTTCCCCGCATCGAGAGTGTGAAATACCACTTCATCGGCAGCAGCATCGGCATTGACGAGCATCACTGGTTGGGCAAGGCGGTTGGCGATGGGCTGGTGAAGCTGCCCAGCAGCACCGCGCGCGAATTGGCGGATGCCGATACCGCCGTGCTCTACAGCGCGCATCACATGCAGTTGCTCAACCATCCGGCGATCTATCAGGAGATCGCAAAGCGGCTCGGGGCGAAGAAAGCGGCGGCAAGCAAGACCTAGCTGTCATACCCGCGGGCCGGGTATCCAGGCTTTTAAGGGGCGAAGAACATCACAAACCAGCTGGAGCCTTTGGCTTAAGCGGGAATGACAAGGTGTGCAGCGCGTAGAATCGCGCCCCTGCCGCCGGTCGCTTCACATGCTCGCCCTCCAAAACCTCACGCTGCGTCGCAACGTCAAGACGCTGCTCGAAAACGTCTCCGTCGTCATCCACGCCAACCAGCGCGTGGGCGTGATCGGCAAGAACGGCGTCGGCAAGTCCACCCTGTTTGCGGCGATACGTCGTGAACTCACCCCAGATGGCGGCAGCATCGACCTGCCCAGGAGCCTGGTGGTCGCCAACGTCAGCCAGGACACTCCCGCCCTGCCCCAGCCTGCGATCGAATACGCACTGGACGGTGACGAGGAACTGCGTTCGTTGGAGGCCAAGCTGAAGGCGGTGGAAGAGCGGCTGGAGATGCACCCCACCGACGCCGACATCGAGCAGCTGACCAAGCTGCACGATCGCATGGCGATGATTGACGGCTATGCGGCCAAGTCGCGCGCGGCGCAGCTGCTGCACGGCCTGGGCTTTGCACCCAGCCAGCAGGAAAACCCGGTCGCCTCCTTCTCCGGCGGCTGGCGCATGCGCCTGAACCTCGCGCGTGCGCTGCTCAAGCGCAGCGATCTGCTGCTGCTCGACGAACCCACCAACCACCTCGATCTCGACGCCGCACTTTGGTTGCAGGAGGAACTCAGTAGCTTCAAGGGCACGCTGCTGCTGATCTCGCACGACCGCGATTTTCTCGACGCCGTGACCACGCACACCCTGCATCTGGAACGCACGGCAGGCACGCTCTATGCAGGCAACTATTCGGCTTTCGAGCTGCAGCGCGCCGAGCGCCTCACTCTGCAGGCGCAGGCGCACGGCAAGCAGCAGATGCGTATTGCCCACCTGCAATCCTTCGTCAATCGCTTCAAGACCCATGCCAGCAAGGCCAAGCAGGCGCAGAGTCGCATGAAGGCGCTGGAACGCATGGAGCTGGTCGCCCCCGTGCTGGCCGACAGCGAGTTCGATTTCGTATTTCGCAAGCCCGAGCGCGCCAACTCGCCGCTGCTGCGGGTGATGGGCGGCAACGCCGGCTACCCCGGCAAGCCGCTGCTCAAGAATGTGCGCATCATCCTCGCGCCCGGTGATCGCGTCGCGGTGCTCGGTGCCAATGGTGCCGGCAAATCCACCCTCATCAAGACGCTCGCAGGCGAACTCGAATGGATGGGTGGCGAAGTGACCCGCGACCCCTATTTGAAGGTGGGCTACTACGCCCAGCACCAGCTCGAAACGCTGGATCCCGCCGCCAGTGCCTTCATGCACATCAAGCGGCTGGACATGAAGGCACCCGACCAGTCCGTACGCGATTATCTCGGCAGCTTTGTCTTCAAGGGCGACCGGCAGAATGAGCCGATCGCACCCTTCTCAGGCGGCGAGAAGGCCCGCCTCGCACTCGCCATCGTCGCCTATCAGCGCCCCAATCTTCTGCTGCTGGACGAGCCGACCAACCATCTCGATCTGGAGATGCGCCAGGCCGTCGAAAACGCCTTGCAGGACTACCCCGGCGCGGTAGTGCTGATCAGCCACGACCGCCACATGGTCGAGAGCTGCTGCGACACCCTGTGGCGCGTGCATGATGGCGTCTGCGAGCCTTACGACGGCGATCTCGACGATTACGCCAAGTGGCTGCGCGAAACCCGCCGTGCTGCGCAGCGCAATGACAGTGCAGCGCCCAAGGCCGTGGCTGTCACCGCACCCAAGCCGGTGCTTGATGCCGAAGCGGCCAAGACCCTGCGCGAAACGGTGAAGAAACTCGACAAGCAGATCGAGAAGCTCAGCAAGGAGCTCAAGTCACTCGAAGCCGAGCTGGCTGATCCTGCGCTGTACGAAGCCAGCCGCCACAAGGACGCCACCCGCCTTCAGCAGCGGCAGGCCGCGGCGCGTGCCGAGCTTTCAGTCGCTGAAGAGCAGTGGATGGAAGCCAGCGAAGCCTTGGCTTGATTCGTCATTCCCGCGAAAGCGGGAATCCAGTTCTCTCAGTGAGCGCGGAACTACACAGCACTGCGCGGCGCTCTGGATTCCCGCCTACGCGGGAATGACAGATTCGCGTAGCGTTCAGGCCTGCCAAAGTGACGCCACCGGCGGCGCGGGGCGCGGCAGCAGCGGCATGTCCACCACCACGCGGGCCACGCTACGCAGGCGCTGCTCGCCCAGCCAGTGCGCGGTCTGCTGCCACTCGGCCAGCCCCTGATTCACCACCAGCAGCAGCCCGCCGGGTGCGATGGCGCTCGCCAGCGCCGGGAAGAACCGCTGCGGCGCGAAGGCCGAGAGCGGCAGCCCCCAGGCGAGTGCGACCTCGGCGAACACGAAGGGATACCAGCAGCTGACCAGATCAGCCTTGTCGCGCCAGTCGCAGACATCGCCCACGTGATAGCGCGTGCCGCTGATCTGCCCGGAATAAAAGGCGGCGTAGTCGCTGCGCCGATGGCCGTCGCGGTAGCGGCGGTGGCCTTCCAGCTCCAGCCCCATGAGCTGTGCGGGTTTAAAAGCCGCAGCGAGTGCGGCGGCGTAGTAGAAGCTCTTGCAGCCCACATCCAGCACCCGCCCCTGCACGGCAGGCCAGCGCGAGCTCTGCTCGCGCAGGCGGTGCAGCACGTCGAGATAGACGTAGTTCTCCAACGCGTTGTCGGCGTTGAGCTGTTTCTCGAACGCCACCCCGTAATGCGAGCGCAGCTGAGAGGCGTCGGGAAACCGGCAGCCGCAGACCCGTCAGCGCACCGGCCGGCGTCTCGCGGTAGGGCCTGGGCTGGTGGCGCGCGCGGCGATCCGTCGCCCAACGCCAGGCATTGAGCCAGGAGTGCAGCTGGGCGGTAATGGGCAGGGCGGCGGTGTTCATTGCCCCCCAACCTGCAAGCCGCGTGCGCGGCGGCTAGTGCGGCAACACCTGCCCCAAAAAGCTGCGCAGCCTTTCATGCTGGGCGTTGCTGAAGAAGGCCTCCGGCGCGTCCTGATACACCAGCTCGCCGCCATCCATGAACACCACGCGGTTGGCCACGGCGCGGGCAAAGCCCATCTCGTGGGTGACGACCACCATCGTCATTCCTTCTAGCGCCAGCTGCTTCATCACCTCCAGCACTTCGCCGACTTTCTCCGGGTCAAGCGCGCTGGTGGGTTCGTCGAACAGCATCACGCGCGGCTGCATGGCGAGGGCACGGGCGATGGCGACGCGCTGCTGCTGGCCGCCGCTGAGCTGCGAAGGGCGGCTCTGGGCCTTTTCGGCCAGGCCCACTTTTTCCAACAGCTTCCCGGCACGTTCGCGGGCTTCTTCCACCGGCATCTTGAGCACCTGCATGGGAGCCAGCATCACGTTTTCCAGCGCGGTCTTGTGCGGGAACAGATTGAACTGCTGGAACACCATGCCGGCGTGGGTGCGCACCTCATTGAGGTTGGTCTTGGGATGGTGGACGCTGATGCCGTCCATCGTCACCTCACCGCTGCTGATGCTCTCCATCGCGTTGATGGTGCGCAGCAGGGTGGACTTGCCGGAGCCGGAGGGGCCGACGATGCAGACCACCTCGCCACGCCGCACCTGCAACGAGACCTTGGTGAGCGCCTGCGTGCCGTTGGGATAACGCTTGCTCACCTCGCGGGCGTCGATCAGCACTTCGGCATCCGGGGCAATGGTCTTAGTCATGGGCCATCTTCTTTTCGAGCTTTCGGACGTAGATCGAGAGCAGGCCGGTGAGCAGCAGGTACATCAGCGCCACCGTGAACCAGACCTCGAAGGGGCTGAAGGTGGAGGCGACGATCTCGCGGCCGGCCTTGGTGAGATCAGTGAGCGCCATGATCGAGACGAGTGAAGAGTCCTTGATGAGATTGATGCTCTGGCCTGCCAGCGGCGGCAGCGAGCGCCTGAAGGCCTGCGGCAGCACGATGTGGCGCATGGCCTGCCAGTGGCTCATGCCCAATGAGCGCGCCGCTTCCATCTGGCCCTTGGCCACGCCCTCGATGCCGCTGCGGATGATCTCGGCGACATAGGCGCCGGTGAACACCGAGAGGGCCGCGACACCGGCGACGAAGCCTGAGAGATTGAGCACGGTGCCGAGAAAGAAGTAGACGATGAACATCTGCACCAATAGCGGCGTGCCGCGGATCAGCTCGACATAGATCGCCGCCATGTCACGCGCGGCGGGGTTGGCCGAGACACGGCCCAGCCCAGCGATGAGGCCAAGGATCAGTGCGAACACCAGCGACCAAGCGGAGATTTGCAGCGTCACCCAGAGGCCGACCAGCAAGGGCCCCGGTGTGACGCCGCTCTTCTTGCCGAGCGTGTTGTTGGCGAACACGATCTCGCCATCGCTGACCTGCACGACGTCGATCTCGGGAAAAGTCTGCGGCTCGCCGCCGAGCAGCGGCGTGAGCGTGATCTGCTTGCCCTGCACGGCCACAGTGCCATCCACGGGCGAGAGCACATCCTCTCCGCCGGTGATGAGCAGGTATTCCGGCACGCGGTCCCAGCGCCATTGGTAGTTGACCTTGATGGTGGCCCAGTAGAGGCCAGCCCCGATCAGCAGGACGAGGGCGACGGTGAGCAGTCGCCAGGCAGGGTTTGCAGGCCTCATTGCACGTTCTTCAGCCAGGCCGTGCTGTTGAACCAGCGGTTGTGCAGCACGTCGTAGGTGCCGTCGTTCTTGATGGCGACGATGAAATGGTCGAGCCAGTTCAAGAAGTCGGGGTCACCCTTCTTGATCGCCCAGCCAAGGTCTTCCTTGGTAAAAGGATCGGGCAGCATGTGGACGCCCTCTGGATACTGGTTGGCATAGACAGCCAGATACGGCAGGTCGTAGACGAAGGCGTCGGCGCGGCCGTTCTTCACTTCGAGGGCGGCGTCGGCTTCGGTCTCGAACTTCTTGATCTTCGCGCGTGGCAGCAGGCGCTGGCTGACGATATCGCCGGAGGTGCCGAGCTTGGTGGCGATCACGTATTTGGGATCATCGAGCTGCTTGGCATTGAGCACCTTGCCCTTGTGCTTGCCGGCCAGGAGTGCGGTCTGGCCGACGGTGATGTAGGGCTGGCTGAAATTGACCTGCGCGTTGCGCTCCGGCGTGATGGTCATGCCGGACATAAGGATGTCGAACTTGTCGGTGAGCAAGGCCGGGATGATGCCGTCCCACTGGGTGTTGACGAAAGTGACCTTGACCTTGAGCACGCTCGCCATCTTCTTGGCGAGGTCGACATCGAAGCCGATGATGTTGCCGTTCTTGTCGCGCATCTCGAAGGGCATGTAGCCGGCCTCCAGCCCCACGCGCAGTTCGCCGCGCTTCATGATCTGGTTGAGGGTAGATTTCTCCCACAGGGCCTGGTCGGCTGCGCTTGCTGGCGTTGCGAGCAAGGCCAGCAGAACTGCCGTCATTCCCGCGTAGGCGTTTGGCCAGGATCGGGAGTGACGTTGGTCACCCCCGCTTAAGCCAAACGCAATCCAGTTTCGGATTTTGCGCATCGCAGCGAGAAAAACTGGATTCCCGCCTGCGCGGGAATGACGATGATTTGGGAGGGCGCGCTGTGTCATGGCATGAGTGTAGCGATGGCAATGCCACAAGGCTCGCAACAAGCATTCCACTAAAATCGCGCCATGACGGACTACACCCCCTATCTCGCCCCCATCGACGCTACCCTGCCCGCCATGCGCGAGACGCTGATACGGCTTGCGGGCATCAACTCCGGCAGCTTCAACGCGCCGGGTGTGACGGCGATGGCAGAGGCGATGCGCGATGTCTTCGCACCGCTGCACGCCGCCTCAGAGCTGTTGACGCTGGCAGACCATCAGAGCGTCAACGACGCGGGGCAGACCATCACCCGCCCGCTTGGCAAGGCGCTGCGGCTACGGCTGCGGCCCGAGGCCCCCTTGCAGATTTTTTTCTGCGGCCATCTCGATACCGTGTTTGCTGTCGATCACGCCTTTCAGGCCGTGCGCGAGATCGACGCTGACACGCTCAACGGTCCCGGCGTGGCCGATCTCAAGGGCGGCCTGCTGGTGCTGTTGCAGGCGCTGTCGGCGCTCGAACGCTCGCCCTGGAAGGAAAAGATCGGCTGGACCGTGCTGATGAATCCGGACGAGGAGATCGGCTCGGTGTCCTCCGCACCACTGCTGGCGGAAGCGGCGAAAGCGCATCACCTCGGACTGATCTACGAACCCGCCTTGCCCGATGGCTCGCTCGCTTCGGCCCGCAAGGGCAGCGGCAATTTCAACGTGGTGGTGCGTGGTCGTGCAGCGCACGCGGGCCGTGATTTCGACAAGGGCCGCAACGCCATTGCTGCCTGCGCCGAGTTCATCGGCGGCCTGAACAGTCTCAATGGCAGCCGCGACGGCGTGACCATCAACCCCGGCTACGTGCGTGGCGGCGGCGCGCTCAACGTCGTGCCCGATCTCGCCGTGTTCAAGTTCAACGTGCGCACCTCGCAGGCCAGCGACGAGTGCTGGATGCACGACGAGCTGGACCTCTTGATGACGCGTCTCAACAGCCGCGAGGGCCTGCACTGCGAACTCTCCGGCGGCTTCACGCGGCCGCCCAAGATCGTGAATGCCGAAATCCAGCGGCTGATGGACTACGTCGGCGATTGTGGGCAGAAGCTGGGCTTGAGCCTGCACTTCAAACCCACCGGCGGCTGCTGCGATGGCAACAATCTGGCAGCCCACGGCCTCGCCAATCTCGACAACATGGGCGTGGTGGGTGACCGCATCCACAGTGACCAGGAGTGGATGCGGGTGTCCTCCATCAGCGAACGCGCCAAACTCTCGGCGCTGCTGCTTCTGCGGCTGGCGAGCGGGGAGCTGCAATGGACCTGAGTCCGGTTGTCTTCACCACGCAGCTGCGGGTGCGCTATGGCGAGTGTGACGGGCAGAAGGTCGTGTTCAATGCCCGCTATGGCGATTTCGTGGATGTTGCCTTCACGGAATTTTTGCGTGCGCTCGGCTACGCGGAGGATGAAGGCAGGCCGCTACCCGAGATGCAGCTGGTGAAGCAGACCACCGAGTGGTTCGCACCCAGCCGCAATGACGAATTGCTGGAGCTGAGCGTGGTCACCACGGCAATCGGCAACACCAGCTTTACCGTGCGCACCGAGTTTCGCCAACAGGGTGATACGGCGCTTCGTGCACGCACCGAAACCATCTACGTCCATATCGAACCCGGCGAGTGGCGCAAGGCATCGCTGCCGCCGCGCCTGCGTGAGCAACTGGCCCTGGGCACAGCCCGTGCCTGACCCGGCTCCTCCCTGAAACCAGAACATGAAAATCATCCGCCCCATCACCCTCGCTGACCTCCCTGCCCTCGTTCACCTGGCCGAGAGCGCTGGCGCCGGTTTCACCTCACTGCCCACCAACGAAGCTTTTCTGCGCGAGAAGATCGAACTCTCGCTGCACTCCTTCGCCAAGGATGTGACCGTCGCCGGACACGAGCGATACCTGTTCGTGATGGTGGAGACCGACACCGGTGAAGTGGGCGCCTGTTGTGCCATCGAGGCCGCCTGTGGCCTCGACGAGGCTTTCTACAATTATCGTGTGGGCCTCACTGTTCATGCCAGCCGCGAACTGGGCATCTACAACCGCGTGCCGACGCTGTATCTCTCCAACGACTACACCGGTGCGAGCGTGCTCTGCTCGCTCTACATGCAGCCGCATTTCCGTGGCGTCGGTGCGGGCAAGCTGCTCAGCAAAAGCCGCTTCCTGTTCATGGCCAACTTTCCGCATCGCTTTGCCGACAAGGTCATCGCCGAGATGCGCGGCGACTCCGACGAGAAAGGGCACTCCCCGTTCTGGGAGGGCCTGGGCCGGCACTTCATGAGCGTCGACTACACCCAGGCGGAGCACATCGTCGGCATGGGCAACAAGGCCTTCATTGCCGAGCTGATGCCGCCGCACCCGATCTACGCCGTGCTGCTGCCACAGAAGGCACAGGACGTGATGGGCAAGGTGCATCCGCAGACCGCGCCTGCGCTACACCTCTTGCAGCAGGAGGGCTTTCGCTATCAGGGCTATATCGACATCTTTGATGGTGGACCCACCGTGGAAGCACCGCGCGAGGAGATCCGCAGCATCCGCCGCGCGCAGTCGGTGCAGGTGCGCATCGGGCAGCCGCAAGGTGGCGCGCCCTGTCTGGTGGCCAACACCGTGCTCGGTGACTTCCGCTGTGCCTATGCGGAGCTGGATCAGCAGTCGATGGGGAACGACGGCAGCGTGACCCTGAGCACTAAGCTGGCGCAGCAGCTGGGTGTGCGCCCTGGCGATCAAGTGCGGGTGTCACCGCTGTAAGACTCAATTGCCGCACTTCCCGCCAGCAAGAATTATTCGCGTTTAGACTTTTATTGCGACGTATTCGCAATTACACTTCACCCTGTCTCATTAGGCAAAAGCAGGCTGGAAAGTCCGCGAAGTACCGGTTGATGACACCCACCAGCGCATCCCGCCCAACACGGCGCAGCGCTGATTTGCCCACTATCCAACCGGATTGAACACCATGCATTTCCGCCTTCGCCCGCTCGCGGCTACTGCCCTCGCCTTCGCCTCTTTTGCCGTGCTGGCGCAGAGCGCCGAACCGGCGCAAGTGGCATTCGCTGCCGATGCGGCCGCAGACCCGGTGAAGCTCGATACCGTCGAAATCACCGCCGATGCACCGGACAGCAAGGGCTATCACAGCAGCCGCAGCAGCGCCGGCACCCGCACCGATACACCCCTGGTCGATGTGCCGCAGTCCATTACGGTGGTCACTCGCGCGCAGGTGCAGGACCAGTCCGCGCAGAACATCGCCGATGTCATCCGCTACGTGCCGGGTGTGGGCATGGCTCAGGGCGAGGGCAACCGCGAAACGCCGGTGTTCCGTGGCAATGCCTCGACCAGCGATTTCTTCGTCAACGGCTTGCGCGACGACGTGCAGTACTACCGTGATCTCTACAACATCGAACGCATCGAAGTGCTGAAAGGCCCGAACGCGATGATCTTCGGACGCGGCGGCGTCGGCGGCGTCATCAATCGTGTGACCCGTGTGGCGGATGGCCAGCGCGTGCGCGAGATCAGCCTGCAGGGTGGCAGCTTCGACAACAAGCGCGCGACCTTTGACCTGGGTCAAGGCTTCAATCAGAACGTCGCTGCGCGCGTGACCGCACTGGTGGAAGACAGCGGGAGCTACCGCGACGATGTGACGCTGCAACGCCGTGGCATCAACCCCACCCTGCGCCTGGCGCTCGACAAGGCCACCACCGTCACGCTCGGCTACGAGTATTTCCGCGACGAGCGCATCGCCGACCGGGGCGGCCCCTCGCTCAATGGCAAGCCCTTCGCGGCGGACGACTCGACCTTCTTCGGCGATCCTGGCAACAGTCCGACCGACACCGAACTCAACACCACCAGCATCACCGTCAATCACGACTTTGGCCGTGGCCTCACACTCACCAACCGCACGCTGTACGGCGCTTACGACAAGTTCTACCAGAACGTCTTTGCCAGCGGCCCCGTGGCGGCGAATGGCACGGTGCCGTTCCAGTCCTACTTCGCGGCGACCGACCGCAAGAACCTGTTCAACCAGACCGACCTCGTCTACAAGCTCAAGACCGGCGGCATCGAACACACGCTGCTGGGCGGCGTGGAAATCGGCCGCCAGCTGACCGACAACTTGCGCCTCAGCGGCCAGTTTCCGGATGGCAGCGATGCCGATACCACACCCGACAACACCTTCAACGCACCGGCCACGAGCCCCAACTTCAGCCGCCCGCTGGTGGCCTTCGTGCAGGGTGCCAACGATGGCAATAACGAGAGCGAGACCGAGATTGCGGCGATCTACGTGCAGGATCAGCTCCGCTTCGGCCCGCAGTTTGATGTCGTGCTGGGCCTGCGCTACGACCAGTACAACACCCACTTCAAGAACCGCCGCAGCGGTGTCGCCGCCGCCGATCGCGAGATCGAAACCGAGGACGGCCTCGTCTCGCCGCGCGTCGGCCTGATCTACAAGCCACTGGAACAGGCCTCGGTCTACGCCAGCTACTCGCTCAGCTACCTGCCGCGCGCGGGCGAGCAGCTCGGCTCGCTCTCGCCCACCAACAAGGCCTTCGACCCCGAAGAGTTCACCAACTACGAAGTGGGTGCGAAGTGGGATGTGCGCCCCGATCTCGCCCTGACCGTGGCGGTCTACCAGCTGGATCGCCGCAATGTCATCCTGCCGCCGGTCAATGCGGGCGGAGCCTCCACGCTCGGCGATGGCGCGCGCACCAAGGGCATCGAGCTGGGCGTGTCCGGCAACATCACCAGGGCCTGGAGTATCAGCAGCGGCTACGCCTACCAGGACGCCAAGCTCACCGCCACCACCAATGCCACCACCGCGCGCGACGGTGCCACCCTCGCCAACCTGCCGCGCAACACCGTGTCGTTGTGGAACCGCTATGACTTCACGCCACAGTGGGGCGCTGGCGTGGGCGTGTTCAACCGCAGTGCGATGTTCACCACCAGCAGCAACGCGGTGGAGATGGACGGATACACCCGTGTCGATGGCGCGGTGTTCTACCAGCACAGCCCCACCCTGCGCGCACAGCTCAATGTCGAAAACCTCACCGGCGAGGACTACTACGTCAATGCCCACACCGACAACAACATCCTGCCCGGTGCACCGCTCAACTTCCGCGTCGGCGTCACCGCCAACTTCTGAGGCATCACATGATCCAAGCCCCCGCCAGCCCTGCGCTGCCGGGGGCTTCTTTTTGGGCGTCGAGGCGCGGAAGATGCACGGCAATCACCAACTGCGATCCCCCTCATGCACTTCATCAATGGCCAGTGGCAACAAGGCCACGGCATTCCATTTGAAAGCTGCAACCCATCGACTGGCGCCGTGCTGTGGCAGGCCAACAGCGCCAGTACGGTGGATGTGGATGCCGCCTTCACCGCCGCCCGCGCGGCTTTCGAGCCTTGGGCCGATCTGAGCTTCGACGAACGCGCTGGCTTCGCGCGTCGCTTCGCAGCGGTGCTCAAGGAGCGCAGCGAAGCACTTGCATTGAGCATCGCGCGTGAAGTCGGAAAACCGTTATGGGAAGCGCGCACCGAAGTCGCGGCGATGGCCGGCAAGATCGAGCTGTCGATCACGGCATACCACGAGCGCACCGGCACCCGTGAACTAGCGCAGCCGTTCGGACGCTTCGTGCTGCGACACAAGCCGCATGGCGTGGTGGCGGTGTTCGGGCCGTACAACTTCCCCGGCCATCTGCCCAATGGCCACATCGTGCCGGCCCTGCTGGCGGGCAATACCGTGGTGTTCAAACCCAGCGAACTAACACCGTTGGTGGCCGAGGAAACCCTGAAATGCTGGGAGGCCGCTGGCCTGCCTGCTGGCGTCATCAACCTCGTGCAGGGCGAGCGCGCCACCGGCGAAACGGTGGCGGCCCACCAGCAGCTTGATGGCCTCTACTTCACTGGCAGCGCCCGCACCGGCGGCATCCTCGCCGCGCAGTTCGCAGCAAGACCGCACGTCATCCTGGCCCTGGAGCTAGGCGGCAACAATCCGCTGGTGGTGGGCAGCATCAGCGACATCGACGCCGCCGTGCACGAGATCGTGCAGTCGAGCTGGGTCACCTCAGGCCAGCGTTGCACCTGCGCACGGCGGCTGATGGTGCCGACAGGGGCCAAGGGCGATGCCCTGCTCTCGCGCCTGGTCGAAGTCACCAAGGCCCTGCGCATCGGTGGCAGCGAGGACGAGCCCGCGCCCTTCATGGGGCCGGTGGTATCAGCCCGCGCCGCACAGCTGCTGCTGGATTCGCAAGCGCGGCTCATCGCACTGGGCGCAACACCCTTGTTGAAAATGCAGCGCCTCGAACAGGGCGATGCCTTCGTCTCGCCCGGCCTGATCGATATCACCGCCTGCGCAGCCGAGGTGCCGGACGAAGAAGACTTCGGCCCACTGCTCAAAGTCGTCCGCACCGCCTCGCTGGACGAGAGCATCGCGCAGGCCAACAACACCCAGTTCGGCTTGAGCGCCGGGATGCTCACCGACGACGACGCCGAATGGGAGAAGTTCTTCAAGCGCATCCGCGCCGGTATCGTCAACCGCAACCGGCAGACTACAGGTGCTTCCGGCAGCTTCCCGTTTGGCGGCCCCGGCCATTCAGGCAACCACCGCCCCAGCGCCTACTATGCAGCCGACTATTGCAGCTACCCGGTTGCCAGCAGCGAAGCTTCGAAACTGGAGAAACCGGCCACGCTCTCACCGGGCCTCACGCTATGAAAACCATCCTGCTGCTGGTGCTGTCGCTGGGCCTGGGCAGCTGTGCAACGGTGCCGCCTGTCGAGGTGAAAGGCGGCAGCAACTGGATTCGCGTTGCCAACAGCTGCAACTGCAATGGGGAGGTGACGAAGTCACCCGATGCGGTGCTGCGCGAGGCGGTCGGCCACGATGCCGCCGCCTACGAATACGCGCGCAAGGTCGGTGCTGCCGAGACCGCGCTGACGCGCCGCCCTGCCATCGCCGGCAATCAGGTGGATCTGCTGGTGGATGGCCCTGCCGCCCATGCGGCCCAGCTCGCGGCGATCAGACAGGCGCGCCATCACATCCACCTCGACGTCTACATCATCACCGACGAAAAAATCGGCCAGCAGTACGCCGAGGCACTGATCGAACGCGCACAGCAGGGCGTGATTGTGCGACTGATGTTCGACTCCATCGGCGGCTCCGGCGCCGGCAACAAATACAAGGACGAGTTGAAAGCAGCGGGCGTGCAGCTCCTGGAGTTCAACAAGACCCAGGATCTGCGCATCTGGCGCCTCAACCGCCGCAGCCACCGCAAGGTGCTGGTGGTGGACGGCAAGGTCGCCTTCACTGGCGGCATCAACATCATGGATGAGTACGAGCAGTCCTCACCGAATGGCGAGGCACGCGCCAGTGGTGAACCCTCCGGTAGTGGTGGGGGCAGCAGAAGCGGTGGCAGGTTCAGCAGCGGCGGTGCGGGCATGCGGCCCTCGCAGCTCTCCCCCGGTGCCGGCTGGCGCGACACCCACATCCAGGTCGAGGGTCCGGCGGTGGCCTCTTTCCAGCGCGCGTTTCTCGATGCCTGGGAGGCGGGCAAGGGCGAGATTGATTTGAGTGGCGAGTATTTTCCACCGCTCAAATCAGAGGGCAATGACATCGTGCGCGTGCTCACCAGCGAAGGCACCGATCTGCTCAGCGTGTTTCTCGCCGTGCCGGAGTCGGCAGCCAAGGCGCTGCTCAACAAGCGCGAGAAGCGCAACGTCATCTACGGCACCTATTTCAACGCGATCAAGCTCGCCGAGAAGCGCGTGTGGATCACGCAAAGCTACTTCGCGCCCAACGAGGATTTCACCAAGCTGCTTTGCGACACCGCCAAGCGCGGTGTCGATGTGCGCCTGCTCCTGCCTGCCAAGTCCGACATCGGCTATCTGCCACTGATCACACGCCACTATTACGACCGCCTGCTGAAGGCCGGTATCAGGATTTACGAGTACGAACCCGTGACGCTGCATGCGAAAACCGCCGTGGTGGACGGCGTCTGGTCAACGGTGGGTAGTGCCAACCTCGACTACCGCAGCTTCATCCACAACGACGAGGCCAATGCGATGGTGATCGGCAAGCGCTTTGCCACGACGATGGAGACACTTTTCAAGCAGGACATGGAGCAGTCCAGCCTCATCACCCTCAAAGAGTGGCGCGCGCGGCCCTGGATCGAACGCTTGAAAGAAACCGGCGCCTCGCTGATCAAATACTGGATTTGAATGTGAAGCGCGCGGATGGCCTGCGACGCCTGATCACCTCGGCGCGTCAATGCCGGACCAACCCTGGCCGAGGTGCTGTTGTATACGCAGCCCCTGGTGAAAGATCCTGGCGCCGGGCACGTGGAGCTTGACCGCACAGTGCTTGCAGCGCGACCCGTCACGTTCATGTGGAAATCAGCGCTCGCTGTCATACCCGGTCGCCACTGCAAAGTGACGAAGTAGAAAAAATCGAGTTGCGGATCGGCGCTGCTGATTCGCTAAACGCGATCCACCGGGGAAAAAAATGTTGAATCAGAATGCCTGCCCTCCGTTAGCGAGATGGCTGGCTGCAATCGCGTTGTCCTCCTTGGTCGCAGCCTGTGGTGGTGGCGGACGCGACCCGATTCTCGGCACTGGCGGTGCCACCCTGATCAGACCGACCGTGACCGCTGTTTCACCGGCTGCGGATGCCCGCAATGTGCTTGTCAATACGAGGGCCATTACCGCCAGCTTCAGCGAGGCGATGGACCCGGCAAGCATCACCACGGCGAGCTTCAGTCTGGCCTGCCCCTCAGGCGCAGCCGTCAGCGGCACGGTGACGTATGCAGCAAGTGGCAGCGTTGCCACCTTCGCACCGACTGGCGCCTTGCCGCCCGGCACGACCTGTGTGGCAAACATCAGCACGGCTGTGCGGGATTTGCGCGGCAACAGTCTGGCGGCTCCGTTTGTGTGGCGGTTCACCACCGGCACTGCGCAGGACACCACTCCCCCCGTCGTGAGCACCACGCAGCCGGCCGCCAATGCGGCGAACGTCGCCATCAATACGGCCATTTCTGCGAGCTTCAGTGAGGCGCTCGATCCAGCG
Organism: Nevskiaceae bacterium; assembly: GCA_021731445.1. GTDB lineage: Bacteria > Pseudomonadota > Gammaproteobacteria > Nevskiales > Nevskiaceae > Stagnimonas. The sequence goes on along the minus strand of JAKFXK010000026.1, from coordinate 10,179 downwards.
AGTGTGAATGCCGCGAGCTTCACCCTGGCCTGCCCGGCAGGCACCGCCGTCAGCGGCACCGTCGCTTACATGATGGGCAGCAACATGGCCACCTTCACACCCGCCGGCAGCCTGCCCTCGAGCACGACCTGCACCGCGACGCTGAGTACGGCGATTCGCGATATCGCAGGCAATGCGCTCGCTGCACCCTTCAACTGGAGCTTCACCACCAGCGCTGCGGCGGATATGACCGCCCCGACGGTCAGCTCGGTGTTCCCAGCGGCAGGTGCGACTGGCGTGCCGGTCAACACCTCGATCACCGCCAGCTTCAGTGAGGCGATGAATCCCTCAAGTCTCAACACCAGCAGCTTTCTGCTGGCCTGTCCGTCGGGCACTGCGATCACCGGCACGGTGGCTTATGCCATGAGTGGCAACGTCGCTACCTTCACACCCGGTAGCGCGCTGCCGCCAAGCACCACCTGCACGGCAACCATCACCACCGCAGCACGCGATATCGCAGGCAATGCGCTCGCTGCACCCTTCAACTGGAGTTTCACCACCAGTGCCGCAGCGGATATGACGCGCCCGACGGTGACCGCAGTGCTGCCAGCAGCGGGCGCCAGCGGGATTGCGGTCAACAGCGCGGTGACCATCAGTTTCAGCGAGGCCATGGATGCGCTCAGCATCAGCGGCACCAGCTTCACGCTGGCCTGCCCCTCCGGGACTCCGATCAGCGGCACGGTGGCGTATGCAGCGGGCAGCAATACTGCGAGCTTCACGCCGGGCAGCAATCTGCCACCCAGCACCCTTTGCAACGTCACCGTGACGACCGCGGTTCGTGACATCGCCGGCAATACGCTGGCGAATCCCTTCACCTCCAGCTTCACGACGGGTGCGGCAGCGGACACCACGGCACCGACGGTGCTGTCGACCAATCCGGCGGATGGGGCCGTCGGCGTCTGCATCAACAAGAACATCAACGCCCGTTTCAGCGAGGCGATGGATCCGCTGACGATCACCAGCGCGACCTTCACGCTCGCGGTGAGTGGCGGTGCAGCGGTCAGTGGTGTGGTGACCTATGACAGCGCCAGCAACATCGCAAGCTTCAACCCTGATGCCAACCTGATCGGAGCGCCGGCAACCAGTTACACCGCCACCATCCGGGGCGGCGCTACGGGCGTGAAGGATGTGGCCGGCAACCCTCTCGCGGTGAACAGGGTTACTCAGTTCACCAGCAATGCGTCGATGTGCACCGTGGCTCCTGCGCTTGGCGCTGCGGCCCCATTCGGCGCCTACTCGGGCGCGACGGTGACCAACGACGGCCTTAATACCGTCATCAACGGCGATGTCGGCGTGAACGGCGCCTCCACGAAGATCACCGGCTTCCGTGACTCGGGCGGCAACGTCTACACCGTCACGCCCAACAACGACGGGCGGGTCAATGGCCTGGTCTACACGCTGACAGCTCCACCCGGCTCCGTTGCCGGTGCGACCGTCACCCAGGCACGCTCGGATGCGCTGCAGGCCTTCAACGCGATTTCTCCGGCAAATCTGCCCGGCGGTGTGGATGTCTCCAGCCTTGCGCAATGCCCCAGCTGCGGCGGCGCGGGTGGCGGTGCGGACGAGCTGGCCGGGCGCACACTGCCACCCGGCGTCTATCTGTCGTCGACCGGCACCTACGACATCGGCGGCGCAGGCCGCACGACCGCGAATCTCACCCTCGATGCCGGTGGTGATGCGAATGCGGTGTGGGTGTTCCAGACCGCAGCGGGCACGGGCACGCTCAACGTCGGTCGCACCGGGCCGGCAACTCCTGCGGTGCCGATCATGGTGCTGCTGGTGAATGGCGCACAGGCGAAGAACGTCTTCTGGTATGTGCCCGCCGGCGCGGTCATCGGCACCGGTTCCACGGTCAACGGCACCCTGTTGTCGGATGCCGCGAACACGCTCTCCACCACTGGCGGCAGTCCGCCCACGGCAGTGATCACGACCCTGAACGGCCGGGCCATTTCGCTGACTGCCGGCGTGACGATGACCAACAGCGTCATCAACGTTCCTGCTCCCTGATGCCTACGAGAACCCACATGAAAACCACCACATCAAAAAGCATCCTGGCAGCACTGGCACTTGCAGTGATTGCCGGCCCTGCGCGCGCCGACGATGCGACCGAGGCCCTGGGTTGGTACGGCGGGCTCAATCTTGGCCAATCACTGGCCACTATCGATAACGAGCGCATCGCCAACACCCTGGCTTCCGAGGGTTTTATCCAGACACAGATCCGCAAGGACACGCGCGATCTCGGATTCAAGCTGTTCGGCGGCTACCAGCTCAACCGACAGTTTGCGCTCGAGGGGGGTTACTTCGATCTCGGCAAGTTCAACTTTACCGCCACCACCCAGCCGCCCGGAACACTCGAGGGCAAAGCCAAGTTCAAGGGCGTGAATCTCGATGCGGTGGGCATCCTGCCTTTCACGGACAAGTTCTCGGCATTCGGTCGCGCTGGCGTGCAGTACGCCAAAACCAAGGCCTCGTTCAAAGGCAGCGGCGCCGTGCGGGTGGTCAATCCGGATCGCAGCGAGAAGGGGGCGAACTACAAGGTCGGCGCCGGCCTGCAGTACGCGCTGACGCCCCAACTTGGCCTGCGTGCCGAGCTGGAGCGCTATCGCATGAAGGATGCCATCGGCAACAAGGGCGATGTCGATCTGGCCTCGCTCGGCGTGATCTATCGCTTCAAGGCTGCACCCGTCGCCTACACACCACCAGCGCCCGCAACAGCACCAGTGGCAGCGCCAGCAGTAGCCGAAGCGCCCCCGCCGCCTGTATTGCCGCCACCTCCCGCACGAGGGCCTTTGACCCTCTCGGCGGATTCCCAATTCGACTTCGACCAGGCCACTGTCAAGCTTGAAGGCAAGCGGGCACTCGACCAGTTTGCGCTCGATCTCAAGGGTTCGAACTACCAGCGCATCACCATCAAGGGACACACCGACCGTCTTGGCAGCACCGAGTACAACGCTGACTTGTCGTCGCGACGTGCCGATGCAGTGAAGAGCTACCTGGTCGAGTCGGCCGATATTCCCTCAGACCGCATCGAAGCACGCGGCATGGGCGAGTCCGAACCATTGACCCGGCCCGGCGAATGCGATGACCGGATTGACCAAGGGTTGGCGGATCTGATTGCCTGCCTGCAACCCGATCGCCGGGTGGAAGTGGAAACGTTTCTGAGTCAGTGAACACAGTGGAACGGGGGCGAGCTTGGTCGCATTACTGATCATGCACTGCAAGTGACCGGCGCGCCCTCGCCCCGCCCTGCGCCAGAAACGAAGCTTGGGACTCTGCATCCGAGCTGGCGAAGGCGCAGGGGGCACGCGAAGCACCGGCCCTCTTGGCCGCTGTGAGCAGCGCCAGCAGCATGTGGACGGCCGATGCCGCCACCAGCTCGCCCTCGACCGACTGCACCGATGGTCGGTGCACTTCACTCCAGCCAATCTCGTCAGTCATCTGCACCGCTCATGCGCTCGCGGCCACCTTTTGCCAATTCCCACCACTTCGCCCACCAGGCGCCGCTGCCGGCAACACCCGCGATGGGCACGAGGGCGCGGCCAACCACGCGCGGCCGTGCGTGGACGGCGCGGCGACGTGTGTGGGTCGTCACGGCCGAGTGACCTGCAGGTGTCGAGCTACGGTAGGGCGGCATTCATGTAACGGTTTCAGGCTGTGCACAGACTCCCAAAAATGACCGCTACTACGCGAACGCCACAAACATGCAAGGCCAGTCAATGTCTACCTCATCTTCAGTTCTGCAAAACGTGCAGCCTTTGCAAGGGACAGGCGATGCCACCTTTTCACAGACAGCAGTGGCTTTAGCTGGGGTGGCCGAGTCGGCGCCGAACGCAGGCTGGGCTACCCAAGGCTGCATGACACTGACCAGCTGCGGCGCGATTGACACCCGCGCCGGAAAGATCCTAATCGTCGATGATCAGGCCAGCAACGTGTCGCTGCTCGAACACATCCTCGCCAGCGCAGGCTATACCTCGGTCAGTTCCACCACCGACCCGCGCAAGGTTTGCGAACTGCACCGCCAGCATGTCTACGACCTGATTCTGCTCGATGTTCAGATGCCCGGGATGGATGGCTTCGAGGTGATGGTTGGTCTGAAAGAAATCGAAACACAGGGCTACCTGCCGGTACTCGCCATTACGGCCAATGCAGACCACAAGCTCAGTGTTCTGCAAGCCGGCGCACGCGATTTCATCACCAAGCCCATCGATGTCGGCGAGACGCTGATGCGGGTGCACAACCTGCTTGAGGTTCGCCTGCTCCATGCCCAGTTGCGTGAACACGGCAATAGGCTGGAGTCACTGGCGCTCAGCGATCCGCTCACCGGCCTGGCCAACCGGCGTCTTCTCGATGACCGTCTCGCCATGGCCATCGCCCATGCCCGCCGGCATTACGGGGTAATGGCCGTGCTGTATCTCGATCTCGATGGCTTCAAGGAGGTCAATGACAGCCGAGGTCATGGCATTGGCGACGCGCTGCTCAAAGCCGTCGCCACACGGCTGTTGTCGATCGTGCGGGAAGAGGACACCGTCTGCCGCCTGGGTGGCGACGAGTTCGTCATTGCGCTCACCCACATCAGCAGTAGGGGATACGCGACCAAGACTGCGGACAAGATCATCCAGGCGCTGTCGGAGGCCTACCTCATCGAGGGTCATAGCATCCAGATCACCGTCAGTATCGGTCTCAGCAGCTACCCTGAGCATGGCAACGATGCCGCCGGTCTTTTGAAATCAGCCGATGCTGCCCTCTATGAGGCCAAGCGCGAGGGCAAGAACACTTATCGGGTGCCGGAGTCCTAGAGGGTGTTAAAGACTTGAGCATCGCTGCGGCGGAAGGCAGTTTTTGCGCAGTGCAAGGAACGAGGCGCAGCGAATACTCGAAGTCTTCGCAAGCCTCGTGACGTAGCAATGCGCAAAAGCGTTTGGCCTAAGCGGGCATGACTCAATGTCATGCCCGACGCTAAGCCAAACGCTCCCGCCCCGGAGGGTTTCTGCCCAAAAAGCCGCCATGCCGCGTTAGCTGGCCTCGACTTGGAACCACCAAGCCTTCGGCCAGCTGCCTTGCCTGGCGGCTTTTTGGGCAGAAACACAGCGATGCTCAAGTCTTTAACACCCTCTAGAGGGCGCTACCGTTGTGGTTCAGTGTCGAGGTGTATCTCTTGATGACGCAGTCGTTTCTGTGCTTACCAAGAGATGAACCATGGACGTGATCCTGAACTACATCCTGCAGAACAAGTTGTTTTCCTTTGTCCTGTCATTGACGTTTGCCTATTTGCTGTACCGCATGCTGGTACTGCCGAGCTATCCTGAAGAAAATCTGGTTCCGCACTACAAGCGCTTCGAACGTCGTGAAGAACTGGCTGGAGACCGCCGCAAACAGCGTCCAGTGATGTTTGCAGACTTCGAACGTCGTCGGGGGGAAAGGCGTACAGAGGACTAACCCTCTGCATCCCCTCTGCTCCAAGAAAGTTGAGGGTGTTTGCCCTGCCTGACGTCTTTTGAAATGGGCAGGGCGATAATGCGGACATGAATCCTCAACCGCATCTTTCGCCCTACGGGGCCGGTCATACGCTTGTGATCGAATCCAACTTCGATGGTCTCGTAGGCCCCACGCACAACTATGCAGGCCTGGCACACGGCAACGTCGCTTCGGCCAAGAACGCTACCTTGCCCAGCAATCCGCGCGAGGCGGCGTTGCAAGGTCTGGGCAAGATGCGCGCGCTCTGCGGCATGGGCTTGGCACAGGGTGTGCTGCCGCCGCAGGAGCGCCCGCACATCCCGACGCTGAAGGCTTTGGGCTTTACCGGCAAGGATTCCGAGGTTCTGGCAAAGACCGCGCGCGAAGCACCGGGGTTGCTCGCTGCCGTCAGTAGTGCGAGCAGCATGTGGACGGCCAACGCAGCCACTGTCTCGCCGAGTGCCGACTGCGCCGACGGCAAGCTGCACTTCACACCCGCCAACCTCGCCAGCCACCTGCACCGCTCGCTGGAGCCGGCCACCACCGCGCGCGCACTCGCCGCCACTTTTGCCAACAGCAGGCACTTCTCGCATCACGCGCTGCTGCCTGCCACCCCGGCGATGGGTGACGAGGGCGCGGCCAATCACACGCGACTCTGCGCTGACTACGGCGCGGCGGGCGTGGAGCTGTTCGTCTACGGGCAAGGCAGCGACAGCGAGCCGAAGCCTACGAAATATCCAGCCCGGCAAACGCGCGCTGCCTCTGAGGCGGTGGCGAGACTGCATGGGCTGCGTGCGACGCAGACCGTGTACCACCAGCAAGCACCATCCGCCATCGACATGGGGGTGTTTCACAACGATGTGATCGCGGTGGGCAACCGCGAGCTGCTGTTCTTCCACCAACAGGCTTTCGTCGATGCGGCTGGCCTGAAAAAACAACTGCAAGCGACACTGCCCACCGCGTGTTTCGTCGAGGTGCTCGACACCGAGGTGAGTGTGGCGGATGCAGTGTCGAGCTATCTGTTCAACTCGCAGCTGGTCTGTGTGCCGGGGGAAAAGGGCCACACGCTGATCGTGGCGCAGGAGTGCGCCGAGAACCGGAAAGTCTGGGCCTGCATCCAGCGTCTCGTTGCCGACCCAGCCTGCCCGATCAATGCCGTGCAAGTGTTCGACCTGCGTCAGTCTATGCACAACGGGGGCGGCCCGGCCTGCCTGCGGCTGCGGGTGGTGCTGACCGAGGCGGAGCGCGCGGCGGTGAACGCGCAAAGCTGGATCACACCGGAAAAGGCCGATGCGCTCGAAGCCTGGGTGCGGCGCCACTACCGCGACCGGCTGGTGTTTGCCGATCTGGCCGATCCGGCATTGCTTGACGAGAACCGCAGCGCGCTTGATCGCCTCACGCAGCTCCTGAACCTGGGCTCGATCTACGATTTTCAGCGCGCATGAAAAAGCCCCGGCCAGAGCCGGGGCTGGTCGTGACGCTCCCCCTGTCTATTGGCCGGCCAATGCCTTTGCCACCTCGGCGTTGAAGCTGGTCATGCCGTGCAGCGCCGCCGCGCTGTAGGCGGCCTTGTCGATGGTGAAGGTGTAGTCCGAGGCGCTGGCTGAAATGCTGCCGCCACCACCCAGCATGGACAGTGTCTTGCTAATCGCGTTGGCCGCGCTCGGCGTCGTGTCCTGCTTGCTCAGGCTGCCGGCGTTGTCGCTGATATTGACCACGGGGCCCTTGCTAACGACGCCGGCCGCATTGCCGCCGCCCATGCGCACCTTCGGCGCGCCCATCCACAGGGCGCTGGCGTACTGCAGGCTGAGGCCGGGCACCACGTTGGTGGAGGCCTCGATGCGGTTGTAGCCGCCGCCGGTGCTGGCCGAAGCCAGCGGCGCGTTGATGGTGTAGACCGGGATCACCATCGCGGCATCGGTGAACTTGGGCTTGCCGTACTTGATGAACTCCGCGAACACACCGGTGAAACCGATCTTGAAGGCCATCTCGTCACTTGGCGCGGCAATCACATAGCTGTCGCGGCTGCCGACGGCCTTCTCGGTCGGCATGCCCCAATCCGCATCGCCGGTATTGCGGGCAGCGGCGGCGACGACGTCGCGGGTCTTGATGTCCTCGTAGGTGAGCACCGTGTATCCGGCGGCGCGCAGCCTAGCCACGAAGTCATCGTAGACCTGACGTGCCAGACCCTGCGCCAAGGCCTTGTCGATGCCGGCGACCTTGTAGCTGGCCTTGGCCTTGACCGAGTTGGTGCTGCCACCGCCCAGCGCCGACAGACCGCTGCCCTGCTTGGCGGCGAACACGCTGCCATCCACCAAGAGCTTCACGTAGGCCGTCGGCACCACCACCACCTTGCCGTAGCTGGACATGTCCTCGGCATAGCCGACGTTGACCGGGATGCTCAGCGGAGCCAGCGTGGCGGTGACGGCAGCGGCTGGCGCAGCTTCGGCGATGGCGGCCGCTGGCTCGACGGCGACGGTGGCCTGTGTGCTGACGCCGGCCTCCTGGGCATGGGTGCTGCCGAAAGCCAGCAGCAGGACAGCGAGCAGGGGGGTTTTCGGGGGCAGCAAGGTCATGGCAGAGCTCCAGTGGGTGGAAGCCATGCTAGGGACGGCAATCCCTGTGCGGTATCACCGGATCGGGTGAGGCACGCGCCTCTCGAACACCGCGGCGCGCAGCAGCACCTTGGTGCCGCCGAGCGTGCCTTGGTCCCACCGGATATCGCCCTGCAAGGCGCTGGCGCGCTCGCGCATGGTGGCGGTGCCGCGCCCCTCGCCGATCTGCGCAGGGCGGTAGCTGCCATCGTCGGTGATCTCCAGTAGCAGTTCCGTGTTGGCACGGAAGGCGCGCACCCGAAGCCAGTGCGCGCCGCCATGGCGCAGAGCATTGCTGATCGCCTCGCGGCCGATACGGATCAGGTGCAGGGTCTGCGTCTGGTCGAGTGCGACGTCGGCGAGTTCCGCCTCCTGCTCCCAGACGAGCTCAGCGTTGACTGCCGCAAGCCGCTGGCGCGCTTCGGCCTCGATCTCGCCGAGCAGTTGCAGCAAGGGCGCGGGCGGGCGGCGCGAGCGCGAGACCACATCGCGCAAATCCTGCATCACCGCGCGTGCCAGATCAGCCTGCTGCGGATTCTCGGCGCTGTGAATCAGTTGCAGCAACTTGGCGCCGAGGTCGTCATGCAGGTCCTGATAGATGCGCTCGCGCTCGGCGGCAGCGGGATCGTTCTGCTGCGGAGCAGGCTGCCCTTTCAAGCCGAAACTTCGCCGACGAGCGACCATCAGCCACGCGATGATTCCCAGAAGAACTGCGACTAGAAGCCACATTCACGCACCTTGTTCCTAAGCAAAAAACTACCGGTTCTGTTGGGCAAGCGCCGTCTCTACCTGGGCAAGGCGCTCGACTACCCGCATGCGGTGCGGGTGGTCCGGCTCCAGCTGTTTTTCAAGCACCTCGCGGCTGTGCATGAGCGCGGTACGCGCCGCCGCCAGCTGGCCGAGCTTGCGCAGGCATTCGCCATAGTTGTTCTCGAACATGCCGTAGTGCGCATGATCGCGGCCGAGCAAGCGCTGAGCATGTGCCAGCAGGCGCTCGTAGAGCGCGCGCGCATCCCGCTCACGTCCGAGTTTCATCAGCTGGTTGGCGAGATTGTTGTAGTCAGGCAGATCGTTTTCGGCAGGCCCGCCGGGCTTGGTTTCGGTGTGGGCAATGAGGCCCTGGTTGAGTTCTGCCGAGGTGGCGATCTCGCCGTTCTCGCTCTCGACGTAGGCGCGCAGGCTGGTGACGCTGCGCGCGGTCTCGGCCTCCGGCTCGAGCACCCGCAGGATGTCCGCATGCGCCTGTCGTGCCAGTGGCAGCGCTTCGGCATTGCGGCCCGCCAGCGACAGCACCGCCGCCAGGCTGACGCGCGCTCCCGCCGTCTGCGGATGAACAGCACCCAGCACCTGTTCCCGCGCCGCCAGCGTCTCCCGATAGATCGCCTCCGCCTCGGGAAACTTGCCCTGCTCGCGGTAGGACAGCGCCAGCGCGTCACGCGCCAGCTGGGTGCGCGGGTGATTGCTGCCGAAGCGGCGGCTCATGCCGGCAATTGTCTCCTGCGCCTGGATGATCGAGTCGTCCAGCCGTGCGTCCATGTGCAGGGCCAGCGCGCGCTCGTAGCCCAGCATGAGGGTGGTCTGGTGTTCATTGCCGAGTAGTTGCCTGGCCTCTGGCAGCGCCTCGCGCGCGAGGGTCTCGGCCCGCTTGGGCGAGCCGCTGTAAATCTCGTAATCGGCGAGATCGACCACCGCCGCGAGCCGCAGGCCCCTGAGTTCGTCAGTCGCACCGGTTGCCGTGGTTGCCAGCGTCGCCAGCACAGGAGCTGCTTCGGCCTGGCGGCCAGCACGGATCAGCGCGCGCAGATAGTCCAGCTGCGCCCGTCGCGACTCCAGGCTGCCGGCACCGGTCATCTCGCGGCTTAGGGCCTGGGCGCTTTCCAGCAGCGGCAGCGCCTTCGCCGGCTGGCCCAGGCTGGTGTAGGTATTGCCGAGAGTGCGCTGCAACTGAGCCAGCACGCCTGGCGACAGTGTTTGCTGCTGCGTCGCCAGTTCGCGGCGGGCAACGTCGAGCACATCACGCACGGCGAGCTTGCTGCCCAGCGCCCGCTCGGGATCGGCAGCCGTGAACATGTTCTCCAGAAAGCCGCTGACC